>NZ_BBPH01000089.1 GCF_000787695.1 Paracoccus sp. PAMC 22219 | reverse complement strand
GATGCGGGCGCGTGGCTGGCCGACCGGCTGGCCGAACCTGCGGCGGACCGGCTGACGCTGGTCTATCACACGGTTGCGGCACAGTATTTTCCGCCCGCGACAGCACAGGCCTGTGCCGCGGCGCTGTCCCGCGCGGGACAGGCGGCCACCCCTTCGGCGCCGGTGGCCCATCTGCGGATGGAGGCCGATGGCGGCGAAGGCGCGGCGCTGGACCTGACACTGTGGGACGGCACGCGGCGCGACTGGTCGCTTGGGCGCGCGGATTTCCACGGGCGCTGGATCGACTGGCAGCCGAAGCAGTTGTGACTTTCCCCGGCGCGCGCCTGCGCCTAGGCTGGACGCAAAGGAGACTGCATGGACCCCTCGATCAATGTGCTGGGCGGCGCGTTGCAGCCCTGCTCGACCAAGCCGCTGACCGGATTCTTTCGCAACGGATGCTGCGACACCGGACCCGAGGATCGGGGCAGTCACACCGTCTGCGTGATCCTGACCGACGAATTCCTGGCGATGTCGCGCTATCTGGGCAACGACCTGACGACGCCGCGGCCCGAATACGGCTTTGCGGGGCTGAAGGCGGGCCAGCGCTGGTGTCTGTGCGCCAGCCGGTTCCTGCAGGCCGCGCAGGAGTTCGCCGCCCCGACCGTGGTGCTGGAATCCACCCACAAGCGCGCGTTGGAGATGGTGCCGCTGGAGCTGCTGAAACGCCACGCACAGACCGATGCGGGCTAGCGCGGCGATCCTGATCGCCATGCTGGCCGCGACCCCGGCCGCGGCATTCGGCCCCGATCTGGCCACCAGTATTCGCGACGACGACCGTGTCCGGCTGGACCAATTTGACGCCGTGACGGGACGCACCCTGCGCGGCGCGTTCGCGCAAGGGATGCCCGATGATCTGGCCGTGCTGACGCAGGGTCTGGCGGGCAGCCCCCTGCCTGCGGATCAGGCCGCAGCGGCCCTGCCCGGCGATTGGTCGTGCCGGATGCTGAAGTTGGGCGGCGGGCTGCCGCTGGTGGTGTATCAGCCGTTCCGCTGCCGGATCGCGCCGATGGGGGGTTCAAAAAGCAGACCGGGTCACAGCAGATGCTGGGCACCATCGGCACCATGGACGGTGCGCCGGTCTATCTGGGCACGGGCTATATCGCCGGCGACACCCCGCCCCCCTATGCGGACCTGCCGACCACCACCGATCCCGCGGCCACGCCGCAGCGCGTCCCCGAGGTCGGCATAGTGGAGGTCGTCAGCCCGACCCGGGCGCGCATCCTGATGCCGCTGCCGATGCTGGAATCGGACCTGAACATCCTGCTGCTGACGCGCTGATCAGGTCTTCAGGTCCTGGCCCAGGTGCTTGGCGACGGTGAAGATGTCCTTGTCGCCACGACCGCACATGTTCATCACGATGATGTGGTCGGCGGGCAGGTCCGGCGCGATCTTGATCACATGGGCCAGCGCGTGGCTGGGCTCCAGCGCGGGAATGATGCCTTCCAGCGCACAGCACAGCTGGAACGCGCCAAGCGCCTCATCGTCCGTGATGCTGACATATTCTGCGCGGCCAATATCCTTCAGCCAGGCATGCTCCGGTCCGATGCCGGGATAATCCAGGCCCGCGCTGATCGAATGACCCTCCAGGATCTGGCCGTCATCGTCCTGCAGCAGATAGGTGCGGTTGCCGTGCAGGACGCCTGCGCGGCCGCCCGACAGGCTGGCGCAATGCTCCATCCGGTCATCCACGCCCTTGCCCCCGGCCTCGACGCCGATGATGCGGACGTCCTTGTCGTTCAGGAACGGATAGAACAGGCCCATCGCGTTCGACCCGCCGCCGATGGCCGCGATGATCGTGTCGGGGAAACGCCCTTCGCGCGGCATGATCTGTTCGCGGACCTCCTTGCCGATGATCGACTGGAAATCCCGGACCATCGCCGGATAGGGGTGCGGCCCCGCGACCGTGCCGATGCAGTAGAACGTGTCGCGCACGTTGGTCACCCAATCGCGCAGCGCATCGTTCATCGCATCCTTCAGCGTGCCGCGACCGCTGGTCACCGGGATCACCTCGGCCCCCAGCAGGCGCATGCGGAAGACGTTGGGCGACTGGCGTTCCACGTCATGCGCGCCCATGTAGACCACGCATTTCAGCCCGAACCGCGCACAGACGGTGGCGGTCGCCACGCCGTGCTGGCCCGCGCCGGTTTCCGCGATGATGCGCGTCTTGCCCATGCGGATCGCCAGCAGGATCTGGCCCAGCACGTTGTTGATCTTGTGCGCGCCGGTATGGTTCAGCTCGTCTCGCTTCATATAGATCTTGGCGCCGCCCAGATGCTGGGTCATGCGTTCCGCGAAATACAGCGGGCTGGGACGGCCCACGTAATGCGTCCACAGGTCATTCATCTGGTCCCAGAAGGCCGGATCCGTCTTGGCGCGTTCGTATTCCGCCTCCAGGTCCAGGATCAGCGGCATCAACGTCTCGGACACGAAGCGGCCGCCATAGATGCCAAAGCGCCCCTGATCGTCGGGGCCGGAGGTAAAGCTGTTCAGCAGATCGTCGGCCATGGGATGCGCCTTTGGGTTATTTGCGTGTCTGGGCAGGCAGGGTGCCCCTTGCCCCCGTTCTAGCCGCCATCGCGCGCAGGGTGAAGCCCGTGCGGGCAGCCCGCCCCCGAAACCGCCCGATTTGCACGCGGCGTCGTGACGCGGACCGGTTTCGCGGTTGACGCCCGGAGGATGACGGTCAAGACCTGCGCCCACACGCCACACCGGAGGGATGATGCCCAAGGCCCGCACCCTGTCGCTGAGCGATCACCACGTCGCCAGCGTCGCCCCCGCCGAGGGGCTGCTCTACAATCCCGCCTGGCGGATGCTGGAGGATGCCGACCTGGACGCGCTGGCCTTGCGGCTGACGCAGGGGCGGACGGGGCCGGTGCCGATCTTTGCCTATGGCTCGCTGATCTGGAACCCGGGATTCGCGGTCCAGGACCGCCGCCGCGCCACGGCGATCGGCTGGCACCGGGATTTCTCGCTGACGCTGGACCATTTCCGCGGCACGCCGGAACGCCCCGGTCTGATGCTGGCGCTGGCGTCGGGCGGCACCTGCGACGGGCTGATCCTTGAGATCGCCGAAGGGACCGAGGTCGAATCCCTGCGCGCGATCCTGCGCCGCGAACTGGTCGCGCACGAACTGGCCGCGAATGCCTGCTGGATCGAGGTGCGCACCGACCGCGGGGTCGAACCCGCGCTGACCTTCTATGCCGATCCGGTCGACGCCCCGATCGCGCGCCTGCCGGTCGAGGAACAGGCGCAGCTGCTGGCCACCGCCGCCGGGGCCGCCGGATCGGGGGCAGAATACCTGCTGCGCACCGCGCGGGGCCTGGACGAATGGGGCATCCACGACGACTATATCTGGACGCTGCAGCATCTGGTTGCCGAACGGATCGAGGCGGGCGCCGGTTTCGTACCCCCGACCGTCGCCTGATGCCTTACGGGATCATGACGGTTGCACCTGTGGTTTTGCGTGCTTCGAGGTCTTCGTGGGCGCGGGCGGCGTCGGTGAGGGGCAGGCGTTGGCGGGGTTCGGAGTGCAGGTGGCCCGCGGCCACGGCGGCGAACAGGTCTGCCGCGCGGCGGCGCAGTTCGGCGGGGTCGGCGATGAAGTGGAACAGGACCGGGCGCGTGGCCTTTGCCGATTTCGCCGCCAGGTCGGCGAAGGTGAAGCCGGTGATCGGCCCCGAGGCTTGGCCGAAGCAGACATAGCTGCCGCGCAGCGCCAGCGCCTGCATCGACCCGCGCCAGGTCGCCTCGCCCACCCCGTCATAGACGACATCGACCCCGGCGCCGCCGGTGATCCGGTTGACCTCTGCGGCGAAATCCCCCTCGCGGTTGTCGATCACATGGGCATAGCCGTGGGCGCGGGCCAGCGCGCATTTTTCCGGCCCGCCGGCGGTGCCGATGGCGGTGACGCCGCGCGCGGCCAGCCATTGGCCCAGCAGCAGGCCCACGCCCCCGGCGGCGGCATGGACCAGCGCGGTCTGGCCCGGCTGCACCGCGTGGCTGTCATGGATCAGGTAATGCGCGGTCAGGCCTTTGAGCATCAGCGTCGCCGCGACCTCGTCGGTGACACCGTCGGGGATCGGCACGACGCGCTCTGCAGGCAGCACCCGGGCCGAGGCATAGGCCCTCAACGGATGCGTATAGGCGACCCGGTCGCCAATCCGCAGGCCGGTCACGCCGGGGCCCACGGCATCGACGACCCCCGCACCCTCGGACCCCACGACCAGGTCGCGCGGCTTGGGCCAGGGATAGGTCCCCGACCGGTGATAGACGTCGATGAAGTTCAGCCCGACCGCGCTGTGGCGCACCCGCACCTCTCCGGGACCGGGATCGGGCACGGTGATGTCCACGCGCCGGAAGTTGCCCGGCCCGCCCGGTTCGGTCGTGATCATGGCATAGTCGGACATCGCGCGGCCTTTCACAGGGGGGACAGCAGGTGGCCGCCATCGGCCACCAGGACGGATCCGGTCATGAACGCGCCCGCGTCCGAGGCCAGCAGCAGCAGCGGCCCGGACAGCTCCTCCGGCCGGCCCAGCCTGCGCTGCGGAATGCGGCGGATCTGGGCCTGGCCAGGATCGGTGGCAAAGAAATCGCGGTTCAGGTCGGTCTGGACATAGCCCGGCGCCAGCGCGTTCACGCGGATGCCGTGGCGCGCCCATTCCAGGGCGTGCTGTCTGGTCAGCTGGATCAGCGCGGCCTTGGACGTGGCATAGGCCGACACCCCCGCCCCCTGCCGCAGCCCCAGGATGGACGCGACATTGACGATCGCGCCGGGCCGTCCCACAGCCACCAGCCGTGCGGCCACAGCCACCGACATGCGCCGGGCGCCGTCCAGGTTCACGCCCATGACCCGCGCCCAGTCATCGTCGCCTTGGTCCAGCGCGGCGCCGGGGGTGGCGATGCCGCTGTTGTTCACCAGCAGATCGACCGGGGCGCCGGCCCAGGCCTCAGCCCCGTCCACGGCGGCGCGGACGCTGTCCGGATCGGTCACGTCCAGGCCCACGGCATGCGCGCGGCCCAGGTCCTGCGCCAGCGCCTGCATCGGCTCGACGCGCCGCGCGGCCAGCACCACCCGTGCGCCCGCCCCGGACAGGACCCGTGCAAACTCTGCGCCAAGCGCACCGGACGCTCCGGTCACCAGCGCCACCCGCCCGTCCAGGCGGAAACGATCCATGCTCATGCGGGTTCCTCGATTGTGCCGGGGTCGGCGATCCAGGCGCGCAGGCGGGCGGCGGCCAGCAGACGCGCGTGCAGGGCCGCGTCGCCGTCATGCGCCCCCGCCCGGATCGCCGCGACATCGGCGGTCACGTCCTGTGGCGGATGGCGCAGTTCGCGCCGCGCCATGGCCAGCGCGTTGGCGGCCAGCAGCGTGTGATAGCGGGCATCGGATCCGCCCGGCGCGATGCGGTCGCGCAACGTAGCCTCGACCTCGGCGATCAGGTCCAGCGCGTCGCTCATGCGGCCTCCGGTGCGGTCATCTGCAGCAGGCGGTGTTCCAGCGTGTCGGCGATGCGCCCGGTCAGCGCCAGGTGCAGCGAGCGTTCGGCCCCGCCGGCATGGCGGTCGCCCTGCTGCAGGGCGATGACCGCCCAACGGGCATGGGCCATCACCTCCCACCACCGCACGCGGGCGGGATCGGGGACGATGCCGCCCGCGGCGGCGTAACCCGCCAGGACATCGGCGCGCGGGGCGATGCCGCCACCCTCCAGATCGGGCCGCGAAAAGCGCCAGCATTCGGCGCAGAACCAGCCCAGATCGCAGGCCGGGTCCGACCATGCGGCGAATTCCCAGTCCAGCACGGCGGTCAGCCCGTCCGCATCGACCAGGAAATTCCCGGTGCGGAAATCCTGATGCGTCAGGGTCACCCGGTCCGGCGACGGCGCGTGGCGTTCCGCCCATCGCAGCGCCCATTCCAGGCCCGGTCGCGGCGCGGGCCGGGCATCCAGCCAGCCGCGCAGCCCCGACACCGCCACCACCGCCGGGTCCGCCGGGCGCGGCCCCAGGATCGCCGCCAGCGCCGGGTCGGGGTCGATCGCGTGGATCAGCGCCAGCTGGCGGCCCAACTCGCGGCCCAACGCCGCGCGGTCACCGCCCAGGGTCGTGTCGCGCACGACCTTGGGGCCATAGCCGGCGCCGCCCACCCAGGCCATCGCCGCAAAGGGCGCGCCGATGACCGCCGGGTCGTCGCAGAAGCCAGGGGCTGTGGCACCCGGACGCCCGCGCGATGCGCGGCGGCGATCAGGGCGTATTCCTCACCGCGGCTTCGGCTGGCGGCGATGGTCGCGGGCGCGTCGCGGCGGATCACCAGGCGGCGGGTGGTGTCGCCCGCGGCCACCGTCACCGCCCAGTTCTCCTGGATCGCGCCGCCGGACAGCTTGTCGGCGGCGGTGACCCGTGCGCCGGGCAGGTCCAGCGCGCGCGCCAGCCAGGCGTCCAGCGCGGGGTTATCGGTCAGGCTCATGCGCCCCAGCCCCAGAAATCGTCCCCCTCGCGCGCATAGGCGTCGGCCAGCACCATCCGGTGCACCTCGGACGCGCCATCGACCAGCCGCGCCTGGCGGGCATAGCGATATATCCATTCCAGCACCGTATCGCGGGAATACCCCCGCGCGCCGTTCAGCTGGATCGCCACGTCCGCTGCCTGGTGCAGCGTGTCCGCGACATGCAGCTTGGCCATCGACACCTCCTTGCGGGCATGGCTGCCCTGATCCAGCGCCCAGGCCGCGTTCATCGTCAGCAGCCGCCCGATCTGGATGTTCAGCGCCACGCCGCCCAGCATCAGCCGCACGGATTCGCGGTCGGCCAGGCGGATGCCGAACCCCTCGCGCGCATCGACATAGGCCTGCGCCTCGGCCATGCAGCGCTTGGCCAGACCCAGCCAGCGCATGCAATGCGTCAGCCGCGCGGTGCCAAGCCGGATCTGGGTGACCTTCAGCCCGTCGCCCACGCCCATTAGGCGGTTCTCGTCGGGGATCTCCAGCCCGTCGAATTCCAGCTCGCAATGGCCGCCATGCTCCTCGGGGCCCATGATCGCGATGCGGCGCAGGATCTTCCAGCCGGGCTGGTCGCGGTGGAACAGGAACGCCGTCAGATGGCGGCGGCGCTCGTCGGGGTTCGGGTCGGTGCGGGCGATCAAGATGAAATGCGCCGCCCCCTCGGCCCCGGTGATGAACCACTTGCGGCCCGTGACGCGCCAGACATCGCCGTCGCGCGCGGCGGTGGTGCCGATCATGCCGGGGTCCGACCCGCCGCCGGGCGCGGGTTCGGTCATCACGAAGGACGACCGCACCTCGCCCGCCACCAGCGGTGCCAGCCAGCGCGCCTGCTGTTCCGGCGTGCCCACGCGCGCCAGGATATCCATGTTCCCGTCATCGGGCGCCGCGCAGTTGAAGACCGCGGGGCCGAAGATGGACCGGTTCGCCTCCTCGTACATCACCGCGCGGCCGGTGACCGGCAGCCCCATCCCGCCAAGCGCCTGCGGCACCTGCGGACACCAAAGCCCCGCCGCCCGCGCCTTGCCGCGCAGCGCCCGCAGCGGACCGTCCGCGATGTTGTCATGCGCGTCCCAGTTGCCCCGATCCGCCTCGACCGGCAGGACCTGATCCTCGACAAACTCCCGCGTGCGCCGCCGGATCTCCTCCAACCTGCCGTCCAGGGTGAAATCAATCATCACAGTCCCCTCCTCAAACGCTCCGCGTTCTGCAGGACCATACCATCCACCAGCGCCCGCGCGTTGTCGATGCCGGGCGATCGATACCCGGCGCGAGGTCAGATCAGCAGTTGCTGACCCAGGACGATCACGCGGCTGCTGGGCAGGTGATAGAAATCGGTGGCATTGGCCGCGGACTTGGACAGCGACACGAACAGCGTCTCCTGCCACGCAGGCAATCCGCGCGTCTTTCCAGGCCGGAACGTCCGGCGGCTGAGAAAGAACGAGGTCGACATGATGTCGAAGCGCACGCCCTCCTTGCGGGCCAGGGCCAGCGCCTTGGGCAGGTTCGTCTCCTCCATGTAGCCAAAGCACATGTCGATGCGGATGAACCGGTCCGACAGGCGCGTGACGGTCAGCCGGTCGTTGTCCGCGACATAGGGGCGGGTGGCCACGGACACGCAGACGATGATGTTCGTCTCGTGCAGGACATGGTTGTGCTTGACGTTGTGCAGCAGTGCTGCGGGCGCGATGTCGGGTTCGGCGGTCAGAAACACGGCCGTGCCGGGCACCACGACCAAGCGGTCGGACCGCGCCAGCATCTGGATCAGCGCGCTGGTCGAGGTGGCGCTGCGCCGGGCCTGGGCCTGGACATGGCGCGTGCCGCGCACCCAGGTCCACATCAGAAGGATCATCGCGGCCGCCATCAGGATCGGCACCCAGCCGCCATGCGGGATCTTGATCGCGTTCGACCCCAGGAACAGCAGCTCCAGCGCCAGCAGCGGCGTGACCACCAGCGCGACCAGCGCCACGGGCCAGCGCCACACCTTGAGGAACACGACCGAGGCCAGGATGGTGGTGATCACCATGTCCCCCGTCACCGCGATCCCGTAAGCGGCGGCCAGATCGGACGACGATCCGAACACGATCACCAGGACGAACACGCCGATCGCCAGGATCGCGTTGATCTTGGGCAGATAGATCTGCCCCTCCTGCGTATCGGAGGTGTGCAGGATCTCCAGCCGGGGCAGCAGGTTCATCCGCACCGCCTGCTTGATCATCGAGAACGCGCCAGAGATCACCGCCTGGCTTGCGATGACCGTGGCCATCGTCGCCAGGATCACCAGCGGCAGCAACGCCCAGGGCGGCGCCATCAGAAAGAACGGGTTCGCGGCCCGGTCGGGATGCGCCAGGATCATCGCCCCCTGCCCCAGATAGCTGAGCGTCAGCGCGGGCCACACCAGCAGCACCCACGCCATGCGGATCGGGCGACGGCCGAAATGGCCCATGTCGGCGTAGAGCGCCTCTCCTCCGGTGACGGCCAGGAAGACCGACCCCAGCACGATCAGCGAGGCCAGCTTGTTCTCGACCAGGAACGCGCCCGCATGGACAGGGCTCAGCGCGCGCAGGATCGACCAGTCGTCGCCGATATGGGACAGCCCCATCACGGCCATGACCACGAACCAGATGACCATGATCGGCCCGAACAGGATCGACACCGCCCCCGTGCCCCAGCGCTGGACGATGAACAGCCCGGTGATGATGGCCAGCGTGACCGGCACCACATAGGGGCCAAAGGCCGGGGCCACGATCGTCAGCCCCTCGACCGCGGACAGGACGGACATGGCAGGCGTGATGATCGCGTCCCCGAAGAACAGCGAGATGCCGATCATTCCCAGCACCATAAGCCAGACCGGACGCTTGCCCAGCGCCTGCTGGATCAGGGTCACCAGGCTCAGCGTGCCACCCTCGCCCCGGTTGTCGGCCCGCATGATCAGCGCGACGTACTTGAAGCTGACGATGGAGATCAGCGTCCAGATCAGCAGCGATATCACCCCGATCACGTCATCGGGCGTCAGCCCGTCGCGCGACGCGGCATGCAGCGATTCGCGCATCGCATAGATCGGCGACGTGCCGATATCGCCATAGACGACGCCGATCGCCCCAAGCACCAGACCGCCCAGGTTGCTGGTGCCGTGCTGTCCCGCGGTAGGAAGATCGGACAGGTGCGCCGATGCGGCGGCGGGTTGCGCCGGACCGTCGGGGGTGACGTGATCGCTCATGTGTCGAAAACTCTCTTGGCAGCGCCGTGGCCTGCGGCAGATGCCGCCTCTAGCAGGCGGGCGTCCCGTTGAGAAGAACGGCCGGCGTTCATCTGGCATCCCTGCGGGCGATCACGTCGCACCGTGATCCGGGATCGTCGTGTCCTATCCATCGTTCAAGCAGAACGGCACGATTCTGCCAAGCGGGATAAGGAAGGATTGCCGGACCTGCCGCGTGGTAACTTGTCTTGGTATCGCCAGATGACAGGATCAAGCGCAACTCTGCCGGAATATGCAGCCCCAGCTAGTTGGCGACCGCCGGCCTTTGCCGTGCAAGACGGCGCCAAGGATTGTCGCGCAGCCCGCGTGATGAACACAGACACAGGGGCGCTGTTAGACGACCACATTATATAATGCGTGCTACGACCCACGCGCCTGCAAGAGACTGCTTCTTGTACGCTCTTGGCAGAATTCGAACGTTAGCGGTCAGAAACACCGGGCATGTAAGCCAACTACATCAGAACTGCTGCATTGGTTCACGCTGCCGACAGGCCGGTGACCTGTATAGGATCGAACAGCGGCCAATAAGCGGCCGCCGCGGATAGCCATCAGCACGACCAGTGCGCAGTCGTCTTTGGAACTGGACGGAGCAGACCGCGGCCCCGCCCGATGCCGGGAGATCAGGCGCCCTTCTGCGGACGGCCCGCGACATAGGTCTGGGCCACGGCTCGGTCGTCGCCCATGATCTGCAGGACGAACAGCTCCTGCGCCAGCGTCTCGGCGCGTTCCATCCGCAGGGCCATGGCGGGGGTGGCGCGGGCGTCCAGGACCACCAGGTCGGCGGCGCTGCCGGGGGCCAGGGTGCCGATCTCGGCGTCCATGCCGAGCGTCAGGGCGTTGCCGCGCGTGGCCCAGTGGAACGCCGCAAGCGGATGCAGCTTCTGCCCGCGCATCTGCAGGATCTTGTACCCCTCGGCCAGGGTCTGCAGCATCGACCAACTAGTGCCCCCGCCCACGTCGGTGGCGATCCCGCTGACGATGCCCGCCGCGCGCAGCCCGTCGGCATCGAACAGCCCCGACCCCAGGAACAGGTTCGAGGTCGGGCAGAACACCGCGTGGCTGCCCGTTTCCGCCATGCGCGCGATTTCGCGGGGTTCCAGATGGATCGAATGGCCCAGCAGCAGCTTGTCCGACAGCAGGCCATAGGCTTCGTAGATGTCCAGATAGTCGCGCGCCTTGGGATACAGCGACAGCGTGTATTCGATCTCGTCCACGTTCTCGGACAGGTGGGTCTGGACGTGGCAGCCGGGATGGGCGCGAGCCAGCGCGCCCGCCGCCTCCATCTGTTCCGGGGTCGAGGTGATCGCAAAGCGCGGCGTGATCGCATAGCGCTGGCGGCCCTTGCCGTGCCAGGCGTCGATCAGGGCGGCGCTGTCGTCATATCCCTGCTGCGGCGTGTCCAGCACGGCAGCGGGGGCGTTGCGGTCCATCATGACCTTGCCCGCCACCATCGCCATGTCGCGCGCATGGGCGGCGGTGAACAGCGCATCGGCGCTGGCCTTGTGGCTGGAGCAGAAGGCGACGGCGGTCGTCGTTCCATGCGCGGTCAGCTGGTCCAGGAACAGCCCCACCATGCGGGTGGCATGCGCGGGATCGGCAAACTCGGCCTCGGCCGGGAAGGTATAGGTGTTCAGCCAGTCCAGCAGCTGCGCACCCCAGCTGGCGATGACCTGCAACTGGGGGAAATGGATATGCGGGTCGATGAACCCGGCCAGGATCAGGTGCGGGCGGTGGTCGATCTCTTCCAGCCCCTCGCGGGCCAGGTCGGCGTGATCGCCGACGGCGACGATGCGCCCGTCATCGACCAGGATGGCCCCGTTCTCCCACAGGCGGTGATTGTCGGCCGTATCCTGGGGATCGGCGTGAAAGTCGAGGACGCGGCCCCGGATCAGCTGTTGCATGGGTGCTTCTTGGGTAAGGTGACGGTCAGGCGCGCCATCAGTTCGGCGGCGGTGAAGGCGGCGATGATCTCGGGGCGCTTGTCGCCGGAAAAGCCCGCCCCGATGGGACAGATCAGGCCGGCGGGATCAACGCCGCGCGATGCGGCGAAGCGCGTGAACTGTGCGCGTTTCGTGGCGCTGCCGATCATGCCGACATAGGCCAGATCAGTGCGGGACAGCGCCTCTGCGGCCAGCAGAAAGTCCAACGCGTGATCATGGGTCAGGATGATCACAAAGGTGCCGGGCCGGGCTTCGCGGATCTGCGCCTCGGGCAGCGGCGTCAGCAGGGTCGGGCCGCTGGCCAACGCCAGCTCCTCGGCGCGGCTGTCGATCAGCAGCACGTTCACCGGCAGCGGTTCCAATGCGCGGGCCAAGGCGCGCCCCACATGGCCCGCGCCAAAGATCAGCGCTTCGGGATGATCCTGCGGGGCGGGGCCGTGCCGGTCCAGCGTCAACATCACCCGCCCGCCGCAGCACTGGCCGATCTGCGGGCCCAGCGGCACATCCATTGTGGCATCTGTCTCCCCCCGTGCCAGCATCTGGCGGGCGCGGTCGATCGCCATGTATTCCAGCTGCCCGCCGCCGATGGTGCCGGTGACCCCGTCCGGTCCCACGAACATCTCGGCCCCTGCCTCGCGTGGGGTCGAGCCTTGGGCGCGCGTGACGCGAACGCGGATCATCCCCGCAGCCGTTCGACCGCCATCAGCACGCGTTCGGGCGTGGCGGGCGCGTCAAGGCGCGCAGGCTGGCGATAGTCAGCGACCGAGGCTACGGCCATGTTGATCGCCTCGAACACGCTGATGCCCAGGACAAAAGGCGGCTCTCCGACGGCTTTGGACCGCTTGATGGTGCGCTCGCTGGCCTCGGACCAGTCGGCCAGCGCGACGTTGAAGATGCGCGGGCGGTCGGAGGCCAAGGGCACCTTGTAGGTCGACGGCGCATGGGTGCGCAGGCGGCCCTTGGCGTCCCACCACAACTCCTCGGTCGTCAGCCAGCCGGCGCCCTGAACGAACGCGCCCTCGACCTGGCCAATGTCCAGTGCCGGGTTCAGGCTGCGGCCCACGTCGTGCAGGATGTCGGCGCGGTCGATCTGGTATTCGCCGGTCAGCGTGTCCACCGACACCTCGGCCACCGCCGCCCCATAGGCAAAGTAGTAGAACGGCCGCCCCTGCCCCGTGGTCCGGTCCCAGTGGATCTTGGGTGTCTTGTAGAACCCCGCCGCCGACAGCTGGATGCGCGCCATGTAGGCCGCCTTGATCACCTGCGCGAATGGGATCATCTGGTCCCCCGCCCGCACATGACCGGGAACGAACGCCACCTGATCGGGCGCGACCTTCCAGTTGTTGGCGACAAAGGCCACCAGCCGCGCCTTGATCTGCTCCGCCGCGTCCAGCGCCGCCATACCGTTCAGGTCGGTCCCCGAGGACGCCGCAGTGGCCGAGGTGTTGGGCACCTTTTCGGTCGTGGTCTTGGTGATCTTGATGCGGCTCAGATCGCACTGGAACGCCTCGGCGACCACCTGGGCGACCTTGGTGTTCAGCCCCTGCCCCATTTCCGTCCCACCATGGTTCAGGTGGATCGAGCCGTCGGAATAGATATGGATCAGCGCGCCCGCCTGGTTGAACCAGGTCGCGGTAAAGCTGATGCCGAACTTGACCGGGACCAGCGCGATGCCCTTGCGGATCACCCCACCCGTGGCGTTCCAGTCCAGCACCGCCTGTCTGCGGGCGTGATAATCGCTGCTGGCCTCCAGCTCGTCGAAGATCCGCGGCAGGATCTGGTCCTGCACCTCCTGGTGATACGGCGTCAGCTGGCCGTTCCGGTACAGGTTGCGCTTGCGCACCTCCAGCGGGTCCATGTCCAGCGCATAGGCGATCTCCTCGATCATGCGCTCGGCCACGATGGCGCCTTGCGGGCCGCCGAAACCGCGGAAGGCGGTGTTGCTGACCGTGTTCGTCCGCATCGGATGGCTGCTGATGCGCACGTCGGGATAGAAATAGGCGTTGTCGGCGTGAAACAGCGCCCGGTCCGTCACCGGACCCGACAGGTCGGCGGAAAACCCGCAGCGGGCGTAGAAATCCCCTTCGACCGACCGGATGCGACCGTCGTCGTCAAAGCCCACGGCATAATCGACCACGAAATCGTGCCGCTTGCCGGTGGCGATCATGTCGTCGTCCCGGTCTGGGCGGATCTTGACTGCGCGGTGCCAGCGTTTCGCCGCGACGGCCGCGACGCAGGCGAACAGGTTCATCTGCGTCTCCTTGCCGCCGAAACCGCCGCCCATGCGCCGCACGTTCACCACCACCGCATTGTTGGGCACGCCCAGGACATGCGCCACCATGTGCTGCACCTCGGACGGGTGCTGGGTCGATACGTGCAGGACGACCTCATCATCCTCGCCCGGCACGGCCATTGCGATCTGGCCCTCCAGATAGAAATGGTCCTGCCCGCCGATGGCAAAGCGGCCCTCGATCCGGCGCGGCGCGTCAGCCATGGCGGCAGGCGCATCGCCACGCTTCAGGGTCAGCGGGTCGGTGACATAGCCCATGCCCGCATCGCGCGCCGCGATCGGGTCCAGCGCATGGGGCAGCACGTCGTAATCGATCCGCGCCTTGTGCGCCGCGCGACGCGCCTGGTCGCGGGTTTCGGCGATCACCGCAAAGACCGGCTGGCCCCAGAACTGCACCACCCCGTCGGCAAAGATCGGATCGTCGTTCTTGCCGTTAGGCGACACGTCGTTGACGCCCGGCAGGTCCGCCGCCGTCAGGATGCCCAGAACGCCGGGCTGCGCCAGGGTATCGGTGAAATCCATGCCGGTGATGCGGCCATGCGCGCAGGACGACAGGCCAAGATAGGCGTGGATCGTGCCGGTGGGCTCGACCAGGTCGTCGGTGTATTCGGCACGGCCGGTGACATGCTTGGCGGCGCTGTCATGGGCGGTATCCTGATGGGCCTGGCCCGTGATGGTCGCGGTATCATCCTTCATGGCCTCAGACCCCTTCGCTCTGGCGCAGCCGCACGGGCAGGCCGGGTTCGGATTGCTCCAGCCAGAACCGCCGGATCAGGTTGCGCGCGACGGTGGCGCGGTAATCGGCGCTGGCGCGCATGTCGGACAGCGGCTGAAAATCCTCCGCGATGGCCCGGGCGGCGGCGTCAAAGGTCGCGGCAGCAAAGGGCTGCCCCTCCAGCGCGGCCTCGGCATGGCGGGCGCGCTTGGGCGTGGCGGCCATTCCGCCGAACGCCAACCGCGCGCGCGTGATCGTGCCGCCCGCCACGTCGACGCAGAACCCCGCCGCGACGGAGGTGATGTCGCTGTCGCGCCGCTTGCTGACCTTGTAGGCCGCGATGCGCGCCTGCGGCTGCGTGGGGATCAGCACCTGCTCGACGAATTCGCCCTGCTGGCGGTCCTGCTTGCCGTAATCGATGAAGAAATCCTCCAGCGCCAGCTCGCGGCGCACGTCGCCCCGGCGCAGCACGATCCGCGCGTCCAGCGCGATCAGCAGCGGCGGCGTGTCCCCGATGGGAGAGCCGTTGGCGATGTTCGCACCGATGGTGCCGGCGTTGCGCACCTGCCAGCCGCCGATGCGCGACCAGTATTCCGCGGCCCGCGGGACGTGGCGGGCAATCAGGGGTGCGGCCTCGCTGTAGGTCACGCCGGCGCCCAGGCGGATCATGCCGTCCTCGACCGTGATGTCCTTCATCAGGTGGCCGATGAAGATGGCGGGGCTGATGTCGCGCATGAACTTGGTGACCCACAGCCCCACATCGGTGGCGCCCGCCACCAGCGTGGCCTTGGGTTCGTCCAGCAACAGTTGGGCCAGATCGTCGGTATCGGCGGGGACCAGTGCCCGGTCCGCGCCGCGCGCAAGCGACACCCTCGCGCCGCGCATCCCGGCCAGGCGCGCGGCCACCGCATCGCGTTCGCGGCACAGCGCGTCCTGGGCCTGCCCTCCGGCCGCGCCCGCGGCCAGCGCCGCACGGATGATCGGCGCATAGCCGGTGCAGCGGCAGATGTTGCCCTGCAGCGCGGTTTCGATGTCGGTGGCATCGGCTTGGGGATTGGTCATCCACAGACCGTACAGCGCCATCACGATACCCGGCGTGCAGAAGCCGCACTGGCTGCCGTGATGTTTGATCATCGCAGCCTGGACCGGGTGCAGACCACCGTCGGGCCCGCGCAGATGTTCGATCGTGACGATATGCGTGGCGTGGCACGAGGCCAGCAGCCGGATGCAGGCATTCACGGGCTCATAGACCAGCCCCGAGGCCGTCAGGCGGCCGGCCAGCACCGTGCAGGCGCCGCAGTCACCCTCGGCGCAGCCTTCCTTGGTGCCGGTCATCCGGCGCGCCAGGCGCAGATGATCCAGCAGCGTGTCCGACGCGCCGACCTCGGTCAGGGCGATCTCGGTGTCGTTCAGAAGAAACCGCAGCTGGGTCATGATAGCCTTTCCTTGCCTTGGGCCAAGTCTACGGCCTGGCGGCGCGTTTCGTAATCGGCGCTGATCTAGAAGACTTTACACGTTCCATTGAAAGCGG
>NZ_BBPH01000090.1 GCF_000787695.1 Paracoccus sp. PAMC 22219 | reverse complement strand
CGAGAGCCTGCTGATGACACCCTATTCCCTCGGCCTGTGGGATCACGCCCCTGCCCTGTGCGTGCATGACGGTGCATCGACGCAGCTATCCCTCGCCGAATGGCGACGGGGAGAGCTGCTGCGGCAGGAACGCCGTGCGGGTGCGGTGGCATCAGCATCTCATGGTCATGATAGATACATCGATCGAGTGTCATAGGAGTACGGCAGCACTAGAAGTGCTGATGCCCATTGTCCAATGAGCGGTATCTTATACCTGCCTGACCCTTCATGCTGATAGACAATGAATTAAGATTCGACCAAAGCTGAATTAAGTTTTCCATCGAGGAATGAGGCCCCTCTGATTGTAAATGCCGGATCGTAAAGTAAAAAGTGTATGGCTCAGCTCGATCGTGTTCTTGGCCGCTTCGACTCAGCTTAACCCGTTACCAGTCACGGCTTTCCCCGGCTCTGTAAAATGGGCAGTGGCTGAATTTGCAATGAATCTCCTGCGGGACTACACCTTATATTCCGTATCTGGTCAGAAATAGCTCTGCAGCCTCATTGGAAATCCTGACAAGCTGCGCATTGTCAAGCTTTTCTAGGCCTAGCATAATCGGATACTGTGCTTGTGCCATAACAAGTGTGCTCAATTGAAAAGCCGAATCGTCAATGTTATGGTGCTTAATTTCACCAGTAACGATCCATTTATCGATGATGGATTTCAGGGGCTCGGTGACATTTCTTGCGATTCCAGAGGCATAATCCTGAGCCCCTTGTGGAAACCGTTCTACTTCTGATACCACCAGCCTAAGTAAACTTGGCCGAGGCTCGGATGTTGACCACTCCGCAAGATCATAAAGAATTTTAGCTAGTACAAACTTAGGCGGTTCATCGAGAAGTCGCTTAAAGGCTTTTCCAGAGAACGCTTGAGCCATCGTTATCTCAAGCATGTCAATAAACATGTAAGACTTATCAGGGAAGTACTTATACATCGTCGCTTTGGAAGTCTTTGCCTCTCTTGAAATGTCGTCGACACTCGCACCTGCGTATCCGTCCCTCATGAATACTTTGACGAATCCATGCCGAATTTGGTCAATCTTAATTTCCTGGTTTAATTCTTTTGGTGTCTTGGGCAATCTTTTATTTAACTGCATATATAAATGCCCTAGTTTACATTATGGCGAGAGGTCGTTCAGCCCAAGGGCAAATGGTAGCGCCCTTTGTTTTCATTCTGAAATGACAACATAGAAGACTGTCCTACAATCAAGAGAGGTCTTGCTCGCCTTACCGAAGCTAACGCTACAACCGTCAAGTTGGGTTCCAAACCTTTTGCATCCAACAGGTGAGGAAGACGTATCATGCTGGACAACCCAGCCCGACGGCGTCAATATACCTCGTGCGCCGTGCCTAGCGGCGAATGTTATGATGCACCGTAGCTATTAAACTTGAATAAGAAAATGGGACGAGCGGGTCTCTCGCATGCGAGACGCAAGCGATCTACCGTTTCCTGCATGACCACAGGCCTGGCACGCTCCTCTGGGACGCGATCCCGATCGTACCAAATTTACAAACTGTCGCTGACCCGCACCAAACACGCCAATGGGATGGCACTCCGTGACCGCAATGCGCCAGCACGTCGTTAGCGCCATTCGGCGCCGACCACGGAACATAGCATGCATCATGAGGATCCTTCATAAAGGCAACGTCAAACAGGATGGCTGAGATACCCAAACCCGAAGCCGCCGCATGGCGGCCGACAGCGTGCGCGCAACACCACTTTACTGAAAGGCCCCGTTACCAAAGTCGTCTCCCTAGGGGGCAGTCAACGCGCTGGCCGTCCATCTTCGCACCTAAAGGATAAAGTCCGAAGCGCCCATCCGCTCCACGCCGGCTAACCAAACGGCAAAATCCTGGACGCCGTCCCCATCAAGGTCGGCACGAACCGAAATGCCGTTCTCCTCGCGGATCAGCCAGACAGCATGCTCCGCAGGTCCATTGGGGTTGAAGATCAAGGCCTGGTTACCCGCTCTGCTCAGATCGGCGTCTAGCGGGAGAGATCTATCTTATCCTCGCCTTGCGTGAAATCGACGATGACGTCCAGCACCTGGCCTGGACGGCTGTCATTCTGAGTAAAAAATACGAATCTGTCGGCACCAGCGCCGCCATGCAGTCTGTCTGTGCCCGCCCCCCCAGCAATGGTATCCCGGCCGCCCCCACCGACCAGAATGTCGTTACCATAACCGCCGTCCAGATGGTCATTACCAGCATCACCATAAAGACTGTCATTGCCTGAGTTGCCGAACATCAGATCGTTTCCCTGACCGCCAAAGATCCGGTCATTGCCATGATGACCAGAGACAGTGTCGTTACCCCATCCACCATACAGATGGTCATGGCCATCGCCACCATGTAGCCAGTCGTTGCCTAAACCTCCAAGCATCCGATCATTACCCACCCCGCCCCAAAGTCGATCGTGACCATCGCCGCCATCCAGGATGTCGGCGCCAACACCGCCATTCAGGCGATCATTACCGCTGCCACCGTAAAGAGCATCATTCCCAGAATCTCCAAAGATCAGGTCGTTTTCTGATCCCCCGAAAATTGTGTCGTCGCCGAGGGCCCCGTGCAATGTGTCATTGTCCGATCCCCCCGCGATGACGTCGCGACCCAATCCCCCGACGATTATGTCGTGACCTTTTCCGCCATCGATGGAGTCATTTCCTACCCCGCCGAAGATGCGGTCATGACCGTGATACCCATCGATGTAGTCGTTCCCTTCGCCGCCGTGAATCGTGTCGTCTCCCCGATTTCCAAAAATGAAATCATGTCCGTCAAAACCGAAGAGACTTTGTCCACGATCGGGAGATCCTTCAATACGGTCGTTGCGGGAGGTACCAGAGAAGCTATGGTCTCTTGGGCTGAACTGATGATCATATTGGGCCTCGATCGGTAGGAAGCGCGCCGGAATGAAATTAGCGGGGTTTCGATAGACTACATCCGCCGACGTCGGCACGCTATCTGCCCATTCTTCGGGCCAGTAGATAAAATGGTTTTCCTCCGAGGACTCGGAGTTTCGCCCGTCGGCCTGAATCGTCGGAGAGGCGTGCCGCGCACCCTCAAGGGCATAAAGAATGCGATTGTCGATGAGGATCCACTGTTGGCCGAGATGCTGGACAATCCGGACATTGTCGGGAAGATCATTAAGGTTCACCCGGACATTCTCGATCCAGATCGAGTCCTGTGTCGGATCAAAATCGTCAATTCTTCCGGTAATTTTCTGATCGCCCTGTGCTACCTCGGAGAAAATGAATCTGTCCGCCCCATGGCCACCAAATACATGGTGTCCAAACCTGTTGGCGTAATTGTCATAATTGTAGCGAGCCATGCCTAGATAGAAGGTGTCGTTGCCCCAATCTCCATAGGCATGAGTTTGGAATTGCTGTGGAAGCGGAGCCCCAAAACCAAACGTGTAAATAGTGTCATTACCGCGGCCTCCAGATATTAAGCCGCCCCGAACGCCTCCGAACAGCAAATCGTCGCCGGCCCACCCGCGAATATCGACGACCCCAGTCCCGCCGTGAATGGTATCAGCATGATCTGTCCCAATCACACTTGATCCTTTGAGCCCTGAGGGATTATGAGAGAGCGGCAAATCGTACTCCTTCAAGATAAACGATATTCTATACATCATGCCGAAGCTGAGCATCGGCAATTAGCGCCGTTTATATCGGAGACTAGAGCTTCTCATTTTTATAGATAATCATCGGCATATCTATCTTCACCTTTTGCCACAAAATTATCAAAAGAATAGGAGAGCCATGCAGGTATCCCAAGCGCGCCGACTGCTAGAGATGCAAGTGATCCAAAAAAATTGCCGCTAATTCCAAATATCACCATAGAGATAAAAATAAATGCTGAAATTGATGCAATGTGCGCAATAACAATATTAACTCTTAAGTCAATATTCAAACTCCACCAAATTTTCGAAATTATAAATCGTAGCGAGAAAAGGGCGGCGGATATTAAAACGGCAAACCCTCCAGCTACGGCATAAATGTAGGCGGCAAATATTATGCCGGTGCCTGAAGCGAGGGACATCAATGCGGCGAACGTCCCGGTGACGATGCCTGTAATAATCATTGGAACCAGCATAGCACCGCCACCCCCTTCTAAGGACCTCGTAACATCTCTTAGGTTGATTAACTGTGATTCTACTCTGCTTATTAGTTAACGAACTGTCAAGTTCAATGCGGCTATACACTGCACTAGAAAGTTGCGACCGGTGAAAGGCCGCATTTTCCGGATAGCCCCCTAACCCACTGAATCTACAAATGGGCGTTGACTAAGGTGAGGATGCATTGGTTTCCGTTCTGCGGCGCGCCTCACGGCCCGGAAAGGCAGTAGTGACATGAGCGACCTTTTCTGGCTGACTGACGCGCAGATGGCACGCACGATCCCTTTTTTTCGAAAAGTTGCACGGCAAGCCACGCGTTGATGACAGGAGGGTTCTCAGCGCGATTATTCCCTAATCGGCAATGACGTACACTGACGTGATGCACCTGCCGCTTATGGCCCTTACAAGACGCTTTACAGCCGTCGGAGGCGTTGGAGAGGGAAGGGCATTTCCGCTCGGATGATGGCTGGACTAGCTGCCGAACACGGTGAAGAGAAGACCGTGATGGTAGATGCGACATACCTGAAGTCATATCGCACAGCCATCAGTGTGGCCGTCAAAAAGAGGGGGCGTGGTCGCCTGATCGGCCGCAGTTCTAGGATCAGGAAACAGTCCGGGGGACTGTTTCCCTGAGAGCTGGCGGCATGAACACAAAGCTGCACGTCATTTGCGACAGCCAGGGACGACTGTTCAGTCCCGGCATCTAGTGGATCGCGTTTAGGATCAATTTGTCTGGCTCGGATGTCCAGACCTTGCAGATGTACTCGTAAGGCGTGAGGCCGCCGAGGGTCCTGAGCCGGCGTGCGAAATTGTAAAAGGCCATAAAGTCGGTAAGAGGCACCCGCATCTGAATGGGTGTCCGGTGAAACGGGGGCAAAGCCAAGCCCGGGTGCAAAGATGGCCTCACTATTGCCTTCAAAGAGGATACAGTAAGCCTGTGTTAAGAATCTCTTGCTAACATCGTGGCAACGTCCCTCTGCGGCTCCGTCGCTGCTGCTTTGATTGTAAGGCTCGGATACTCATGGTGTTCTCAACAATATCTGCCGGCGCATTCGTTATCCTGCTCGCCGTTGTAAGTCCCGCCGCTGCCTGCAACCAACAGCAATTGGTCCGCTCCACTGAGGCCGGCCTTGAACCCCTGTCGGTCTCTGCGCAGGAGATCGGCATGTGGCTGACCGCCTCATCTTTTTCCGGCGGCATCCGCTTCACATCTACTATGGATGGCCACGATCTCCGGCTCGACATCACAAGCTTTCCCGACCACGCACCTGAAGTGGGCTCCGTCAGGGCGATCATGCAGTTGGGTCGTCTGGCCGGCAGCGGGTTTGAACGGCTTCTCCTGGTAGACGGGCAAAAAGATCTTTTTGTGATCAGCGAGGCCGACCTGCGCAACGTCGGCTGCCAATTCACGTGGCCTTCCAAAACACAGGCCGACCCGCTTTTGCTGATGCGCCAGCTTGTCGGGGCTATCCGGGAAGAAAGCACGGGCACATCCATCAGGGAACTTTCAGGCTCAGGCTTATTGATGACCAACACACAGGCCATGTCCATCGTGCAAGACGTCCTCAACGAGGCTTGGGTGGCAAGTGCTCGACGTAATGACAATAAGGTCGACACGCCGGATGAGGACCCGCGTGACGAGCTGGCTACCATCATGGCACCCGGTATTCATGCACAAGCGCGACAAGTAGAGAAGCAGCTCGTTCTTAGCGGCCTTTAATACTTGCTAACTTCTTTCAGAAGAAAGGGGGCCTAAAGAACTTGGAAAGAATATCGAAATTTCCGGGTAACATCGATCCAAGAGTTCAGCCCCGGCAACTGTTAAGCTCGGAATTAGTTCGTTGCTCCCCAGCCCTGGACCGCCGGATGCTGGAGTTT
>NZ_BBPH01000091.1 GCF_000787695.1 Paracoccus sp. PAMC 22219 | reverse complement strand
TGAAAAAGGTCTATGCCACTGCTGGCGAGGCTCTTGACGGGCTTTTGCATGACGGGATGTTCATTGCAGCGGGGGGGTTCGGCCTGTGCGGCATCCCCGAGCTGCTGATCGACGCGCTGGTCGAGGCCAAGGTCAAGGACCTGACCATCGCCAGCAACAATTGCGGCGTCGACGGGTTCGGCCTGGGCAAGCTGCTGGACACGCGCCAGATCAGGAAGATGATCAGCAGCTATGTCGCGAGAACGCCGAATTCATGCGCCAGTACCTGTCCGGAGAGCTGGAGCTGGAGTTCAACCCGCAGGGCACCCTGGCCGAACGCATGCGCGCCGGCGGCAGCGGCATCCCGGGGTTCTACACCAAGACCGGCGTCGGGACCGTCATCGCCGAGGGCAAGGAGGTCAAGACCTTCGACGGCCAGGATTACATCCTGGAGCGCGGGATCGTGGCCGACCTGTCCATCGTCAAGGCCTGGAAGGCCGATGACACCGGCAACCTGGTCTTCCGCAAGACGGCGCGCAACTTCAACCCGCCCGCGGCCATGTGCGGCAAGGTCTGCGTCGCCGAGGTCGAGGAGATCGTCCCGCGCGGCAGCCTGGACCCCGACCTGATCCACCTGCCGGGCATCTATGTCCACCGGATCATCCAGGGATCGCACGAAAAGCGCATCGAACAGCGCACCACCCGCAAGAAGGAGACCGCGTGATGACCAAGGGCTGGGATCGCAACCAGATGGCCGCCCGCGCGGCCGAGGAGCTGGAGGACGGCTGGTACGTGAACCTCGGGATCGGCATCCCGACGCTGGTCGCGAACTATGTCGGCGACAAGGACATCACGCTGCAGTCGGAAAACGGCATGCTGGGCATGGGCCCGTTCCCCTTTGAGGGCGATGAGGATCCCGACCTGATCAACGCCGGCAAGCAGACCATCACCGAACTGTCGCGCACCAGCTATTTCGACAGCGCCACCAGCTTTGGCATGATCCGCGGCGGCAAGATCGCGGCGGCGATCCTGGGCGCGATGGAGGTCAGCGAGGAAGGCGATCTGGCGAACTGGATGATCCCCGGCAAGCTGGTCAAGGGGATGGGGGGCGCGATGGACCTGGTCGCGGGCGTGGGCCGCGTGATCGTGGTGATGGACCACACCAACAAGGCGGGCGACAGCAAGGTGCTGAAATCCTGCACCCTGCCGCTGACCGGCAAGGCGGTCGTGGACCGGATCATCACCAACCTGGGCGTCCTGGACGTCGTCCCCGGCGGCCTGCGCATCGTTCAGCTGGCAGACGGCGTCACCGAAGACGAAATGAGGGCCGCGACGCAGGCTGTCGTCGTTCCATGACCGGCCCGGCACACAACCCCATCTATGCCGCCCTGTTCGGCGACCCGGAAACAGAGGCCCTGTTCTCGGCCCAGGCCGAGCTGGACGCGATGGTCCGGGTCGAGGTCGCGCTGGCCCAGGTCCAGTCCGGCCTTGGGGTCATCCCGCCCTCTGCCGGTCCGGCCATCTCGGCCGCCAGCCGTCGCCTGCGCATCGATCCGGCCTCGCTGGCCCAAGCCACCGCACGGAACGGCGTTCCCGTCCCGGCGCTGGTCCAGGAGATGCGCCGACAGATGGGCGACGAGCCCGAGGCCAGGCACCTGCACTGGGGCGCCACCAGCCAGGACATCATGGACAGCGCGCTGGCGCTGCGCCTGCGCCAGATGCTGGACCTGTGGGGCAGCCGACTGAACGCCATCCTGGCGCAGCTGGGTGCGCTTGCCGACACATATGCGACCCTGCCGATGGCCGCGCGGACCTATGGGCAGGCGGCGACGCCCACAAGCTTTGGTGCGACTGCGGCAAGCTGGGGATGGCCGCTGCTGGACCACGCGCAGGACCTGTCACGGGTGCGCGGCGCGGTTCTGCGCGTCTCGCTGTCGGGGGCTGCGGGCACGCTGTCTGCCATGGGGCCGGAGGGTGCCGCGGTCCGGGCGGGGTTGGCCCGGGCGCTGGACCTGTCGGACCCCGGCCATGGCTGGCATTCCGACCGTTCGGGCTTGGGCCGATTGGCGGACTGGGCCGCGGCGGTGGCCGTCGCTCTTGCCAAGCTGGGCGAGGATCTGCTGCTGATGACCCAATCCGGGCTGGCCTTGGTCCGGATCGAGGGGGGCGGGGCGTCGTCGACCATGCCGCAAAAGCAGAACCCGGTCGGCCCGTCGGCACTGGTGGCCTTGGGGCGGCAGGTGATCGGCCTGGCGGCGGTCTTTGGCGCGGCTGGCGTGCATCGCCAGAACCGCGACGGGGCGGCGTGGTTCACCGAATGGCTGACCCTGCCGCAGATCTGCGTCAGCCTTGGGGCGATGCTGCGCCTGACGCAGGACGTCCTGGACCGGCTGACCCCCGACGCCCAAGCCATGGATCGCGATCTGAATGGCGGTTCCGGGACGATCCACGCCGAGGCGCTGACATTTGCGGTCGTGGCGGAACTGGGTCTGGACAGGGCTGCGGTAGCTCGGGACGTCGGCCAGCTTTGCGCAAACGCGCTGCGGGATGGGCGCGACCTTCTGGACCTGGCTGCACATGCATGGCCGGACCGGGATTGGGCCGCACTCGTCCGCACCAACGGCCTTGGTCTGGCCCCGCAGGAGGCCCGCGCATTTGCCGACCGGCAGAGCTCTGCCGTCTGAAACCGCAGTAAGCCGTCAGGCTCCGCAAGGAGACTTGATCGATGATCGACTTGCTCTGGCTGACGGAAGTGCGGATAGCGCGCTTTCTTTCCACACATCCATTTCCGGCCACGCGCTGTCGATCCGCTTGCGATAAAGGTCATTATCTTGATAAATAACAATGACTTGAAGTGTTGCAATGCAGCGAGGGAATACGGGCCGGACAAGCGCCCTTGCATCGTCGGAAGCGCTGGAGAGACAGTCAAGCCTTTGTCTGGATCACGGCCGGCGAGGACACGGATACGAAGACGATCATGATCACCCCGTCCGATCTGAAGGCGCGCGGCTTGCAGCCTGCGAACGAAAAACGGCGTCAACGACTCCATTCGCGCGGCAGCGCTGCTGGACAGACGACTGAAGGCGGACTGGCTTCTGGCAGACTGGGGCTGCGGGGCCGCTGTCCCGTAGCTGGAAAGACGCGACGCCTTGCATGGGCAAGCGGGCCGCGCCTTGGCCGGATCGTCAGCCGTTCCAGCCTACCATCTGCGCATAGATCAGAAAGCCCGAGGCGATGACGATCCAGATGACGAACAGTGGCAGAAAGAACCTCACCCAACGATCCCATCCGACCCCGGCCAGCGCCAGCGTCGCCATGAAGTAGCCCGACGTCGGATACAGGATGTTCGAGAGACCGTCGCCCAGCTGATAGGCCAGAACCGCGCTTTGGCGGGTCACCCCGATCAGGTCCGACAACGGCGCCATGATCGGCATCGTCACCAGCGCCTGACCGCTGCCGGACGGCACGACGAAGTTGAAGCCCAACTGCGCCCCGAACATTCCCAAAGCGGAAAACGTGGACGGCAGCCCGCCGACCATCCCGCCCAGCCCGTGCACCAGGGTGTCCATCACCTGTCCCTCCTCCAGCATGACGGCGACGGCGCGGGCCAGGCCCACGATCATCGCGCCCACCAGCACGTCGCGGAAGCCCTCGTTGAAGGCATCGCAGATGCGCCCGGCGCCAAGGCCTGCGATCAGGCCGACGGTGATGCCCATGATGATGAACAGGCCGGCCATCTCTGTCATGAACCAGCCGCGGGTCAGCACGCCCCAGACCAGGACGGCCAGGAACCCCAGCACCGCGATCCCGCCCCATTTCTGACGCGCCGAGAACGTCATCGCAGCCTGGTCGGCGTCGTGGACATAGACGCGCCGTTTCCTGTGTTCTGCAGCGTCCCCGGCCATCAGGCTGCGGCCGGGATCGGCCTGCACCATCAGCGCATAGCGCATCAGGTACAGGACCGCCGCCCCCACGAGGCAGATCAACAGCGCGGTCCGCAGGCCCACCCCGGAATACAGCGGCAACTGCGCGATGGTCTGGCCCAATCCTGTGTTGATCGGGTTCAGCACGCCCGCCGTGAACCCCGCCGTCGTGGCCAGCAATGCGGTCGCGACCGCCACCACGGAATCAAACCGAAGCGCGATCATCAGGGGCAGGATCACGGGCACATAGACCAGCGCCAACTCCTGCGTGCCGATCAGCGTGGCGATCACCGCGAACGTCACCATCAGCACCGGGATCATCAGGACGCTGCGCCCGGCAAAGCGGCGCGTCAGCTTGTCGACCGCCACGTCGATGATGCCGGTATGGCGGATCACCATGAACATGCCGCCGATGATCAGCGTGAAGAACACCACCTGCGATGCGTCCATCAGGCCGCGGGGAATGGCCATCATGAACGTCTCGAACCCGACCGGGCTGGGCGTGACATGGCGGAACGTCTCGGGGTCGATTGCGGCCCGCCCGTTGGCCAATGTCACGCGGTCATAGACCCCCGCCGGGATCACATGGGTCAGCAATGCCGCGATCGCGGTGAAGATGAACAGGATCACGTAGATGTCCGGCATGCGGAACCGGGGCGCGGGGCCCCTGTCCACGTCGTCGTCGGTATGAATCTGCGACATTCTGGTCTCCCTTGTATCGGACGGCATGCATTGCCGGTTCTCGTGCCGCTTACTGGCATCTTTTCTGTTGTTCTTGGTAACATGTTAGACGATAGTCGAATGAGGGCGTTATCTACGAATTGTGGATTCTGTATTTACGCTTCCTTGAAAAATCGCGCGGGTCACGGGATTACCAGATGAAGCGATCGGTCGACCTTCAGTCGGATCAGGCTTATGCGGCCTTGCTGGATGCGTTGGGCCGGGGACGGCTGCGCGGCAGCGAATTCCATGCCATGCCGGGGCTGGCGGACATCCTGGGGTTTCCCCTTGCCGCCACCCGCGAGGCGGTCAAACGCGCCGAGGACCAGTCCCTGCTGGCGATCCTGCCAAAGCGGGGCGTGGTGATCATGGAGACGGGGCCTGCCACCACCCGCGCCTGCATGGACATGCGCGCCGTGCTCGAGGCGGAGGGCGTCCGGCGCCTGATGGCAGGCGGTCGCCCCGACCTGACCCATCTGCGCGACGCCCATTGCGCGCTGTTGGCCGAGGCCAGATCACGGCCCGGCAGCGACCTGTCGCGCCGCGCATTGGCGACCGACCTGTCGCTGCACGATTTCATGGCGACAGGTTTGGACAACGTGTTCCTGCGCCAGGCTTACGAAGCGAACCGGCACCGCATCGCGATCATTCAGAACGTCCGCTCTTTCCTGCCCGACCGGGTCGTCACGGCGATGGAGGAGCACCTGGCGATCATTGATGCCATCGACAGCGCATCGCCCCAGGCTGCCGTTGCCGAAATTGAACGGCATCTGCACCACACCTTGCGATGGTGGGGTGTCGCGGTGATCGACTGAAGTCCGGCGTGTTCTAACCGGCATTCTGAAACCGTGAAATCAGTTGCCTGACTGCATGGCAATCTCAAATCCGATGAATGCGGAGCGTGCGGCAAGTCGCCCGCCGCGTATCCTGAGTCCACTGATCGAACGGACCGTTCCCGCCAACGTTTCCGGGGTCGTGCTGCGCTGTTCTACACGGACTACGAATATCCGGGTGTCACGTCACTGATTGCGCATTTCCAGATGATTGCGCCGCCTGGACTTGATACGGGAAGCCCGTGGCCCTCAAGCCACTTTACCTGGTCATGGGGCAGCCGGATGCGCCAACGGTGGTGCCACGGGATCATGCCGCCGGCAGAGTTTCCGAACGACGCCCGTGCCAGGGGATAGTCCTCGACCAGGCAGAACCCGAAGACATCACCGAATGCCTCCATGTATTCGGCCGCTGATATACCCCAGATCTGTTGCGTCTCCGCCGTTGCGGCATCGATTTTTTCGGTGCCGTCGGGGCCGTGATAATAGGTCAGCGATGCACTGGCGTATTTGGTTGCGGTGGCGTCGCCGTCACCCTGTGGCCGCCCTGCATCGATGCGCATGCGTTCCGACAGGACCATGCTCTTGATCTGCGTCGAGACGCCTTCCGCGAATGATTGCAGGACCTCGACGTTGGCCGATGTCCATGCGCGCGGCCTTGTTTCGGCCACGCACAGGGCGGCGATAGCTTTGCCGCTCTCATCTTTGACGGGGACACCCAGATAGGCGATGACGCCGAACTTGCCGATGGCCTCGTGCCCGCGGACCCGCGGATCGCTTCTGGCGTCGGCGATGACCAAGGGGGCCGAATTCGCGACGACGATCCGGCAGAAGGAATAGGCCAGAGACGTCTCGCGGGCCTCGTCAGCGGCCAGCATCAGGCCGGCCTCGGCCTTGAAGAACTGGCGGTCGTTGTCTTCGTCGATGATCGTCAGCAAACTGGTCGTGCAGGAAAAGATGCGCCGGGCCTGTTCGACGACCCTGTCGAACACCGGTGTCCGCGTCGGACGAAGCAGGCCGTTTTCGTAAAGCCTGACGGTAGCCTGATCAGATGCCGCGCCATCGACACGGATCAGGACCGGTCGCCCGGCGCCGTCGGCCGAGGTCATTCCGGTGCGAAGGTCACCGGAAATGTCGCGTTTCGTATTCATGACCATTCTCTCTCAATGGATGGACTGTCACGGCCAATTTCACCGTGGGCGACTGTGATACCTGGACCCGGGAAGCAGGTGGGAAACGCTGAGGTTGCGAAAGATCAGTGATGCACACCGTAAGGTTTAGTTTGACATAAAGTCGGTGTGCCCGATACTGATTAATACATCCCTAAGATGTGCTTTTTGCTTGGTCTGCAGATTTTCAGATCGTCGATCCTGGATTTTGGAGCATACGTATCATCATGACACAGCGAACTTTTCCGGTGGCGTTGGGTGTCCTTGCCCTTTCGGCGACGGCACCCTTGGCACAGACCGTGACCACCGACAGTTTTGATGTCCGGATCACGATCGTCGCGGAATGCGAGATCACGTCGACCGAGACGCTGGATTTCGGGACCGAGGGCGTGCTTACCGCGGATGTCGATGCCACGGCGACGATGGAGGTCACCTGCACCGACACGACGCCCTATGACATCGGCCTGAACGAGGGCCTGGGGACCGGGGCCACGACCACTGTCCGCCAGATGACGGCGGGCGGAGAAACGATCGCCTATGCGCTGTTCCAGGATGCCGGGCGCGTCACGAACTGGGACAATGCCGTCGGCGCCGATACCCAGCCCGCGACGGGGACGGGCGACGCCCAGTCCTTCACCGTCTTCGGTCGGGTTCTGGCACAGGCCACGCCGGCCCCCGGAACCTATACCGATACCGTCACGGTGACCGTCACCTACTGAAAGGCCAAGCCATGCGTGGATATCTTGCAGGCGGCCTTATGGCCGTAACAATGTCGCTTGTCCTGTCCCTGGGGGCCGCCGCGCAGGGGCTGAGGGTTTCTCCGGTGCTGCTGGAGGTTCCGGCGCCCGGCGCGGCGACGACCATGACCCTTCGCAACGACGGCAGCCGGCCGATCACCGTCCAGTCCCGCGTCTTTCGCTGGATGCAGCCCGGCGCCGAGGACAGCCTGCAGCGCAGCGGGGATGTCGTGGTCAGCCCGCCCGCGATCCAGCTTGCGCCGGGTGCGACGCAGACGATCCGCGTCGTGCGCACCACGCGGGCGCAGGTCCAGGGCGAGGAGGCCTATCGCGTGATCCTGAACGAGATCCCCGACCAGTCGCGCCGGCAGGCGGGCGCCGTGGCCTTTGCGACCGAGCTGCGGATCCCGGTGTTCTTCACCGATGCCGCGGTGCGGTCCGCCGACGTGCGCTGGTCGTTGCGCCAGTCGGGCGGCGCGACCCATCTGGTGGCGCAGAACACCGGCGACAGTCGGTTGCGCATCGCCGATGTCACGCTGACCGCGTCGAACGGGGCCACCGTCAGCCATCCCGGCCTGCTGGGTTACGTGCTGGGCGGATCGTCGATGGAATGGCCGATCGCGTCGGCGGGACAGCTGGGCGGTTCGGCGCGGCTGTCGGCGGCGACCAACCTGGGGGCCCTGGACGTCGATGTGGCGATGCGCTGAGCGCATTGGTCGACGGTGCATGGCCCTGCCTGTCCTGCTGTCGCTGTGCTGCGGTCCGGCGGTCGCCCAGGACATTCCGCCGCCCGAGGCGGGGCAGGATCTGTACCTTGAGGTGTTCGTGAACGGTCAGCCCAGGAACCTGATCGCCCGGTTCACCGATGTCGGCGACGGCGTGCTCAGCGCCGATGCCGAGGATCTGCGCACCAGCGGCATCCTGGCGGGGGATGCGATGTCGGGAGAGGTTCGGCTTGACCAGATCCCCGGCCTTGGCTGGCGGCTGATCGCGCCCGACCAGACGATCCGCTTCATCGTTCCGCCCGACATCGCAGCACCCCACGAACTTGACGCCGGCACCGTGTCGGACGCGCCGTCCGACGACGATGCCGAACCGCCGGTCGATCAGGGCTATGGCGTGGTGCTGAACTATGGGCTGAACGTCGAGACATGGCGCGGCGATGCGGGGGCCCGCGGCCACCTGGTGTCGGGAAGCTTTGACGGGCGGCTGTTCATGCCCCTGGGGGTGCTGAACCACGGGTTCGTCATCGCGCCCGACGGGGACGGCTCGCACAGCTACAGGCGGCTGGATACCAGCTGGCGCAGTTCGTTTCCAGGCCGCGCGCTGCAGGTCCAGGTCGGTGACATCGCGTCACGCGGCCCCTCCTGGGCCAGGCCGGTCCGCATGGGCGGCGCGATGGTCGAACGCAACTTTGGCCTGCAACCAGATCTGGTCACGATCCCGCTGGCCGGATTCGAAGGCAGCGCGGCCCTGCCGTCGACGGTCGAGGTCTTTTCGGATTCGATCCGAGCCTATTCCGCCGACGTGCCCGCCGGTCCGTTCAGCATCCGCGACCTGCCGCTGACGGGGGGATCGGGGGTGGCGCGTGTCGTCGTGCGCGACGTGACGGGCCGCGAGACGCTGGTCGACCTGCCGTTCCTGATGTCGGACCTGCTGCTGAAACCGGGCCTTGCGGATTTCGCGGTGTCGGTGGGGCGGCCCAGACTGGGCATCGGCACACCAAGCGACCGGTACGGCGACGACATCTTCGGCGTGGCCACCCTGCGCTATGGCCTGACGGATGCGCTGACCCTGTCGGCCCATGCCGAGGGCGGGCGCGGCCTGCAGATGGCGGGGGCAGGGGCGGTGTTCCGGATCGGCCATCGGGGCACCGCCAGCGTCGGCCTTGCCGGCAGCCGGTCGGACCGGGGCAGCGGCGCGCTGCTGGACCTGTCGACCAGCCTGTCGATCGGATCCGCCGCCCTGTCGGGCCGCCTGATGCGGACCCGAGGGCGGTTCGACGACGTGGCCGCGGTGTCGGCCACGCCCCAGGGCGACCGTACGGACAGGTACGACTTTCCGCGCCAGATCGCGCAGATGAGCTTTTCGATGCCGCTGGACCCGCGGATCGGTAGCGGTGCCAGCCTGTTCCTCTCCGATATCCGGTCGTCCGGTCCCCTTGATCGCGACATCAGTCTGGGCATGTCCTACAGCCGTCGCCTCTGGGGCGACAGCAGCGTGACGGTGACCGCGACATCGCTGCGCGGCGCGCGGCGCGACACGATCGCGGGGGTCCAGCTGCAGATCCCCCTGGGGACCAGGCATTATGCCGGAATGCAATCCGAACGCCGCCGGGACGGGTGGCGCCACTATGTGCAGGCCAGCGGGCAAAGCGCAGGAGACATCCCGCGCTGGAACTGGCGGGTGCAGGCCGATCAGGGCGCCGAACGATCGATCCGGGGCAATGCAGGATACGAGAACCAGCTGGGCCAGATCGAGGTCGCGGCCCGCAGCCAATCGGGCAGCCAGGCCGTCGGCCTGCGGATCGACGGCGCGATCGTCGCCTCGGGCGGCGGCGTCTTCCTGTCGCGCCCGGTCCAGGACGCCTTTGCCGTCGTCGATGCCGGCGCGCCGGGCGTCGAGGTCAGCTCCGAGAACCGGGCCGTCGGCCGCACGGGACGTTCGGGTCGCATCCTGGTCCCCGACCTGCGCGCCTACGAGGGAAACGCGATTTCCATCGACCCGCTCGGCCTGCCGCTGGACGCCGCGGCCGATGCCACGCAACAGATCGTCCGTCCCGCCCACCGGTCGGGGGCGACGGTCACCTTCGGCGTGCAGACCAGCACGCGCGAGGCACTGATCGGGCTTGTCGACGGGCAGGGCCAGCCGCTGGAGGTCGGAGGCCGGGTGATCCTGAATGATGATGGCGGCGACAACCTGGTCGGCTTTGACGGAGAGACCTTCCTGTCCGACATGCAGGACCGCAACGTGATCGAGGTCTCCTATCCCGACGGGCGACGCTGCCGCGCCGAGGTCGCCTATGTCGACGAACCCGGCGTCCTGACCCATCTGCACAAGGTGCCCTGCCTATGACCCGTGTTTCCTCCTGGCGTGCCGTCATGCCGGCTTTGGCCATCGGCATGCTGATCTGTGGGTTTGCCGCGCCGGCGCGGGCGCAAAGCTGTACCTTCACGGCCAGCAACGTCGCCTTGGGGCCTGTCGACGTCCTCAGCAGCACGCCGACCACCGCCGTGGGAAACATCGCGGTGAACTGTTCCACATTTCTGGGGCTGCTGAACTCGATCCAGGTCACGATCGAACTGGGGGAGGGGTCGGCGGGCCGGTTCGGCAACCTGCGCCGCCTGGGGGACCGTCCGGAAGCGGTCTGGCCTATGATCTGTTCCAGAACGCGTCCCACACGACGGTCTTTGGCGGAAGCCAAGGGGCGCATGGCGGGCAGTCGGTGGTGCTGACGGGCGGCTCTGTCCTGTCGCTGCTGACGACGACGGGCATAAACGTGCCGATCTATGCCCGCGTGCCGGGCGCGCAGAACGCGGCCGTGCCGGGCGCCTACAGCTCGACCTTCTCGCGGCAGCCGCTGGATGTCCGGGCCACGACCGAGACGTGCAGGCCGCTTCTGGGATGCACCACGCGCGTCAGCGGGTTCACCTTCGCCGTGCAGGCCCAGGTTCGCCCGAACTGCCGGGTCGTCGCCGATGACTTGGATTTCGGCCAGCACGGCCTGCTGGAGCGGTCGGTCGACGCGACCAGCCAGGTTCGCGTCACCTGCACCGCGGGCACCAGCTACAGCATGGGTCTGGGCTATGGCCTGCAGGCGGCGGGGATCGGCGGCAGGCAGATGCGCGACCTTGCGGGCCACCGCGTCGGCTATCAGCTGTATCGTGACGCGGCGCGGACCCAGACTTGGGGCCTGGTGGCGGACGGGCTGGCCACGACGGATGCGGGAACCGGCGTTTCTCGGCCCGCCACGGTCTATGGCCGCGTGCCCGCACAGCCGACACCGCCGCCCGGCGCCTATTCCGACACGGTCGTGGTGACCGTGACCTACTGATCAATTCCGCTGCTGGCCGAATGCGGGCCCTTGTCCGCTGTCCGGCATCGGCAAAAATCGGCTGACATGACGCGGCACAATGCAACCAAGGGGTGAACGTTTCGGTTCATGATCGACCAGCCTGTGCCCACGCTCCGCGGAGACGGACAAGCCATGCCAAGAATGATCCTGACCGATGTCGACACCATGCGGCCCCGCGCCGTCGATTTTCACCGCGATGCCGTATTCAGCGCCAGCGAGGGTGCAAGCGGCATGACGTCGCTGACGCTGCTGCATCGCGACACTGCCGTGACCTACCGCGTGGTCGAGACGTTCACCCAGATCCAGCTTCTGCGGAATGTCGCCCTGCGATAGCGGGGATCGCTTAACGCCCTGGAACCATACTTTGCACTGCAGTGATGGCACGCATCAAAGACCCAGATCAGAGGCCGATCAATCCTGCCCCCGTCTCCCCTGCAGCGATCCTGGGGCAAGGATCACATCTACACCGACTACTGCTTCAGATACGCGATCAAGACCTGTAGGGGCGGCGGGACCTGGCGGCGGCTTGGGTGATAGAGGAACACCCCCGGGTAGGGTTGGGACCAGTCGTCCAGCACCTGTTCCAGCTGCCCGGTGGCGATGTCGTGCACGACATCCTCCTCCATCGTCCAGCCGACGCCGCATCCCGCACGCACCGCGGCCAGCGCCAGATCAGAGGAGTTGCAGATCAGCGGTCCCCGAACCTGAAGGCGCAGCACCCGGCCATCCTTCTCGAACTCCCACGGCATCAGCGTGCCGCTGCCTAGGTTGCGATAGCCGATGCAGGGGTGATGCAGCAGATCGCGTGGATGGGCAGGGCGGCCATGCGCGTCCCAATATGCGGGCGTCGCCACGACGACCGTGCGCAGGGACGGTCCGATCCGCACGGCGATCATGTCGCGTTCGACGCTTTCGCCCAGCCTGATGCCCGCATCCAGACCCATCGCCACGATGTCGCGCAGGCCGTCGTCGACGTTCACCTCGACCGTGATGCCGGGATGGCGGGTCAGGAAACCCGGCAGCCGGCGCGACAGCAGCGTCGCTGCGACCCAGTGAAACGTCGTCAGCCGCACGGTGCCCGCCGGGGCATCGCGCCAGTCCGACAGCGCCTCCACCCCGGCATCGATCTGCGCCAGCGCAGGGGCCAGGCGTTCAAGCAGCGCCAGGCCGGCCTCTGTCGGCGCGACCGATCGGGTCGTGCGCGCCAGCAGCCTGAGGCCAAGCCGCTCCTCCAGTCCGCGCATCGCATGGCTGAGCGCCGAGGGCGACACGCCCAGTTCGGCCGCGGCGGCGGTAAAGCTGCGCGTGCGGGCGATGGTTGCAAAGGCCGCAAGATCGTTGAGGTTCAGTCGTGCCATTCCTGAAGCATGCTCACAGGCTCATGCGAAAGGAAACGGCTAATCCTGCCCGGCGGACCAGCCTAGGATCACCTCATCGCCGCATTCAGGAGCAGATCATGCAGATGACCGACTATCGGACCTTTGGGCGTTCGGGGCTGATCGTCAGCCCGCTGACGCTTGGCACGATGACCTTTGGCGCAGGCCGGTGGGGCAGCGACATGGCCGCCGCGCGGGCGATCTTCGATGCCTATGTGTCGGCGGGCGGAAACGTGGTCGACACCGCCGACGTCTACAGTGGCGGAGAGAGCGAGCGGATGCTGGGTCGGATCCTGACCGACAGCGGCCTGCGCGACCGGATCGTCCTGTCCACCAAATCCGGCTTTGCGCGGGCGCAGGGACATCCGCTGCATGGCGGGAACGGCGCGATCAACATCCGGCTGGGGATCGAGGGGTCGCTGCGCCGCCTTGGGACGGACCGGATCGACCTTTACTGGATGCATGTCTGGGATCGCACCACGCCGCCCGAGGAGGTGCTGAGGACCCTTTCGGCTGCCGTCGCAAGGGGCGAGATCCTGTATTACGGGTTCTCCAACACGCCCGCCTGGTATGTCGCCAAGGTCGCGACCTTGGCGGCGGCGCAGGGGTTGCCGGGCCCGATCGGGCTGCAGAACGCCTGGTCGCTGATCGATCGTGGGGTCGAACTGGACCTGGCACCGATGGCCGAGCATTTCGGTCTGGGCATCATGCCCTGGAGCCCGCTGGCCGGCGGGTTGCTGACCGGCAAGTATGGCCGCGACATGCTGGCCCAGGCGGACCGGGCCGCGGCGGTCCCGGACCGCGCGATGGATGCGGAAGCGGGTCGCAGCGACCGTCTGAGCGGAGACAACCCCTACGGCGGCATGCTGTTCACCGAACGCAACTTTGCCATCGTCGACGCCCTGCGCGAGGTTGCCGCCGAACTGGAGGTGCCGATGGCGCAGGCCGCGCTGGCGTGGGTCCTGTCGCGGGGGGGTGCGACCACGCTGCTGATGGGCGCCAGCCGCGCTGAACAGGTGACGGCCAACATCGCCGCCCTGCAGGTGACGCTGTCCGGCGAACAGCTTGCCCGGCTGAACGACGCCAGCGCACTGCCGTCGCTGAACCCCTATTTCATCTTCCAACTGCCACGACAGGTGCTGTTCGGCGGACAATCCGTGACACCGCACGAATGACGAATGCATCGGCCAAAGCCTCGACGCTCGCTAGGTGTCTGCTACCTTGCTTGCCGCCGCTGATGCGGTAGAGAGGCATCGGCGCGACGCGACAAAACCGGCAGCAGCACGCACCATTGCGGTTGATGAGGACGATAGCGCCAAGCACCCGCAGATCACCGACCGGGAAGCTGTCATGACTGTTGGGAAACGAGGGGCGAGGGCGCATCATCTGCGCATCCATCAGCCAGAACACCTTTCGCATCGATCAGGTCTTCCTGCGGGGCCTGCTCCACGCAATTGGCATGGCATCAAAGGGTCTGTAACCTTGGGGTCGCGCAACGGGGCACCGACAAGGCAACCTGCGAAGGTCTGAAACTGCTGACCCGGCCTTGCGTTCGTATGGGCAGCAGGTTTGCGCATACTGCGACGCCCTGAGTTTTGCATGGAGGTAACCCATGGCCATCAATCCCTTCCGGTTCAGGCCGGAAACGCCGGACAACGCGCCTGAGCCCGAAGCCGATGACCTGGATGGTGGGACGGGCGACTGGCAGGACAACTGGCTTTCCAACGCGATGGCATGGAGCAGTCGCGTCTTTTTTCCGTCCTGGTGTGATACGCCAGGGCACTGGACATCCCGCGTCACCGATTACTTTGATACGTCCTGTCCCTGCTGCCTGTTCTTTCGGGGCACCACGATCGGAGTCGTGCTTGGCCTGACGGCAGGGTTGGCAGCAGGCTTGCTCATCTAGAGGCTCATTGCCGGGGATGGGCGCACCTGCGAGTGTTCATCGTCGCGATACAAAGGCCAGCGTCAGCCATCACGGCGGCGAACCGACCCACCATCGCGTGTGAGGTCGGCACGTGCCGCTGGCACGTCCCATCGTTCGAACGACGACACGGTCCATCTTGGTTAAGCTAACCCGTACGACAGGCGCCGTTGTCTTGCCGATCCGCATGGCCCCATCGACACCCAGCATGATGACCGCATCGCACGGTGCGATCTTCAGGACTGCGAACTGAGCGGCCTGCGATCCCCGTGATGATCATGCAGGCAGTTCGCGTGGTCGCTCAGAACCTCGATGACCATGCAGTCCGAGATCGTGCCATGAGCGCATTGAGCCAGCATGCGTTCCAGTTCCCGCTGAAGCGCCTGCAGGCGGATGATGCGGTCGTTGACGGCAGCCAATTGGCGCGTCGCGATGACATCGGCGGCGGCGCAGGACATGTCGGGTTGGTCGGACAGGCTGAGAAGCTCTCGGATGCTGTCCAGCGGAAAGCCGAGTTCGCGGGCATGGCGGATGAAGGCTAGCCGCTCCTGTGCGGCCAGATCGTAAAGCCGTTGATTGCCCGCGCTGCGTTCAGCCTCGGGCAGCAGCCCGATATCCTCGTAGTAGCGGATGGTCGGGACCTTGACGCCGGTGGCGGCACTCAACTTTCCGATGCTCAGCATGAGAAACCTCTTGAAGCTCTAGTTGCTAGAGACCCTATCTGTCCGACTCGATGATGAAAAGATCTCGGGCAGGATGCGACATGACGAATGAAACGACACAGCGGCGGGAATGGACCGTCACCGGGATGGACTGCGCCGCCTGCACCACCAAGGTGGTGCGGGCCGTCGAGCGGATGCCGGGGGTCAGCGACGTCCGGGTGGCGCTGATGGCCGAACGGCTGACGCTGGACCTGATGCCTGACAGCACCCCACCCGAGGCCATCGAGGGCATTGTCCGGAAGCTGGGCTTCGGGATCGCGCCGAAAGGTCAACTGGCGCCGCGCAAGAAGGCCTTCGTTCTGCCGGATGCGGGTTCGCCCGTGCGGATAAGCGGGGAACAGGCCACCTCAGGCACGGTGCAGCACGCTGCTGTGCTGCCAGAAAGGGCTTGGCACCAGACGGCAAAGGGCCGGCTGGTCGCCCTGACCGGGACGCTGCTTGGACTTGCCTGGATGGTCGCGCTGCTGACCTCGTCCCAGGTCGGATACTGGGGCTTTGTCGCGGCTTGCCTGATCGGGGTCGCGCCGGTGGCCAAGCGGGCCTTCGATGCCCTGCGGATGGGTCAACCCTTCACGATCGAAGGCCTGATGACCATTGCCGCCGGTGGTGCCCTGCTGATCGGGGCCGAAGAGGAAGCGGCGCTGGTCGTCTTCCTGTTTGCCGTGGGCGAGGTTCTGGAAGGTGTCGCGGCCGGAAAGGCGCGCCAGGGCATCCGCGCCTTGGCCGACCTTGTCCCCAAGACCGCGCTGCTTGAGGAGGCCGGTCAGGCGCGGACCGTGCCTGCCGACAGTCTGGAGATCGGACAGGTCGTTCTGGTCCGCCCGGGCGACCGTGTTCCGGCGGATGGCGCGATCATCGAAGGGACCAGCGGCGTCGACGAAAGCCCGGTGACAGGCGAAAGCGTCCCGCGCACGCGCGGCGTCGGCGATGCGGTCTTTGCGGGCTCGATCAACACCCAGGCCGCGCTGCGCCTGCGCGTCACCCGCGCGCCAAGCGACAACACCATCGCCCGCATCATCCGCCTGGTGGAGGACGCCGAAGAGGCCCGCGCCCCCACGGAACGGTTCATCGACCGCTTCTCGCGCATCTACATGCCGGCGATCGTCGCACTGTCGGCGTCGGTGATCGTGGTGCCGCCGCTGGCCTTTGGGCAGGACTGGACCACTTGGATCTATCGCGGGTTGGCGCTTTTGCTGATCGGTTGCCCCTGCGCGCTGGTGATCTCGGTCCCGGCCTCGATCGCGTCGGCCTTGTCTGCCGGGGCGCGTCGCGGTCTGCTGATGAAGGGCGGCGCGGTGATCGAGGCGGCGGCAGGCGTGACGCATGTTGTCTTTGACAAGACCGGCACGCTGACCCAAGGCGCGCCTATCGTGACCGATCTGGTCACCGCACCCGGCGTGGACGAGGCGGAACTGCTGTCCGTCGCCGCCGGTGTCGAGGCCGGGTCAAGCCACCCCTTGGCGCTGGCGATCCTGCGCCGGGCGAAAGCGACCGCCGTGATCGTTCTGGACGCGCGCGATGCCCGTGCGCTGCCCGGACGGGGTGCGCAAGCTATGGTTTCCGGTGCGCCTGCCTGGGTCACGTCGCCCGCCCATGCCACAGAGATCGGCGGGATCGACGCATCGACCTTGGATCGGATCGCCGCGCTGGAAGCCGCCGGCAAGACGGTCGTCGCGGTGTTCCGCACGAACCGCCCCCTAGGCCTGATCGCCATGCGGGACGAGCCGCGCAGCGATGCCGCGGCGGCCATCGGACAACTGGCCGCGATGGGTGTCGGCTGCACCATGCTGACGGGTGACAACCCCCGCACCGCAGCCGCCATCGCCGCAGGTTTGGACCTCGATTTCCGGGCTGGCATGATGCCCGAGGACAAGCTGGCTGCCATCCGGGTCATGAAGCGTCAGGGCCGTGTGATGATGATCGGCGACGGCATCAACGACGCCCCCGCCTTGAAGGAGGCGCATGTCGGCATCGCGATGGGATCGGGGACCGACGTGGCGCTGGAAACGGCCGATGGCGCGATCCTGCGCGACCGCATCACGGATGCACCCGCCCTTATCCGGCTGTCCCGGGCAACGATGGGCAATATCAGACAGAACGTCACCTTGGCCCTTGGGCTGAAGGCGGTCTTTCTGGTGACGACGGTCTTTGGTGTCACGGGCCTCTGGATCGCCATTCTGGCCGATACGGGCGCCACGGTTCTGGTAACGCTGAACGCCCTGCGCCTGCTGGCCTTCGACCCCACAAGGGAAGACTGAAGCCGTTGGCGTGACGGCTGGATCGATCACGGCATCACAGTGGCCCGAGTATTGCCGTCGACAAGGCGGTGGCTGGGAACAGGTGAAACCTCATGTGGTTGAAGCTCGGATTGCGCACATCACCTCAGTGAAGCGCTCGTCGGGTCCTTCGGTCACCGAGGTCGCGGTTCAGCCGGACAGGGCAAGGTGTATCTGCTCACCGATCAGACGGTGCTCAAGTCTTGTGATATTGGGCTGGGCAATCAACCAGTGGGCCGCAAGCGATTCAAAAGGGACGGAAATAAGCCCCACGCGCCGTGTTTGCTGGACCGGTTCACACCGCGCAGCAGGCATCATCCTTCAGCCAGGATCTCGTACCGGAATCAATGCGACGAGGCTTATGCCGCCGAATCCTGGCGCGGTGCTGGCGGTGACATCATGGCCCACAGTGATGGTCATGAAGGACGTTTTTTCCGCCAAGAAACCGCTTTTTAACCATCGGATACTGCAATGACCGCTCAGGAAATCGGCCCATGTGTATGCCATGCTGCGGCTTTGTATGCCGGTACTGATCTGCATCTAAAACCGCGCCTTAACTCGAACATCTTACGTGATAAGTAGTTGCAAATGTGAATGTTGTCTTGCCACGTCACCATCATGGAAGCTTTATCTGGGCCGATACGGATTCGATAATGCCACCATTCACTAGAATCTAGCGCCGAGTTGGGTCTGCAAATCTCTGAAATGGGATAAGACCACCCCTTCAGAAAAGGTTACTCTAAAATCCGCTTTCGGATGAAGATATGATGTTGGAGTCGCTCAATAGATGAATGTCTGAAGTGGATTATTCTTTCGCTTGATTATTTTTAGACTTGTGGCGTTATCAGCAAAACACGAACACGAAATACCGTTCGGGACCAAGGTGATTTTTCCCGGATGTGGTACAATTGTGATGGACGTCAAATGAGCAGGCAATAGGAGCTCAGTTGAGTGCTCCCGGCGATAACCGAAGTCCTCACATCACATCGCCTATGTTTTCTTGGAATGGTACGCGTTTTTTAAACGGGATGAGGGTCATGATCAATTCTCAGAAATATGCCGCAGAACTCATAGGGACATTCTGGCTAACCTTCGGCGGATGCGGCTCTGCCGTGTTGGCAGCCGCTTTTCCGGAGCTTGGCATCGGCTTCCTCGGCGTTTCCCTGGCGTTCGGCCTGACGGTTCTGACCATGGCCTATGCAATCGGTCACGTCTCTGGCTGTCACCTGAACCCGGCGGTCACGGTGGGTCTTGCTGCCGGAGGACGCTTTCCCAAGGCCGAGATCCTGCCCTACATCATCGCCCAGGTGGCCGGCGCGATCCTGGGGGCGCTGGTGCTTTACGTCATCGCCAGCGGTGCGGCGGGGTTCGATGCCTCCGCAAGCGGATTTGCCTCGAACGGCTATGGTGCTCATTCGCCGGGGGGCTATTCCCTCGCCGCAGCCTTTACCGCGGAAGTCGTTCTGACCGCATTCTTTCTGTTCATCATCATGGGCGCCACACATGGTCGCGCGCCGGCAGGGTTTGCCCCTATCGCAATCGGGCTTGGTCTGACGCTCATCCACCTGATCGGCATTCCGATCACGAATACATCGGTCAATCCTGCACGCAGCACGGGACCGGCATTGTTTGCCGGGGGGTGGGCGCTGGGTCAGTTGTGGTTGTTCTGGGTCGCGCCTCTGATCGGCGGCGCGGCAGGGGGAATACTCTATCGCTGGATCAGCCCGCAACCCGAAGAACCGGTCGTGGGTGGCGTCGTCAGTCCTGGTTGAAGGCGGCGCGGCGGAGAGGGAGCCGCCGGCTCCTTCGCCGCCGCGGTATTCGATCGTCGCTCGAAAAATTGAGGATAGAGAATGTGTCCTGCGCAGTGGCGGCATTGCGATGGTCTGCAGGTTCCGAAGACGGACGATCAACTTCGGTCCGACCCTGCGTTTTGCATCCAGCGCGATTGGAAGTTCGTGTCGTTCGTTCGGTACGGCCGTCATGCGCGCACCGTTAGAGAACCACCGGCACGCTTGCGGTCTATGGAAGCATCTTGGAGAGGCACATGAGAGCGCTGCCTCTGACCCGCAACGAGCACCACCGGTGACCAAGGCGATCGCACAATGGGTATCGGCCAGCCGTGCCAATGCCACGTAAAGCCGCCACCCCCAAATTACAGCGTGCCGGGGACAATCCCAGAACCGCATTGAACAGGGCGCATAACGACGTCTTGGTTGCCTCTGCCTCTGCCTCTGCCTCTGCCTCTGCCTCTGCCTCTGCCTCTGAATGACGCGTCGATCAGGCCGCGGGCTGTGCGCCTTGCTGATCAGATTGCTTTCTGCCGCGGCAAGCCGGTCGTCGACGCCGTGTGTCGACGCGCGGCAATGACATCAGGCAGCGCCGTCACCAGGGGCGTACAGTCCGGAACCCATGCATCGATGAAGCCAGAGATGATGCGACATCTGGAACCGTCACTGGCAGAGGTCAGAACCGGGATATGCATCTATGGTGTCGGCGGCTGCGCCCTTTTTCATGCTCCGATCCAGTCGCTCGGATCGGGACGATGACGGCGTCGCCCGCTGTGGCATCGGAGCCGGTCGCCGTCACCGATCCAGATGCGGACCTGGATGACGATGTGGACACTGACCAATCCGGGCGGAGGATCAGGTGCCGGGGTTGTGTCGACCCGCCTAGCCCGGAGCGGTTGCGAGGCAATTCTGAAGTACTCGCCCGACGCGGATGTCGCGCTGCATCTCCGAGAGGATATTCCAGCCACCCATCCGCCTGAGCAGTGGGGCTTATGCCGGTTCGTTCAAGTATCTCGCAATGACTTCCAAAGGCATGTGCGGCAACCTTGGACAAACAGGACGAGCCCAGCGCAATTCACGGCACCAAACCCGTGTTCCTCGCGGGACCGCATAATGCATGCTGCGTGTTTACCATGCCCAAGAGATGCCGTCGCCGACACCATCACCGTCCCATACTATCCAACCCTGAAGGCCAGACAGAGGGATCTGTGGGCATCGGGCAGCTGTGCCGTGGTCGAAACGACCCCGCAGATCGTGGGCGAAGAACTTTGCGAGACTCTGAATTCGCGGGCGCGCAAAACGCTTCTGGATGTCGCAGCGGGTAGCGACAATGCCATCCTTGCTGCCACAGACGATGGGATACCGGTACGTCGACGGATGACGGACCCGTCTCGCTTGACCCCCCCCCAACCTGTGCGCAAGGGGCCAGGGCCTTACGGTCCTGTTCAAAGAGGCGGATGCCGAGGCTCTTCCGTTCCAAGACGACGCCTTTGATGGAATGGTGTCGACCTTCGGGAAATGTGCGCCTGCCACCAGCGACGGGCGGCACAACAGCGGTGGAGGGGCTGCCGAAACGTCGGACGGATCAGTCCCTCCAACTGAACAGCGGAAAACTTCATTGCAAAACCCCGAAGGATCATGGCTGCCCATCTTCCGATCGGCCGCTCATCCGTCCTGCAAGTGCCGACAGCCTGGAAGGCATGGCGACAGGCTGCGCCTCAGTAACAGCTGCCGTTCACGCAGGATGCGCCACCGGCCAATGCGCCGATCAGCGCGCCTTTGGTCCCGGACCCCCCCAGGGCGTCCGCCGCCAAGGCGCCTGCGCCTGCGCCGCCGACCGTCCGAACGGCGGCGCTGTTCAGCGGACTGTCGTTGTACCCGCCGCCACCGGCACATCCGGCAAGCGTCAACACGACTGCTGTTCCGATCAGCCCGAATCTGGTTTTCATGTCCTGTCCCTTGGTCTTGTTCTTGTCTGTCCCGAAAGCGTAACGCGGTCGACAGGCGATGATAATCCCGGCACCCTTCAGGAACGCGTGATGGTGATGGCGGCTGGCCCGTGATCAGCTGTACGCGAAGATCAGCAGCACGGTGCCGAAGATCAGGCGATAAATCACGTAGGGCGTGAAGCTTACGGCCTTCAACAGCCGCATCATCAGCGTCAGGGCGGCAAGCGCGGCGACGAAGGCAAAGGCCGCGGCGATCCCCGCCTGCATGGCGGCCTGACCATCGAACCCTGACACGACATCGCCCGCCAGAAGCGTGGCGGATGCGATGATGGTCGGGATCGACATCAGCATCGAGATCCTTGCCGCGTCTTCGCGGATATATCCCAAGGCACGCGCGCCCGTGATCGTGGCACCCGATCGCGATGTTCCGGGGATCAACGCCACGGCCTGCCACAGGCCGATGACAAGGGCGTCCCGGGCTGTCCAGTCTTTCGTTCGCTTGACCCCCTCTCCGCGTTGGTCGGACCAGTAGAGCAGCAGGCCGAAGATGATCATGGTCCAGCCGATCACGGCCACCGAGCGCATCATCTCCATCGCGCCGGACAGTTTCAGGAGCAGGCCCACCAGCACCACCGGTATCGTGGCGATCATCAGCGATGCGGCCAGCCGTGCACCGGGCGTGTCGACCCTGCCGCGGACCAGCCTGCCAAGCCGGCCAGGGCGGCCGCGACATCGCGCCAGAAGAACAGGATCACCGCGAAAAGCGTGCCGACATGCACGGCGACGTCGATGACAAGGCCCTGATCCTGCATGCCGGTCAGTTGCGGCAGCAGGATCAGATGGCCAGAGGAGGATACCGGAAGAAATTCGGTGATCCCCTGGATGATCGCGACGAGGACAAGGTGAAAAAGGGTCATGCAGGATCCGTATGCAGGCATATCGCGGTTTGAGAGGCCCCTCATCATCCCGCGGTGGTGAGCAATGACGGGCGGTCGAGCAGGCCCGCTATCACCGACAGCCCCGGACCGCCACCGCACCCGGTGAAGTCTCCCGCCCACCAGAAGCCGGACGGAAAGGGGTTGGTCAACCGGAATGGGCGTACATTAAGAGTTTTGCGGAGTTTGCATATTGTCCCTTGATCCTGCACCGTGAGCTGCACCGCGCGGAGACCACACGCCGGAAACCGGTCTGGTACGACACGGACCTATTCTACCTTTTCCCGCCGACCCAGCCCCCGCACCACGACGCCGCTGCGGCCCCATCGGGTCCGGTTTATCCATCGTCCGAACGCCGCATCCCCGAGCGCCTGTTCCATGTTGTTCCAGCGCTGAAATTGGCGGCGCTGGCGATCCGCCACCGCAGCCTGAACCCTGCCCGATGCGGTCAATCCGGCGCTGGATGCGGGCGGGCTGTAGGGCGAAAGCAAGTCGTTGGAGTTGCACCTGTTTGGTCCTTTCGGACGGCGCTTCATGCCACCTTTCACGACGAACGACTGCCTGCCGGGCACCCGGATCAGACCAAGGCGCGGATCGTGTCGATGACCTTCCTGCATCCCCCGCATCTGATCGGCGACGGTATGCGCAGCGTCGCACAGATGGTGGACAGCGATCCCATCCTGCGCGCCAACGCGGCGATTTATCGCCAGTGCGACCTTGGCGCATGGGACAGCATTCCGGAGCGCGACCAGTTCCGCAGCCCGACCAATGCACACGGCGCCTGGTTGGGCGCGGTCGATCTCGACGCTCTGGATCAAATGACGCCTGCGTTGAAGGCTGTGATCGGCAGGATCTCGCAGGAGATCCCGGATTTTTCACTTCGGCTGGCTCGACATGCGCTATCGCAACATCGCCGAACTGCAGGAGGGGCGAGGGTTCCCCATCGTTGAACTGAACGGTGCCGGGGCACAGATGTTGCATATCTGGGCGGGCATCGGCACCTTGCGGGGTGGCCGGACCACACTGTGGCGGCAATACCAAGATCTGTTCACGATCGGGGCGAGGATGCAGCGGCGGGGGCATCGGTCGGTGGGCGCAATCGGGATGCTGACGCCGCAGCGTCGGCAGGATCGCCTGCGACGATCCTGTCTGCCGCGTTCATGAATGTGCGCGCTCTTGGCCGTCCACGGAACAGTGCGGCATCGCAATCACGGACGCCCGCATCATACTCGCGTGCCTGCCGCATCTGGTCGGTACACTCAGGCGTGATTTGCGCCGTTGCCGCGGCGCTGGCCATGCGCCCGGCGGGTTGCTAGTGCTATGCGCTTCTGATCGAGGCAGCACATCATGACCAAAGAAGCCTGCGCGGCGATCCTTCTGACACTGGTCCTGGGCGTCGTCGTCGCGGGGCTGGCGCTCAGCCCGGTGTCCGTCCCGATGCCGGTCCACAACGCCGACAAGCTGTATCATGCGGTGGCGTTCGCGGGCCTCTCCGTTCCGGTGTCCTTCCTGGCGCCCCGGCTGATCTCGGTGACGGTCATCGTCCTGGCGGTGTTCGGTGGCGTCATCGAGGTCATCCAGCCCTATGTCGGCCGGGAGTGCAGCCTGTGGGACTGGCTGGCCAACGTCGCGGGAATTGCGATCGGCGTCATCATCGGGCGAACCGGGGCGGCGATGTTCTGTCGGTCGCAGGCGGTCCCGTCCTGCCGGTGAGCGCCGTCCTGCGCCTCGCGCCACGGGGGCCTAGAGGATGAAATCGCTGTCCGACAGCTGACCGATGTTGCGCACCAGAATCGCAAAGTCCGCCTGGCCGTCCCCGTTCACATCGCCCCGGATCACCACATTCTGACCCTCCTGCGCGAACCAGAGCGCGTTGGCCGCCGCGGTGCGACCGCCGAAAGCCAGGTCCTGTTGTCCGGGCAGGCCGATGCGGGCATCGATCCCGCTGACATCGATCCGGTCCACGCCACGCTGAAAGTCGGTGATCGTGTCGCGATCTGCGCCGATCCCCGCCTCCAGATGGTTGCGGAACACGAAGACATCGGCCCCGGCACCGCCATTCAGCTGGTTCGCCCCCTCGCCGCCGATCAGGCGGTCGTTGCCGGCGCCTCCGCGCAGCGTATCCGCGCCTTGCCCGCCATCCAGCGTGTCGTTGCCAAGGCCGCCGTCCAGAAGATCGCGGCCCGGGCCACCGAACAGCATGTCGCGCCCATTGTCCCCGGAAAGAACGTCGTTCCCGTCGCCACCGAACAGCGCATCATCGCCCGCCTGGCCCCGGAGGGTGTCGTTCCCCGCGCCGCCGTCCAGCCGGTCGTCCCCACGGTCGCCCAGCAGCAGATCATTGCCTGCCTGCCCGAACAGGCGGTCGTCGACGAAGGTGCCCTGGACCCGGTTGTTGCCGGCGCCGGCATAGACATCGGGCAATTTCAGATCGCGTGAGACGATGATCACGTCATCGTCGAATTCATAGCTGAGATCGGCCTGAAAGGTCGCGACGATCTGCCCGTGCTGGTTGATGATCGCATTGCCGCCAGCCATGGATTCGAACGGACCCCCCTCGCTGATCCGGAACGATGCCGTCAGCGCCTGTCCCTGCGGTCCGAAGACGCGGCCCAGAAGCACGCCCCCGTCGAAGATGCCGTCGATCGCGTCGGGGATATGGTTGATATACGTGACCAATGTCCGGCCGCCGCCCAAGTCCACGACGTCGTGCAGGTCCTGCTCACCGGCGCGGCGGTCGGAGTTGACCAGCACCGTCTGGCCCGTCCCCGCGCCCGATCCATCCAGCATCCTCAGGTACACATTCGTTTCCGGGGCGCCGGGGGCATCGTCGCGCTGCCATGCCAAGGCAAATCCGCCGACCGAGCGTCCGGCGATCTGGCTGTCGCTTTGGTCCAGGGTGTCGCGGCCGCCAAGGTTGGGCGCGATCAACCGCGCGGGCGCGACCGCGGACCCGTCGGGCCGATAGACCTGCGTCCAGACCCCATATCCCTCGCCGCCACCAAACGCGGTGCGCTGGTGCCAACTGACCGCGTAATTGCCGCCCGCAGCCGCGGCGATCGACGGCTCTATGTATCCGGGGCCGGTCAGGGGGCTGATGAAGACGCGAGCGTCGGCCACGATCTGGCGGGCGCCGCCGATCTGCTGGCCGTCGGCCCCGTGGCGGAACGCCAGCAGATCATAGCTGCCCCCGCTTTCGTACCGGGCGACCAGGGTCACGGTCTGGCCATTGGCCAGCGACACGATGTCCACCGTGCGATGATCGTCGTTCGAATTCGGCGTCAATTGACGCGCTGCCCCGCGCTGCGTTCCATCGGCGTTGAAGAACTTGATATAGGCGTCGGAATAGGCGTCGTCCCGACCGTTGATCGCCGACGGCCCGTCGCTGTCAAAGATCACCGCAAAGCCGCCGTTTGCGGTCGCGGTGCCGGACGCGTGCAATTGGTCCCCGCTGGTCAGATTGTTGATCCGGCTGTCCGTCGGGCTTGCTCCGGTCAGATCGGCCGCCCAGACGCGGCCATAGACGCCGAAGAAACCGTCAGCGCCGGGATCCGGATGCAGATCGCTCCACGTTCCCAGGATCGTGCCGTTGTTGAGCTGAAACAGGTAGGGGTCTTCCTGAATACTGCGGCGATTTTCTGAAAGGATAAAGCTGGGCATGTGGGCCTCATGCGAAATGTCGCGTGGGAATTGCAGCAGAATGAATTGCGTCATTTGTATGGGGCAGCGTAAGTGCCCTCGGACGTGCGCGCAAAGGTTTTGACGTTGTTGAAATCGCCAAACCTAATTTGGGCGAAGTACCGCCATTTTGAATGAAACGCCGAACAGAAAGGCGCGCGATATTCTCGGTTCGGATGCCTTGCTGCCCCATCCCTTTGAGGGCTTCTTTGCGCCGGATTTGTTATCTCCTGTTTGTCAGGTGATCCGCAAATGCGCTCTAATAATTTCTGGTGTCGACCCTCGTTAAAAGGATCACCGGCTTATGAGAGGCTAGTTCATTCTTTGTTAAGTTCAGCGGATAGATTTCTGGAATGTATTCCAAATATGCGGCGGAATGTTCACTCCGAAATGCCTAAGGCGAATGTCGGCGCCGGGCTATCTTGCCGCGCGTCCCTCGTTCAAGGTCTGCGACCGGATCACTGGCGACGAGGCGATGGGCCGGTCCTCCGGGGTGTCGGACAAGCTGCAGCAGACAGATACGCCCGGCATCAACGGCTTTTCGGAGATTGCCCCGCTTTTCATTCCATTCTCATTCTGAACGGACCTCTCTGACAGCCCGTGCTTGCTTTCCGGGGTCATAAAGACGGCAGGGCCTGTCGCGCTTGGCCGAGACTTTCGGATCACACCGTTGGCGGGCTTCTGTGAGGGATCAGCGATCTTGGGGATGCTTCGGCAGAAGACCGCTGCTTCTGTCTGCAAGTCGGTCTTGCGGGGATGAATCCACCCGCACCCGGTTGCCCTGACCTTGGCGCTGCCCCACCATGCAGGCAGTCCATGGAACATGGCGTGAACGTGAAATACAACCTAAACGATAGTTGTGCTAAGCTCTTTGACAAGTCCTGCGCAATTCGAACGAGGATCGACCGATGAGTTTTGCCACGTCCTACGAACGCTATTTCGTCCAACTTGTGAACGGGACGCGAGAGGCGTTGGGCCTTGCGCCTCTCCGGATCGCAAAGCCGCTGAACGAATCCGCTGAAGACCATAGCCAATGGATGCTCGACGCAGACGTGTTCTCGCATACCGGTGCCGGGGGCTCGTCCGCATCCGCGCGCATGGACCGTGCAGGCTTCCCCATGTATGGCGAAAGTTGGGGCACCCGCGAGAACCTTGGATATGTCTCGGTCCGTGGCCAGGCGGATCTTTCAGACGAGATCAGGCAGCTGCACCAGAACCTCCTCAACAGTCCCGGCCATTATCGGAACATCGTCGACCTCGACATGCAATACATCGGCATCGGGCTGGAGGTCGGCAATTTCCAGGGTCACACGGTTCTGATGGCGACGCAGAACTTCGGTCGGACGACCGGACAACCCGTGCTGGATACCGGCGTTTTCGCAAGGGGCGCCGTGCCGCCCGTCAACACCATCGCCGAAAGCCGTGGCGATTGGCAGGCGGACATCTTTGACGGCGCCGTCCGTACATCCTCACCCAATGGCGCCGCCGTGCAGGGAACCGCGCGGTCCGACGATTTCCGATTGGGCGCGGGCAATGACCTCGCACGCGGCCTGGGGGGCGATGACTGGATGAACGGCGGTGCGGGGAACGACACGCTTGACGGCGGTCCGGGCAATGACAGGCTTATCGGTGGCGCGGGCTTCGATGTCCTGTGGGGCGGAATGGGCAACGACGTTCTGGACGGAGGCTGGGGAAATGACCGACTGGACGGGCAGGTCGGGAACGACCTGCTTTTCGGTGGAGACGGCCACGATACGTTGATCGGTGGTCCCGGTCAGGACACCCTGGTCGGCGGTGCCGGCAACGACATCATGATGGGGGGCGACGGCAACGATCACCTGCAGGGGGGTGCGGGCGCCGACACGCTGCAGGGAGGGGCTGGGAACGACACCCTGAACGGCGGCCAGGGAAATGACGTGCTGGTCGGTGGTGCCGGTGTCGACACCTTCGTGTTCCACGCAGGCAGCGGTGCCGACAGGATTGTCGACTATCAGGTCGGAACCGACCGGCTGCTGATCGATGACGCCATGCTTCCGCCATCCGTGCCGCGGTTCTACAACCAGAATATCCAGGAGACCGCCACCGGCGTGGTGATCTACTTCGGGAACGGGAACAGGATCACCATCGACGGTCAGGGCGTCACGGCCGAAGCGGTCGCCGACGACATATTGCTTTTCTAGGCTCCACGCCGATTGATTTCACGCCACTCGCGTCAGTCAGGTTCCGAGAGGCGCCCTGATCGATGAGCATTCCGGACGGGTCGTCCGAAACGCAGCTGGCGCGCCTTCGGCTCTGCTTTCTTGAGAGGCCTGGCCGCCGGCGCGTCGACGATCGGCCGACATCGAGCGGAACTGTGTTCATCAATGGCAATGGCATGCGGTGGTGCAATGCACTAATAGAGGCTGGACCGGTCGAGACCTAAAAGATCGTTGTAAACGGCGAGGTGATAACCGGGTCTTCGCGAGGATCATGGTCGGCCTGGCCGCCATGGCAGGGATCCGAAGACGATCATAATCGATGCTACGTATCTGAGGGCGCATGCATAATTTGTACCATGTGTGCGAAAACCGGGGGCACGGTTGCCAAGCCGGTAAAACGATAGGTGTATGCACACAAAACTCCAGCCGTCATCGATGCGAATGGCAGGCCCATCCGGTTCTTCATGGCGGCAGGGCAGGTCAGCGATCACGCCAGTAAGGCGGCGTTTCCGGACAGGTTCCTGCAGCCCGATCGGTTTTCAATGCTGGATGGTTGGGAAAACTTTCATGACAAAGGGACAGAAGGCTGCATCCGCGGGATGAGGTCACGTAAGAGCATAGCGAAATCCGATAGGCGCTGCGACGAAAAACGAAATCGCATTGAGACCATGCTCCACAGAATCAAAGAGAGTAGCGAGATGTCGCCATGCGCTACGGCGGATCCTTGGAGACCTGCCTCTCCGATATCGCTTTGGCCGCAACAGTCATGTTCCAACCATGAAGCAAGAATGATTTCTGACGCTCGCAGGATCGCAGCCGACGCCCGGTGGCGTCCATGACCGCATGCAACTTGGCTTGCAGCGCGTCCTTCGTTTGCCCCATGAGGCAGTCGCGCCTGTCGTCAGCCCGCTTTGGGCCCGCAAGATGGACGCTGCGCCGTTCCTTGAAGGATTTCGCGTCGATCGCCACGGCCTTCTGGTGGTCACGTTGGAAGGCCAGCTCCTAGATCATCCCCGCGAACTTCGCCCACGCGCGCCACGGTTTCCATTGGGTGTACAGTTTCTTGGATGGCCCGCGGACCGCACGCACGTCACACCATCACAGCCCGTTGCAATTGATGAAGACCAAGCCAATCAACATGCGTTTGTCATCGAGGCGCGGCGTCCTATGGCTCTCCGGGCGGAACGACTGAAGTCGGCCCATCTGCGTTAAGTTCTGCCAGAAAAGGCAGCGCATCCTCACACCTATCAGGTCCCGCTTGGCAAAGGCATCCGCTACAGCGACGGTAATCTTTTCCTGCGCGCCGTAGTTGATCATCTGGCCGCTCTGACACGCCCGCCGCCGTGCCGGCCCAACGCGGAGGGCGTTGCCGTCCGATCCCCGTGACAGGTGTTTGACCGTGGGCGCGCATTGGTCCATCAGCATCGACCTCACGCGGGTCGATCCGGTGATGGACAGCTTTCGTACGGCCGCGACGCCAATCGGTCCTTCATGGCAGGCGCGGCGGCCCGCGCCGGGTGTGGCGACGACTTGGCTTTCCAACGCGGAAAGCCTCCTTGGTGAATCAGCAGGCGAATCTAGCGCCACAGGCGGTCTCTCCACACGATCCCGCAATCTGCTTGCCCTGTTCAAAAGTCATAATCACGGCCACCATCATGTCGCGCTGTGCCATCAGCAAATCGGCGCGTTCGGCCGACATGCGCCTATGCCATGTGGCAACTGCGGCAGCAGCTGTAGCGATCGCCGCGGGGTGTGAGTGGCCGAGATGTCCGGGACGGTACCCACGCTCGCGCCGGTGGCGTGGTCGGTGACGTTGATCGTCGCATCGGTGCGGCGTCGCCCCACGCCTCCCCATCAGCTCCTGCTGGCGCATCAGGTCCGGGTCACCCAAGCGGGTGATGGAGGCGTGGATCGTCGTGGACAGTCGCTACAGATGCGCCAGAACGGCGTCGGTGATGGTGTCGGTGCTGTCGCGTCCCGGATGGGTGCCGATGCCTTGGGCGGTCGTGGCCTCGATGGCGGCCATGATGCGGGCGGCGGGGTCGGTCTGGCTCAGGTGGTCCAGCATCATCGCCGCCGACCAGAAGGCTGCCATCGGGTTCGCGATGCCCTTGTCAGCGATGTCGGGGGCCGATCCGTGGACGGGTTCGAACATCGAGGGGTTCCGGCGCGTCGGGTCGATGTTGGCCGAGGCCGCAAAGCCCAGGCCCCCCTGGATCGCCGCGCCCAGGTCCGTCAGGATGTCGCCGAACAGGTTCGACGCGACGACCACGTCCAGGCTTTCCGGCGCCATGACCATCCGCGCGCACATCGCGTCGATGTGGTAGCGGGTAACGGCCACGTCCGGGTATTCGGCGGCCAGCTCGTCCGTGACCTCGTCCCAGAACACCATGCTGTGGCGCTGTGCATTGGATTTGGTGACCGAGGCCAGCTTGCCGCGACGCGCCTGCGCCTGTTCAAAGCCAAAGCGCAGGATGCGCTCCACGCCCGCGCGGGTGAAGATCGAGGTCTCGACCGCGACCTCGTCGGGGGTGCCCTGGTGGACGCGGCCGCCGGCGCCGGAATATTCGCCCTCGGTATTCTCACGGATGCACAGGATGTCGAAGTCGCGGGTCTTCAACGGCCCCTCGACCCCTGCCAGCAGGCGGTGCGGGCGGATGTTGGCGTATTGCACGAAGGCCTTGCGGATCGGCAGCAGCAGACCGTGCAGCGAGACGCTGTCGGGCACGCGGGCCGGCCAGCCGACCGCACCCAGAAAGATCGCGTCAAAGCCGCGCAGGGTCTCGATGCCATCCTCGGGCATCATGCGGCCATGCTGCAGATAGTGGTCGCAGGACCAGGGAAAACTTTGCGTCTCGACGCTGGCGCCGCTGGCCTCGACGACCTTCATGGCGGCTTGGGTCACGGGAATGCCGATGCCGTCTCCGGGGATCAGGGCGATGCGGTGGGTCATGGAAGGCTCCTCAGATGTCGATCGGCACGCTCGTGGACTGGCAGTTGGCGCGGTAAGGCTTCGTGGTCAGGACCTTAGTTGGTGCCGGACTGGCGATAACCGCCAATGGGCGGAATATGATGGCGCGAGCGGCCATAGCGATTGATCCAGACCGTGCCTGCCTGAACCCGCCGCATCGCCCGCATGACCCGTGACAGGTCCCGTGTAAAGATGCTTGCGCATACGCCGTAGGTCGGATGGTCCGACAGGGCCAGCGCCTGATCGTCGTCGCCAAAGCCCTGCTGCGTCAGCACCGGGCCAACGATCTGCCGCACGTTCGTGGGGGTAGTCGGCCGCCACATCGGGCAAGAGGGTCGGCACCGAGCAATAACCGGGCTGGTCCATAGCCGTCCCTGCACCCGGCCAGTACGGTGACGCCGTGGGCCACGGCCCTGGCTACGATCACCGTGATCCATCGCAGTTGCCGGGCCGAGGTGAGCGGTGCAAAGGCGCGTTTGCGCATTCTCCGTTTGGTCGCAGCGGTCTGGAACCGGTTGTGCCGCCAGGTTTTCCAGGATGCGCCGGTCGGCGATCAACCCGCTGTCCGCCACGCAGGCTTGGGTGGCGTTGAGCAGGATCGAGCGGGCGATGGCGTCTGCGGCAAAGTCCGGGTCGGCATAGGCAAAGACGATCTGTGGGGATTTGCCGCCCAACTCTAGCGTCATTGGCTTCATCCCGCTGTGCGCGACATTGGTGTTGATCGCTTGGCAGGCGATGGCGGGTGGGGGCCAAATCGCGCCCCTCCGCGAAGAAGCTGACCAGCTCTGCGGTGAGGGTCGCCGACCGGTGCACAGGGCGCGCACCGATCAGGGGATGAGAGATCAGCTGTCCGGTCCTGTCCGGATGATCCGCGGTCCGCGCCGTTCGCCATGGCGTCGAAGCGGGGCTGTTCGTGCAGGCGGGCGTTCCGTCGGCTATTCTGTCCTGAGGCCATTGCACGTCCGCACGGCGTCGACCAAGGCATCCGCGCGGATAGAGCGTGGTGCCTGCAGACTCCGGATGGCGCACGGGGCGGCCAGCCCTGCGCCTAGCGCAGATCCAGTGCGTCGAGCCTCAGGGCGACATGCAGCTCCATCGCGACGATGGGGTCGCGCCTGCCCTCTGTGACGTCAGCGGCGCTGTCCAGGCGCTAGCGTGCCGTGTTCACGTGGATTCCCATTTCGGCCGCCGTGCGCGCGATGCTGTGCTGATTGTCGAAATACGCAAGCAGCGTGGCCTAGAGCCGAGCGCGGCGATGGGGATCGCTTGTTGAGGGGCACCAGGCGGTCGGTGACAAAGGCGCCGATGCCCGTCAAATCGGCCGATCCGAAGGTCCGGGCGAGCAGGCTGACCTCGCGCTCTGGCAGAAAGCGATTCAGGCGGTACAGTTTTGCCATCACCTGCATGGCCTTGGCCACGTATCTGTAATGGCTGCCCGTCTCCTCCAACCGGGGGAATGGGTCGGACAGCAGCCCGCCCGGCGTCCAGCCCGGTTGCGCCCGCCCGAGGGTGGCCACAGAGCCCTCCACCGCGCTGGTGGCGCCGACGGCAAGGCAGTGGTCGTCGATCGCATCGACCAGGATATCAAGGCGGGACCCCGCATGGCGGATCGTGTCGACCCGGGCGGCGCGATCCGTGCCGGGCAGGGCGATCAGCACCAGTTGGACCAGCTGACCCGCCCCAAGCTTCAGCCGGTCGCGGGCCGCGGCTATCGTCGGCGCATCCGTCTGGGTCACCAGGGCCAGGTGGAGCAGAAGGGTGGAGGACGCGATCTGGCGCTCCGTCTCGCGTCGTTCAGTCCGCAGCTAGGCGATGGACAGGGCGACCGCGCTGCGCTCCAGGTTGCGTATCCGGATGTCGTCCACCGGGCCGCGCAGACAGACGAGCAGGCTGTCGCCCCGCCCACTGCCGCTGTGCAGCGTCAGAGCAAAGCACCGTTCATCATGGTCCTGGTGGACCAGGGCCGCCCGTCCATCGGCGCGCGACGCGGTGATGGCCGACAGGATGCGCGCCCTGTCCAGCCGTCCCTGCCTCGGCTGCGCCACAAGCCCGTGGTCGCAGTCGGGCGGGACGACCTCGTCTCGGATGGTCAGGGTCTCGTCGACATAGTGGATAGGCCCGCCGACCAGCGCCGCCATCCGCCGCACGAACAGTGCAAGGTTGGCACCTTGGGCCAAAAGCGCCATCATCTGATCATGGGCATGGCCCGAAACCTCGACCCGGCTGATGTGATCCTCCAGCGACCGGCGGCTGTGCTCTGCCGCGGCCAGCGCCTGCGTCAGCTGCGCAAAGTTCCCGGCATTGCGCATAGCGACGCCAGCATGCAGCGCAAAGGACCCAAGGACAAACACCTCGCGGCACTGGTCGTGCCTGGCATGGCGGTCCGCCACGTACAGAAGGCCTTGGACCTTGCCGTCCGCGTGCGGCGCCCCGAAATGTCCGCCCGCACATTCCCGGAGTTCATCCGCATGCGGCTCGAGCCGTTCGCGCGCACCAGCTATCTGCAACAGCTGGTCGCGGGCTTTGGCATCGTGTTCAACACGATCACCGGGATCCGCTATGAATTCGCGTTCTTTGCGGTCCTGGCGACCCTGATGCAGACCTCGCTGGGCGGGTTCTGGTCGGTTGCCGCGACCGACACACTGAACGCGGTGCTGATCTTGGTCGGCCTGGCCTTCGGCACATGGGCGGTTCTGGCCGCCACGGGCGGCATGGGCGCGATCACCGACACCATCGCCGTCACCACCGCCCCGATCAATGTCGGCGGCGAACCCATGGAGCCGGGCATCATGCTGTCGCCCGCCGGGACCTTCGGCTGGTCGGTGCTGCTGGGCATCTTCATGGCGAATGCCGTGGGCGCACTGGATCAACCGCTTTCTGGCGCACTGGAACAGCAAGGCCGCGGTTCTGCAGATGATGTGGGCGCTGGTCGCGCTGATCCCGATCTTTGCCTGTTTGATCGTGATCGGGCTGGGCGCGCAAGCTCTGATGCCCAGCCTGCCCGAAGGGGGCACGACCGACTATATCATGCCCCTGATCGTGAAAGCCAGGCGCCCGCCTTTGTCGGCGCGATGACGCTGATCGCGCTGCTGGCGGCGGCGGTGTCGACCGCCAACTCCCTGCTGCTGAACTGCGGGACGTCGATCTATTGCGACATCTATCGACAGGTGAAGACGGCCCAGCAGTTCGACGACGCATCCGCGACGCGGCATCTACGTCTGGTGGTGCTGGGCCTTGGCTTCCTGGCCGTGATCCGTGCGATCAAGCCGGCGTTGCTGCCGGCGATGGGGTTCACCTATGTCTATGGCGCGTTCGGCGCGGCCTTCATGTGGCCGGTCTGGCTAGGCCTGTTCTGGAAGCGCATGACCCGCGCCGGTGCCTATGCGGGGATCGCGGTCGGTGCGACGGCGTTCATCGCCGCGCGCGTCGGCGGATCGGCCAACGCATTCACCTGGGGGGCGGCGTTCTCTCTGGTCGCTACGCTGGTCGCGGTCTATCCGACGCCGCGCCCACCCAAGGAAGCCTGGGAGCCGTATTTCCAGGCCGAGGTTAGCCCCTCGACCCGCGCCGTCGCGCTGCGCATCCAGCGCCAGAGCGACACCGCGGCCCCGGTCACCCGGCCATGACGCGCGCGGCGATCATCGGCGCCCTGATGACGAAGGGAGGTCGGCCGGTTGAACTGGTCGACACCAATCAGGCGCATGTCCGGGCGCTGAATGCCGGCGGGGTCAGCATCAGCGGTCACCTGAAACTGTGCCATCCGGTGCGCGCCATCCTGCCCGAACAGATGCGGGGGCCTTACGATCTGGTGTTCCTGCTGAACAAGCAGACCGCGAACCCGCGGGTGCTGTCCCATCTGGCGCCGCACCTGCACGACGACAGCACGGTCTGCACCCTCCGAACGGGATCCCCGAACCGTCGGTGGCGGTCGTCCTGGATACGCGCCGGGTGATTGGCGGCACGGTGGGTTTCGGGGCCACTTGGCTTGGCCCCGGTCATTCCAGCCCGACCGCCGATCCCGCGGTCTTCGACCGGATCGTGCCGCGCATCCGCGACAGGACCGATGCGGTGATCAACATCACCACCGGCTGCAGCACCCGCATGACGCTGGACGAACGGCTGGCCTATCCGCTGCAGCTGGAGCCAGAGATGTGTTCGCTGAACTTTTCGATCTACCCGGTAGCCCGCAAGATCCAGACGTGGAAATACCCGTGGGAGAAGCCCTACATCGAGGGGATGGAGGACATGATCTTCCGCAACACGTTCCGCGACATCAAGCACATCCTGCGCGTGCTGGGCGACGAATGCGGCACCCTGTTCGAGTTCGAATCCTATGACGTCGGCCATCTGCACAATCTCAGGCATTTCGTGGACGAGGGGCTGATCAAGCCGCCCTTCTTCGTCCAGACGGTGCTGGGCATCCTGGGCGGCCTTGGCCCCGACCCCGAGAACCTGATGGTCATGCGCCAGACGGCCGACCGGCTGTTCGGGCGAGAGAATTATCGCTTTTCGGTGCTGGGCGCGGGGCGTCACCAGATGCCGCTGCTGACGATGGGCGCGATCATGGGCGGCAACGTGCGGGTCGGCCTCGAGGACAGCCTGTTCCTGGGTCGCGGCCAGCTGGCGCAGACCTATGCCCACCAGGTCCACAAGATCCGGCGCATCCTGTCCGAACTGTCACTGGACATCGCCACGACCGACGACGTGCGTCAGATGCAGGCCTTGCGACGATCGCCATCGGGGGCATGACGCGGCATCTGCAACGGCGCATGGGCGTGGTCGGGGCCGGTCGTTCGCCCGGCATCGGACTGTGGGTACCGCACGGTTTCGACGATTGGCGCTGGACGCAATCTTGTCAGTCGCTAGAAGCGGGCCGATCATTCCCCGGACGATGCGAACCTTTGGCCGTGCCGTGACGTTCTGGTCGCGTGTCGGTCTTCCTCATCATGATCGTCGGCGGCTGGCGTTGCGATGAAACGTCGGATCGCACCGGAAATGCCGGACGGACGGGGACCTTGGCGATCAAAGGAGAATGCAGTGCCCAGCAGCGAAAAGATCAGTCCTCCCCTGACGGAACTGGACATCAACACGACCACCGGCGGGTTCTATAACGGGTTTTCGGTTGCCGTTGCCGTGCCCGCCAAGATCATCATCTCGGTCATCGTCGTTTGGGCCATCTTCTGGCCGCTTCAATCGGGGGCGATCCTGACCGGGCTGAACGGGATCATCCTTCAGTACTTTGCCGCATGGTACACCTGGATCGTGGCATTCTTCATCGCGGTCTGCTTTGCGCTGGCCCTGTGGCCCGCCGCCGCACGGCTGAACCTTGGCATCGAGGGCGAGGGGCCGGAATTCACCCGGTTCTCGTGGTTCTCGATGATGTTCGGGGCGGGCATCGGGGTCGGCATGCTGACCTGGGCCGTGGCAGAGCCGGTGTCGCATCTGGGCAGCAACCCCGAGACGATCATGGGCATCACCACCGCGGGCGGGGCCAACAACGTGGCGATGGCCTTCAAATGGTCGTTCCTGCACTGGGGGTTCAGCGCCTGGGCCTGCTACGCGATCTGCGGCCTGTCGCTGGCCTATTTCAGCTATCGCCGCGGCCTGCCGCTGACGATCCGGTCCGGCCTGACGCCCCTGTTCGGTCAGCGCCTGTCCGGACCGCTGGGCCATGTCGTCGATGTCGTGGCCGTCGTGGCGACGATCCTGGGCGTCGCGCAGACCCTTGGGTTCGGCGTGGATCAGCTGGTGGCCGGTCTGACCAGGATCGGCATCGCAGGCCTTGTCGATGCAGAGGGTACGGCGACGACGATGGGCATCGTCATCGCGCTGGCGGTGATCATGGGGTTGTCGACCCTGTCGGCGCTGTCCGGCGTCGGCAAGGGCATCAAGTGGCTGTCCAACCTGAACATGGTGCTGTCCTTCATCCTGCTTGGGTTCTTCATCGCCTTCGGGGCCACGTGGTTCGGGTTCAACGCGTTCTTCGTCGGGCTTTGGCACTATGTGACCAGCCTGCCGCAGATGAGCCTCAACGTCTTCCGATCGGACGGGGTCGAGGGGTCGCAGGCGTTCCTGCTGGCGCAATGGCAGGGATGGTGGCCGGTGTTCTACTGGGCATGGTGGATCGCCTTTGCGCCCTTTGTCGGCCTGTTCCTGGCCCGCATTTCCCGCGGCCGCACGGTGCGCGAATTCGTCCTGGGCGCGCTGATCGTGCCTGCGCTGATGTGCTTTGTCTGGTTCGCCTGGGCCGGTGGCACCGCCATCGACCTGGAACTGAACGGCGGCGCCAACGGGGTGATCTTCGATGCCGCGAACGGCGACATGATCTTTGCCATGACAGAATTCATGCTGGCGCCCATCGCGGATTGGCTGGCATGGGGCATGGCGGTGCTGATCGTCGTCCTGCTGCTGACCTTCCTGGTGACCTCGGCCGATTCCGCGGTCCTGATCGTGAATACGATCAATGCTGCCGGCGACGAGGGGCCCAAGTCGCGGCCTCATGTGGTGTTTTGGGGTGTCGCCCTGGCGATGGTGGTTGCGGGGCTGCTGATCTCGGGGGGGACGACGGCCATCCAGACCGCGATGGTCATCGGCGCGCTGCCGTTCTCGGTCGTCATGGCGCTGATGGCGGTGGCCCTGCTCAAGGCGATCTACAACGACACCCGCCGGGAAAAGGCCGGTGTCCCGTCGACCCACGACAAGATCGAGGGCGCGACGGAAAGCAACCTGACCTCGGGTCTGAGCACGTCCTGACGCGCATTCAGGGCATCGCCCGCGCGTGATGCCCCGACCGTTGCCTGGCGACGTCGTCCAAGCGCGGTCGGGTTTCATCGGCCTGAAAGCGGTCGCACCGCATGCCCGGGACGTTGGCCTGCGCCACGGCGCAGGGCAGACGTCCAGCTGGGCAGGGTCGAACTCTGGACCTTTGTCGTGGGGGGTTGGCAGCTAGCGGCAGGCACCGGGGTCGACGCCCGCGGCGTCCAGCGTCCATGCCGTCATCTGTCCGATCAGCTGCCGTGTCGCCGCGTCAAAGGCCGGGATCAGGTCCGCGGTGCGGGTGCCGGCGGCTGGCACGGTCGCGGCAAAGCGGCCGCGGGCGATGACCTTTGCCTCCATCTCATCGACCAGCTGCGCCTCGACGCCAAGGCGGATCAGCGTGCCGTCGGCGGACAGGTCGATATTGAAATCCTGTATCTCGCTGATCATCGCCACGTCGCCCGACAGGCCCAGGGGTGCGCGACCGACTTGGTCGAAGCTGCCCGTCGCGCCTAGGCTTTCGACCAGCAGGCGTTGCAGCATGGCGGGCACCGTGTCGCCCCATTCCGCATCCGGCAGGTACTGCGTCTGCAGGGCCGACGGGCGGATCATGATGCGGTTGCTGTCCAGTGTCCCGCGCGCCTTGGGCGGTTCGATCACCAGTTCGCCGATGCGGGACCGGGGGCAGGACAGGGCTGCAGGCGCCCGCAGCTCGAACAGGTCGCGCTCCGGTTCGCCCTGCAGCGCGGACAGCGCGCCGCAGCCGGGCAGGGTGGCCGTGGCGGCGATCAAAAGGGCGGTCGGCAGGCGCATGGGGAACCTCATCTGCGGAATTCGGGGGTGCGGGGGCCGGACAGCAGCTGCGCCGGGTTGCGGCGCAGGGTCGAGACAAGCTGATCCATGTTCTGGACCAGCGTGCGCATGTCCTGCGACAGGCGGGTGATCTGGGGCAGCGTGTCGCCCGCAAAGGACTGAACCGGTCCGCGCGCCCCGTCCAGCACGCCCCGCAGCGATGCGAATGCCGCCGCCGCGTTGTCGGATGCCGCGCGCAGGCTGGCGCTGATGCGGGGCAGGTCCTCCGGCAGGCCGGCCATGGCGGTGGTGACCGCGCCCAGGGTCGTGCGCAGGTCGGCGGCGACGGGCGTCAGATCGCCCATCACGCGTTGCGCGGTGTCGAACGCCCCGGTCCCGGCGGCCAGCGTCGTGTCCAGCCGGTCCAGGCTGGATCGCCCCCGATCGGCCAGATCGCCCAGGCCCGCCGCGCCGCGCTGCACCTCCTGCGTCAGCGTGGCCAGGTCGCCCTGGACATAGCCGTCCACCCGGTCCAGCGTCGCTTGCGCCTGGACGGCGGCGTCGGCGAAACGGTCCAGCGTGATCGCCGCGCTGTCGCCCAAACCGTCCATCTGGTCCCCGAACGCCGCGATGCCCGTCGCCGCGACCGCGATCGCATCGGTCGCCGCCGCCACATCCGCCAGCGCCTGATCCAGATTGCCGCTGGAGCGTTCGACATTGTCCAGGATCGCGGCCACCCGCCCCTGGTTCTGCGGGCCCAAGATCTGGGTCAACTGTTCTGCCGCCAGGCTGAGGCGGGCGATGATCTGGGGCCCTTCGTCCGTCAGCGTCTGCAGGGCGGACCGGCTGGAGGCGATGACCGGCACCTCGGACGTGTCCGCGACGCGCAGCAGGGGCGCGCGGGCCGACCCGGCCGTGACCGCGACCAGCGCCACGCCGGTGACGCCCTGCACCTCCAGCGCGGCCAGGCTGTCGCTGCGGATCGGGGTGTCCAGGATCACCTCGATGCGGACGCGCACGGGCAGGGGGTTCCCCGGCGCCAGCCGCATGTCCACGACCCGCCCGACGGGCAGGCCGGCAAAGCGGACCTCGGATGCGGGGCCAAGGCCCGACACCTCGGGGAAATACACGTCGTAATAGGCGAACTGCCGGTCCAGCTGCAGCTGCGCGAACCACAGCACGAACCCCAGGATCCCCAGGAACCCCGCGATGGTGAAGGCGCCGATCAGCGCGTAATTGGCCTTGGTTTCCATGCGCCTAATCCTTGCCGCTGACGGCGCGCGCACGCGGTCCGTGGAAATATTCGTGAACCCAGGGGTCATCGACATCCAGCATCTGGGCCATCGTGCCGGTGGTCAGCACGCGGCGTTCGGCCAGGACCGCGACCCGGTCGCAGCAGGCATGCAGCGTGTCCAGATCATGGGTGACCAGAAACACCGACAGGTTCAGCGCGTCACGCAGCGTGACGATCAGCCGGTCAAAGGCCGATGCCCCGATCGGGTCCAGCCCGGCGGTGGGTTCGTCCAGAAACAGGATTTCGGGGTCCAGGGCCAGGGCGCGGGCCAAGCCGGCGCGCTTGCGCATGCCGCCCGACAGATCGGCGGGCATGTCGTCATTGGCCTTCCACGGCAGGCCCGCCATGCCGATCTTCAGTTCGGCCAGGCCGCGGCGCTGCGCGTCGGTCAGGCCGGGAACGGCGCGCAGCGGAACCTCGACGTTCTCGCGCACGGTCAGGGACGAAAACAGCGCGCCGTCCTGGAACATGACGCCACACCGCTGTTCCAGCGCGCGCCGGTCGGGCCCGGACAGCGTGCCGATGCGGTTGCCCAGCACGTCGATGGTCCCGGCCCGGACCGGGTCCAGCCCCACGATGGCCCGCAGCAGGACGGATTTTCCCGTGCCGGACCCGCCGACCACGCCCAGGATCTCTCCCCGGTTCAGGTCCAGGTCCAGGCCGTCATGGACGACGTGGGTGCCGAATTGCGTGCGCAGGCCCCGCACCTGGAAGACGGCGTCGGTCACAGCCCCACCCGCGCAAAGAAGATCGAGAACGCCGCATCCGCGATGATGACCGCAAAGATCGCGCTGACTACGGCGGACGAGGTCATGCGGCCCAGGGATTCCGCGTCCTTGCCGACCTGCATCCCCGCGTGACAGCCGATCACGCCGATGATCAGGGCAAAGACCGGCGCCTTGGTCAGCCCGACGATGACATGGGTCACGCTGATATCGGCCAGCCGGGCCAGGAACACCGCCGGGGATATGCCCAGCTCGACCCAGGACATCACCGCGCCGCCCAACAGCCCCGCGACCGCCGAGATCAGCCCCAGGATCGGCAGCACCATCACCAGCGCCAGGATGCGTGGTAGGATCAGCACCCTGTCGGGGTCCAGCCCCAGGGTGCGCATGGCATCGATCTCCTGGCGCATCTTCATCGACCCGATGGACGCCGTCAGGGCCGAGGCCGTGCGCCCCGCCACCACGATCGCGGTCAGCAGGATGCCCAGCTCCCGCAGGATAGAGATCGCGATCAGGTCCACGACAAAGACCTCGGCCCCGAACTGGCGCAGCTGGTCGGACCCCTGAAAGGCCAGCACCACCCCGATCAGAAAGGACATGACCGTGACGATGGGCACCGCGCGCAGGCCGGTTTCCTGCGCGTGATGGACCAACGCCGTCAGCGGAAACCGCGTCGGATGGCGCAAGGCGCGCGCCAGCGCGGCCAGGGTGCGGCCCAGATATTCGGCCAGCTGGACCAGGTACAGGCCCGCGCCCGTGACCCGCTGTCCCGTCGCCTGCAGCATGCGCCGCCAGGCGGGCACGGCGGGTGGCGGCGGGTCGGCCACGGGCAGCGCGGCCGTCACCGTGGCCAACAGGTCGGCATGCCGCGCGGACAGGCCG
>NZ_BBPH01000092.1 GCF_000787695.1 Paracoccus sp. PAMC 22219 | reverse complement strand
CCCCGGCAGGGCGGCGGCCAGCGCGGCAGCGGCCTGGGCGGGACAGGCCAGCAGGCGCTGACCCGCGCGGTGCATGGCATGGTCGGCGGGGGCGGCGGTGATCTCGATCATACAGTCGGCGGGGACTGGGTCCATCCAGCCGGGGCGCATCTCGATCGGGTCATAGCCCAAGGCCAGCACCAGATCGGCTTGCGCCAGCAGGTCCAGAAGGATGCGGTCGGCCTTGGGCGACAGGCCCGCGCCGCCAAGGGCCAGCGGGTGCGTCTCGTCCAAGGCGCCCTTTGCCTTGTAGGTGGTCAGGACCGGCGCCTGCAGCGCATCGGCCAAAGCCGAAAGGTCGGCCCCGGCCTGCGCCGCCTGCCATCCGGCAAGGATCACCGGGCGCGCGGCCCCCGCCAGCCGCGCGAGCAGCGGGGCCAGCGCCGGGTCGTCGGCACGCAGGGTCGCTTGTGCCTCGGGCACCGGACCCCATGGAGCGTCGGTCGCGGCCCCTGCGGCCAGGGCAGGCGCCAGATCAAGATGCACCGGCCCCTGCGGATGCCGCATAGCCAGCGCCAGCGCGCGCGCGACGGTGGCCCCGGCGGACCCTGCCTCGACCTCGAAGCTGGCCTTGACCAGCGGGCGCAGGATCGCGGAGTGGTCGATGACCTGATGGGTATAGCGTGCGCGCATCCCCCGATCGACCACGCCCGAAATGACGACCAGCGGCACATGTTCCTGCGCCGCGTCCGCGATGCCGTTGACGGCATTCGTCAGCCCCGGCCCGACGGTCGTGACCAGCAGGCCTGGCACGCCGGTCATTACCGAACAGCCCGCCGCCATCAGTGCCGCCGCCGTTTCATGCCGCGCCAGGTGCATGTCGATCCCGGCCAGCGCCAGCCCATCGATCAGGGTCACGACCTCGCCGCCCGGCATGCCAAAGGCGTGGCGGATGCCGTGCAGGGCAAGGCTGCGGGCGACGATGTCGGCCACGCGGTCGGCCTGTGGCGCAATCGTGACCGGCATCTGGGGGGCGGGGCTGGTATGACGCGTCATGCACCTCTCCTGAAGGGCTGGGTATGAACGCTGCCGCCATCGCCCTGTTGGGACTGACGATTGCGGGGTCGGCGGGGGCCGGACCCTGCGGTGGGGACCGTCCCTGTCCGGTGGGCAAGCAGGGCCAGTACCGGATCGAGGTGCCGGACGGGGCCACGAGTGTGGTGGTCTGGTTTCATGGCTATATGGGATCGGCCGCTGCGACGATGGACAATCGCGCGATGGTGGGGGCGGCGACGGACCGGGGTCTGGCCTTTGCCGCCGTCGACGGGCTGGACAACACCTGGTCGCATCCGGGCGCGCCCAGCACGGCGCGCGACGACGTGGCATTCGCGGGGCTGGTGCTGGACGATCTGCAGGCGCGGTTCGGGTTCGGCGCGGATGCGGTCATTCTCGCGGGATATTCCCAAGGGGCGTCGATGGCCTATTACGCCGTCTGTGCGATGGGAGGGCGCGCGGCGGGAGCGGTTATGATGTCGGGCACCTTCTGGGAACCGATCCCGGAAAGCTGCACCGTGGCTGTGCCGCCGCTGATCCATGTCCACGGCACGTCTGATGGGACCTTTCCGCTGACCGGGCGGGCCATCGGGCGGAACCATCGTCAGGGTGACACCCATCATGGTCTGGCCCTGCTGGCCGATGCGGCGGGATGCCAGGAACCGGCAGCAACCGATCCGATCGCGGATGGGCTGCACTGCCAGGCGCGGGCGGGATGCAGCCGCGGGGCGCTGACGCTGTGCCTGCACCCGGGCGGGCACAGCGCTGACCCCGCGTTTCTGTCCGCCGGGCTGGCGGCCCTTGGGCGATAGGGGTCAGTCACCGCGCGCACGCACGACCAGCGCCACGATCACCCCAAACAGCACATGCCCCACCAGCGACGCCCAGGTCAGCGTGATGAAGCCCAGGAACGCCGGCAACCCCGCAAACAGATGAGCCATCACATACAGCGCGAACACCCACAGCCCGATGCCGAAACCCACCCCGGTCAGCAAGACCGGCAGGCCCGGGACGACCAATCTTTGCAAGGGCCGCGCGATGAACAGATAGCCAAGGGGATAGAACACGATACCCACGACGGCGTGGATCACCTCAGCCAGGCCATTGTTGCGAAACCCGAACACGCTTTGGATCAGGGCGGCCGGTTGCAGCGGGCCACCGACCCACAGGGGCGTGATGACCCGGGCCCAGAATTCCCATGTCAGGTCCGCGGCCAGACCGGACAGCAGTGCGGTCACGATCAGGCGCCGGGTCAGCATGGGCATGGCACGCTGTCGCGAGGTGATGCTGGTCATGGCAGGGCTCCTTTGCGGCATTGGGTCAATGGGCAATGCTGCCCGCGATGCGGGCGATCAGGCGGTCGTCGGCCTTAAGCGCGGCGCGGGCTGCGCGCAGGCGGGCCACAGCGACGGTGTCGCCGACCTGTCCCGCCACCTGGGTCAGGCCCAGCAGGAACAGGTCGCGCTGTGCGTTGCTGCCCCCCAAGTCGGGCAGATCAACCAGCAGGCGGTCCAGCCCTTGCCGTTCCGCGACTGATGCCCGGCCCGCCATCAGCCGCGCCAGCGGCAGGCCGATGCGGCGGGCCACGCGGGCCTGTTCGTCATGGCCTGCGGCGCGCGCGGCCATCGCGGCCAGTGCCGCATCCACCCCCGCATCATCGCGCAACGCCACCAGCGCGCACAGCGTGTGCAGCGCGGCGAAAACCAGCGTCACGTCCTGCTGGCGGCGTCGCGCGATGGCGGCCAGATCGTGCCAGCGCGGACCCACATCGACCCCCATCCGGTCCAGTCGCCACAACAGCGATACGGCATTGGCCATGTCGCGGAAATCGTCGGTCTGTTCGGGCCGGATGTCGGTGTCGTAAAGGCTCAGCACCTGGTCATGCGCGCCTTGTTCCAGATGCATCAGGCCCAGATGCCACGCCATGTGAAAGCTGAAATTGTTGCAGCCCGACCAGTGCGGACGGCTGTCCTCCAACCATGCGATGCCCGCCTTCGTATGGCCGCGCATCTCGTGGATGTGGCTGACGGCGTGGCGCCCCCAGCTGTCCTCCGGGGCCAGCATGACGGCGCGCAGGCCGGCTGCCTCGGCCTCCTCGTACTGGCCATGCTCTTCCAGCGAAAAGGCGTGACAGCCGAAGGCGAACCCACGCGCCAGAGACTGCGCGGGCAGATCGCAAAGCGCAGCTCGGCTGCGCACCAGAAGCCCAGCCCTGTCACCCGCCATGAATCGCAGCCCGTGCGACAACTTCAGTGGGAGGACAGCACCCGGGCGCGATACAAAGGCCGCGTCCAGCGCATCAGCGGCGGCCCTGAAATGCCCGCCTACGGCCAGCACCAGCGCGTCAACCAGCGCGCGTTCGTCGGGCGTACCGCCTTGGCACCGGGTCAGCGCGGCCTTCGCATCGTTCAGCCCGGCGGCCGCCGGGGCCTGCAATTCCTCGCGCGCCAGCATCAGCCGAGCAAACCCAAGAATGGCGTGCGCCGCCACATGGTCGCCATCCGCTGCCAGCGTCGCGGTAAGCGCCGGCCCGGCGGCAGGCTGGTGCGCCAGAATGGCGTATGTGGCGTGCCCGAAGGCCGTCTCGGCCGGTTCCGATTCAGAACTGACGCTCAGCCCCGGGTCCAGACTGCGGTCATCCGCGCGGATCATGCTAAAACACCAATCCGGTGGATCGCCATCGAGGCGCTCCGTCGGGCAGGACGGGTCGGGACACTGTCAGGTCACGCGAAACACTCATGTGTCCTTGCCGCTTTCGGCGCGCCGAGGTTGCTCGGCCCCGCGAGACTTGCGTGGCCCGATCAGGCGTGTTTTGCAGACCTTGAAGATTGGTACGGTCGACGGCACTTCCCGCTACCAGGCGCATTTGCGGGTCGGGCATTGGGCCATCAAGTTCGTCATTTGCATGTCTTGATTGCACTTGATGACCTTTCGGGGCGCGTGGTTCATATTGAACAGATCGTGCGGCACAGCCTATCGTTACATGCTTGATTATAACGTATTCGTGATGAAGCGATCCGTTTGAGTGAGATCGTTTGATGACCGCCGCAGGCTTGCACGGGCACAATGAGCGGGGGGGCGATGGTTTCCCATCCTGGGATCAGGATGCATTGATTTCCGTTGCGCTGCGTGATTCACAGCCGGGAAACGGAGCGGTGACATGAGCGACCTTTTTCTGGCTGACTGACGCGCAGATGGCACGCATTACCCCCTTTTTCCCAAAGTCACACGGCAAGCCAGGCGTTGATGACAGGCGTGTTTTCAGTGGGATTATCTTCATAACCCGCAATGGCTTGCGCTGGCGTGATGCACCCACCGCCTATGGACCCCACTAGACGCTTTACAGCCGTTGGAGGCGTTGGAGCGGAAAGGGCATTTTCGCTCGGATGATGGCCGGCCTTGCGGCCGAACATGGTGAAGAGCAGACCGTGATGATTGACGCCACATACCTGAAGGCACATCGCACAGCGACCAGTTTGGCCGTCAAAAGGGGGGGCGTGGTCGCCTGAACGGTCTGACCAAAGGCGGCATGAACACCAAGGTGCATGCCATTTGCGATAGCTAGGGCCGACCGCTCGACCTGTTCATCACCGCCGGACAGGTGAGCGATTATATCGGCGCACGGGCGCTGCTCGGCAGCTTGCCGAACGTCAAATGGCTGCTTGGCGATCGCGGTTATGATGCTGACTGGTTGAGAGGAGCCTAGCAGGACAAAGGGATACGCACATGCATCCCCGGTCGGAAGCGACGCAAGACGCCGATCAAGTACGACAAGCGGCGAAGCCGCATCGAGATCATGTTCGGCAGGCTCAAGGATTGGAGGCGAGTGGCAACGCGATACAACAGATGTCCAAAGGTCTTCCTCTCGGCCATCACCCTCGCAACAACCGTCATCTATTGGTTACGAAGCTTGACCCTAGATGATGCTGCGTTGGGTCGGGTCTGCCAGGTACTTAACACCCTCAATTTCTGCATGATTAGAATTCTCCGCATCCGTCCGTCGACAGGTGGCCGATCATGGGAATGTAATGCGCCCCCGTAGATGAGATAGGCGGGCTAGGACAGATACTTGGCGCGGGTGCCAAGCACGTTGTCAGGCCTCGGACCCATGAGGCAGAAATATAATTACCGTTCCATCATGAGGCGGTTACGTTACGTTCGGCCCCCTCTTCCTAGCGGACGATCTCGGCTCTGTCGCTTGGGCAGCGGATCCGAGGGCGGTATCGACATCGGATAACCGCGATGGGTTAGTCCACCGACCATAAATGCTGTGACCGTAGCCGGCAGTCTGGCTTGGAAGACGAAGGGCCCAAGCACGACCGCGTTCACGACGCCAGCTGCCGGACGGAGACCAACAGTTTTTCCGCTGTCATCTTGTCGATCAGGCGAATGCCCTAAGGGTCGGTCCGACGGCATCCACGAAGACTGGCGTCGGGGAGGCCGCCGACGCCGGATCGCCCGTAATGGCATGGGCTCGTCGGTGACGTCTGACATCTCCGTTGGATCCCGGACCAGGCCCTGCATCGCGGCCACGACCTGTGGGTCAGCCATCGGGCCCACTCAATGGCTCGACAGATCACGCACCAGTCGGCGGTGACATGGATCCGGAATGGCACCGCTGCCTGCAGCGGCTGCGTCAGCCCCCGCCTGCGTCGTCGTGGTCTGAAAGGTCCAGTTATCTGCGGGGCCTGCTGGCTTGCCTGGGGGGCAAGGCGCACGCAGGATCATCGCCGCCCAAGGCCGCGGCTATACCCTCGACCAGCCCTGCAAAGATCAGCAGCGCGCCGGCCGCCGTCATCCGGGTACCACGTCCAGCCTCGGGCGACAGTCGGTTTAGTGCGCCGATGGCCGCGCAGCTGCATGCCAGCAGCGGCAACCCCTATCCCAGTATAAGCGCGAACAGCGCCGACGCCCACAGTGCGATATCGCCGGTCTGTGCGATACAGATCAGCATTCCCTCCGAGGGTGCCGTGACACAGGGTCCAAAGGTCAGTCCCGATCTGAAATCGAGGGCGGCCGCGCCGCCAAGCGATCCGCTGCTGCCCTTGCGCGGGCTAGAATGCCGAAGAGGACAGCCCGGTTCGGTTGATGTCGATCCAAACGGCAGGCTGTCATGCTCGGGTCGAGCATGACAGCGCAAGGACCGTGAATCAGACAGGGTAGGCGCTACGTCCAGCTCGGGATCCGGTAAGTGCATCGATAGACATCAATGTATCATCCCGGCGAAGCAGAAAGAGGCCGATGGCCGCGGCAAGGACCGGCAGCCCGGCCATGAACAGAAGATTGGAGCCTTCAGCAAGCGGCATCGCGATATGGCTGGCTGTCGAGAGCGTCGATATCCCGTGGATCAAGACGCCTGCGCCATAGGTAACCGTCTTGAACAGCCCCGCAATGATACACAAGCTCAGCACGACCTGAAGGCCGCCAAGCACAAGAGCCGACGTGTCTTCCAAACCCTCAAAGCGATAGAACCGGGCGAAAATGCTGATCGTGCCTTCGGCATTGACGATCTTGTTCGCAGCCCAAGCCAGCAGGAACAGGCCGAAAGTAACGCGGATCAGCAAAAGTGACAGTCTTAGATGAGAAGGCATTCATTTTCCTTTAGGTTTTTGGTGAGAGATCACCTTGGCCTCCCTGAATGGTTCATCACGTCAGGGAGTATGATGTGGGGCGATCAGTTCGGGGACAGAGGTAGGCGGATCTGAACATCCTGCCCGCCTTGGGCCGACCCGAACGTCAGTCGCCCAGACATGCGCTGAACCGCCGCGGCCACGATCGACAGACCCAGGCCGCTGCCTTGCGACATCGTGCCCGGCCCGCGCCAGAATCGTTCTGTCACCCTATCGCGATGGGCGGGATCGATCCCAAGACCTTCGTCCCTGACGCTGAAGACGATCCAGTCGCCCTCATGACGTGCGGACATGGTCACGGTTCCGCCACCTGGTGAATGCTGGATGGCATTCTCGACCAGATTGCGGAGAGCCGACTGGATCAGCACTCTGGGAATATGCATCATGGGGAGGGAATCTGTGACGGTAAGAACGGTGACCTTGGCGGCTTGTGCCTGCAGGTCGGCGTTTGCCGCCGCCTCGTCCAGCAAAGCCGACGGGGCAAGAGGATCGGGGTCGGCGGCTTCGTAGTCGATGGCGGTCAGATCAAGCAACTGGCGCACCATCCGGTCACTGCGATCGACCGAGGTCTCGATCGCCTCCAATGCGCGGTTCCGGCTTGCCTCGTCGGGTGCGCGTCGCGCGATCTGTGCCTGCATGCGCATGCCTGCCAACGGGGTCTTCAACTCATGCGCGGCGAACGCCGTGAAGTCACGCTCGGTCCTGCGAACATGGTCGAGCTTGTCGAACATCTGATTAAGTGCGCGCCGGATGGGACGGATCTCGCGGGGGTCCCGGGCCGCAGGCAGCGGGCTGAGATCGTCGGGACCCCGGGCGCGCAACGCGGATTCCAGATTTGCCAGAGGGGAAAGGCCGCGACCAAGAACCATCCAGATCAGCAAGGTGAGAGCGGGAATGACGACCAGCGCTGGCCACACAAAGCCACGCATGACGTCGCTGACAAGACTATCGCGGACCGTGATGCGATCACCGACCATGATGCGCAGGCCAAGTTCGGGATGAACGGCGGTAAAGACCCGCCATTGTTCCCCGTCTATGATCGAGGTGGCCAAACCAGGCGCTTGAGCAAGCTTGTCATCCGGGGCACCTGCCGATGCGCCGACCAGCTCTCCGCGCAGGGACCAGACCTGGCAATAGAGCTGTCGGTCAGGACCGTCGCCATCCGGGCTGACGTCCTGAGGCACGAAGGGTTCGGAAAAGGTCACCCCTCCTTCGCGGATGAGAGATCCCAGCATGTTGGCTGATTCCTCAAGTCGCGCGTCCAGCACAGTCTGGACCTGCGCACGGGTGGAGCCGTTGATCCAGACCATCGCCGAAACCCAGATCAGCCCGGTGGACAGGATCAGGATGAGAGAGAGGCGAGCGCGCAGGGACATCAATTGCCCTCCGGGGGGGTCGCATTCATGCGATAGCCCAGCCCCCGCTCGGTCTGGATTGTTCCGCGTCCCAGTTTGGCGCGCAGATTGTGGATGTGAACCTCGACGGCGTTGGATTCGACGTCGTCCTGCCAGCCGTAGAGCCGTTCTTCCAGCTGAGCGCGAGAGAGAATTCGACCGGGTTGTTCGATCAAGGCGTGCAGGATGGCAAACTCCCGGCGCGACAGGTGGCGCGGGTGTCCATCAACCAGGACCTGTCGCGTGGTGGCGTCGACCATCAGCCCGCCCCAGACAATCGTCGGGCTGGCACGGCCTTCATGTCGGCGAAGCATGGCTCTTATCCGGGCGGCCAGCTCATCGAGATCAAAGGGCTTGCCCAGATAGTCGTCAGCACCTGCGTCCAGCCCGCTGACCCTGTCGCTGACACGGTCCCGGGCCGTCAGCAGCAACACGGGAAGCATGTTTTCGTCTGCACGCATCTCGGCAAGCAGCTGCGTTCCAAGACCGTCAGGCAACATGACATCAAGAACGACACCGGCAAATTCGGCTTCGCGCAGCGCCGCGCGGGCGTCGGCCAGCGTCGCCACGGCATCGACCGTGAACCCCGACAGCCCCAGACCAACACTGAGCCCATCAGACAGCACGGGATCATCCTCTACAATCAGCAGCCGCATGAACGGGCATTCCTTCCTTGGTCGGCATCCTTTTACGCCCAACTTAAGGCGGGCTTAAGGTTGGGGCGGCACAAAACTGCGGATCCATGGCTGCTCTGCCTAGGAACCAGATGGGCATGGCGCCTCTTGCCTAAGGGGTGCCCGCCAACGTCAGGGCGCAAACGCAATCCGAAAGAAGACGATGATCCATAACCTGACCAGACACCTTTTTGCCGGTGTCGCCCTTGTCACGCTGGCTGCCTGCCAGCCTGCTGTCCAGGATACCCCAAAGTTGGCAGCAGCCGAGCAACCGGTCGCGGCTGCTGTCAGTCAGCAGACCCTGGCCATGTACGCATCCACCCAGGACGGCGATATCACCGTGCCTGCCATCCCCGCGTCTTTGTTGACGGAAGACAAGGCGCGTCAGGTCGTCGATTACTGGACCGAGCACCCGGTGGGCAGCATCATCGTCGATCCCTATGCCAAGCTGCTGTATCATGTTCAGGCGGGCGACAAGGCCATGCGCTATTCCGTCGGCGTAGGCGCCGCGGGGTTCGGCTTTGCTGGCGAGGCACATACCCCCTATCAGCGCGACTGGCCGCGCTGGACGCCGACTGACAACATGCTGGCCGCCAATCCCGAACACTATGGTCCGTCAGCGGATGGTGTCGAAGGTGGTTTGGAAAATCCGATGGGTGCAAGGGCGCTTTATATCCACAACCGGGGTGGTGACACCCATTACCGCATACATGGAACACCTGATCCGCAATCGATCGGCACGGCGTCGTCGGCAGGCTGCATCAGGCTGTTCAACCAGGACATCATTCACCTTGCCGAACGGACCGACAGCATGGCCAAGGTCATCGTGCTGACGCAGGCGCAATCCGGTCAGGGCACCGTTCCGCCCGGAACGGCATCAGCCCCGGAAGCGCCTTTCGATTCCTCGTCCGAAGCTTATGGTGTCGATGACATCTCTGCGGCGGGCTGAGGACAGGCCGGCGACGGTCGCCCGCAAATGACTTGACGAACACGTGGTCTCCGTAACGAAGCCGCGCGACCTGCAACATGTCGCGCGGCGCATCGGTCACGCTGTGCTGCAAGGTAGGAGGGTGCGATGTCATCGCCGTATTTACAGGGACGCCCGGCCGGCAGGCTGATTTACAGGTCCAGATGGTAAGATGCGTTCGCGTTGGTCATGCCCGCTCATGGTCAAGATGCGGCGTTGCGACAGGCCTGGCCCCATACGGACTTCACGCGCAGGGGCATCGACTTGGCCCAGGTCGTGTCGGGCGGTCCGGCCAAGGACGGCATTCCCGCTTTGACAGGACCCGAATTCATGTCTGTGGCTGCGGAAAGCCGTCTTTCTGACCCCGAACCCGTGATGTCCGTCCACCTGCCCGGTCAGCAGGCGCGAGCTACCCGCTCCACTATCTGGTGTGGCATGAAATCGTCTATGACGTGATCGGGGGCCAGCCGGTGCTGGTCACGTTCTGTCCCCTTTGCAACACGGGAATGGTGTTCGATCCGCGGGTGAACGGGCAGGCCCTGTCCTTTGGGGTCTTGGGCCTTCTGCGCCATTCGGACATGATCATGTATGACCGCGCGACGGAAAGCTGGTGGCAGCAGGCCCTGGGCTTGGCATTGTCGGGCGGCTACAGGGACAGCGGTTGTGACAGCCGCCCGCGCTGATGATCAGCTGGAGTGCGTTCCGCGCCGCGCATCCCGACGGCCTTGTGATGGCTCAGCCGGACCGGAGCCGGGTCTATGGCAGCAATCCCTATGCGGGTTATGTCACGGGCCGGCCGTCTCTCTCTGCAGGCAAAGATCCGCCCCACGGCACCCCGCCGCTGGAGCGGGTCGTGCGGATGGGCGACCGGGCGTGGCCTCTGACGCGTCTGGCCCGCGCTGGCCGGATCGCCGAAGGCGGCGTGGTCCTGACATGGCAGACCGGGCAGGCGTCGGCGCTGAACAGCCGCGAGATCGCATCGGGGGGCGAGGTCGGCAATGTCCTCGTGCAGGACGCGGCCGGGCGGGATGTGGTGCATGACATGCCCTTTGCCTTTGCGTTTCACGCCTTTCACCCGGACGGGACATGGATGCTGGGCCGCTGACCTAAAACGGGTCCGCAGCCCAACCTGCTTACGCGGTGCCACGCACCGAATAGTCGTTTTTCATCACGAAGCCCAAGCCGTGGATCAGGTCGTCCAGACGCGGGCGTGCAAACGGTGTGTTCTGCAGATACAGCGCATAGATGCTGCCATCGGCTTTCAGAACGGCAATACCCGGTTCCGCAAAGCGGGCAGGTTCCGCGTCCTTGGCCTTGTCCGACACGTACAGGCCCCATTCCCGCGCCGATGCCTCGGTCAGGCCGTGTCCGATCGTCAGCGCGCCCAGATCCCATTCCTGGACCTGCCGGGCGAACTGCTCGCTGTCGTCCATGGACACCGCTGCAACGGCCAGGCCAGCGTCGCGCAGTTCATCCTGGCGGCTTGCCAGCTCCTCGATCTGGGTCTTGCAGATGGGGCAGTGGACCCCGCGATAGAAAAAGATCACGCTCAGCCCACCATCGGCGCGGAGGGAAGGTCAAAGGCACTGCCGTTCGCGCTATGGGCATGGATCGCAGGAGCCGCGGTGGCGGGCATCGGGGTGGTGTGGGTCATGGATGCACTTTCTCATTGGAGAACCCGGCTTTTCCGGGTTGGATGCCCAGGGAACGAATTTCGGAACGGATAGTTTCAAAATAACCGCAGTCAAGGATCATCGCCATGCCCCACCGCCCGATACTGGTGTTCGACGTCAACGAAACGCTGCTGAATCTGGATCACCTATGCCCTGTGTTCGATAGGATCTTTGGAGATACAGCGGTCATGCGTGACTGGTTCGCACAGCTGATCCTTTATTCGCAGACCTTGACGATCACGGGTCTACGCAGTGATTTCGGCACTTTGGCCGTCGCTGTCCTGCGCATGACCGGCATGATCCGCGGGGTCGCCATCTCGGACGAGGACGCCGACGCATTGCGTCAGGCGATCGGGACGATGCCCGCGCATCCGGATGCGGCCGAGGCGCTGGACCATCTGCGGCAGCAGGGGTTCCGCATGGTGACGCTGACCAACTCGTCGCCGGCAAAGGGTCCTTCGGCGCTGGAACGTGCAGGGCTGGCCGCGTATTTCGAGGCAAGCTTCAGCGTGCAGCCCACAAACCGATTCAAGCCCGCTCCGCAAACCTATCAAATGGTTGCCGACGCGCTGGCAGTGTCGCCGCGCGACTTATGTCTGGTGGCCTGTCATGTCTGGGACACGATCGGGATGCAGGCCATGGGTGGAAAAGGTGCCTTGGTCACGCATGGCGTTAATGCGCCGCTTGTTCTGCCGGACGTGCCGCAGCCGGATGTTGTGGCCGCTGATCTTCGGACACTGGCGCATGCCATTGCCGATCGGTGGGGCAGGACCTAAGCCGCCTTTCCTTTCTTCCGGTTTTTTCCCATATCCGGAATGGACGTTTCGATAAGCGAGGAACCGAATGACGCCGATCACTCCCGCCTCCCGCCCGCGCGGACGTCCGCGCGGCTTTGACGACGCGACGGCGTTGGAGGCTGCGATGCGGGTGTTCTGGGCACGCGGATACGAACAGGCACCCGTCGATCTGCTGTGTCGCCAGATGAATATGCCGCGCACCAGCCTCTATCACCTGTTCGGCGACAAGGAGGGGCTTTTTCTTGCCAGCATATCCCATTACGCGGACACGCGCCTGCGCCCCGTGATTGACGCTCTGGGGCCGAACGGATCGCTTGCGGAGGATCTGTCTGCATTCTTTGGCCAGGTCGTGCATCTTGCCAGCAGCGACAGCGCCACCCCGGGATGCCTGATATCGTCGGTTCTGGCTGATGCGGCGGTCACGACAAGCCGGTTTCAGGAAGAGCGCGACCGGCGGTTTGACGCCTTGGAAGCATGTATCGCCACACGGCTCGAGGTGGATGGCTGGCCTGAACACGGCAGCTGCCCGGCCACTGTTGCAGCGTCGCTGGCGGCGGCCATGGCGCGCGGCGTTGTCTTGCGAGCACGCTCGGGGCAGGGCAGGGACGTCTTGTCTCCCGTTGGTGCCGCTGCGGTGACGGCTCTGATGGCCTTGCAGGACCGGACACGCGGTCGTGATCCGGCCAGTGCCAAACTTCTGTAACACATTTGATCGGCAGCCGACCCTTTACGTGACGAGGCCTAAGGGCCGTTCCGAAAGGTGATGAAGGAAACAGTGTGAAGAAGCCCGTCTTGTTGATCGCCCTCGCAGGGCTTGTCGCAGCGGCGCTGTGGCTGCTGGCCGGTCAGGAGATCGACCTGCAGACCCTGCGTGATCGATTGGCCGCAATCAGCGCATTCCAAGAGAGCCGTCCCTTCCTCGTGGCAGGCCTGTTCCTGGCTGCCTATGTCGCTGTGGCGGCGCTGTCGCTGCCCATCGCTGTCTGGCTGACGCTGGCGGGTGGCGCGCTGTTCGGGTTCTGGACCGGCCTTCTGATCGTGTCATTCGCTTCGGCCATCGGCGCGACACTGGCCTTTCTGGCCTCGCGCTATCTGTTGCGGGATTGGGTGCGGGCACGGTTGGGCGCGCGGGCTAAGGGGATCGAGGCCGGACTGGCGCGCGACGGGGCCTTTTATCTCTTCTCGCTGCGGCTGATCCCGGTCGTGCCGTTTTTTGCCGTGAACCTGCTGATGGGATTGACCCCGATCCGGGCTTGGACCTTCTATTGGGTCAGCCAGCTGGGCATGCTGGCGGGCACTGCGGTCTATGTGAATGCGGGAACCCAGTTGGCGGGCTTGGACAGCCTTTCAGGCATCGTCTCGCCGCCGCTGCTGGCCTCATTCGCCCTGCTGGCGGTCTTTCCCTGGGTCGCGCGCGCCGTTCTCGGCCTGTGGAAACGACGCCGCGTCTATGCCGGCTGGACCCGGCCCAAGCGGTTCGACCGCAACCTGGTGGTGATCGGGGCGGGCTCTGCGGGGTTGGTGTCGGCCTATATCGCGGCCGCCACCAAGGCGCGCGTGACGCTGGTCGAGGCGGGAGAGATGGGCGGCGACTGCCTGAACTATGGCTGCGTGCCGTCCAAGGCGCTGATCCGCAGCGCCACCCTGGCGCATCAGATGCGCCATGCCGCGCGATACGGGCTGACTGACACGACCCCCGACATTCCGTTCCGGTCGGTCATGGACCGCATCCATTGCGTCATCGCCGACATCGCCCCGCATGACAGCGTCGAACGCTATACCGGGCTGGGGGTCGAGGTTCTGAAGGGGCATGCGCGCCTGATCGACCCCTGGACGGTCGAGATCACCGATACGGCCGGTGCGCGGCAGCGTCTGACGACCCGTGCGGTGATCATCGCAACCGGGGCGCGGCCCTTCATGCCGCCGCTGCCGGGGCTGGGTCTGGTCGATCCGCTGACCTCGGACAATCTTTGGACAAGGCTGCAGGGTCATGATCAGGCCCCGCCTCGCCTTGTGGTGCTGGGCGGTGGACCGATCGGCTGCGAACTGGCGCAGGCCTTTGCCCGGCTCGGCTCTGAAGTGACGCAGATCGAGATGGCGCCACGGTTGATGATGCGGGAAGACCTGGACGCCTCCGCGCTGGTAACCGCGTCGATCGAGGCGGATGGCGTTTCGGTCCTGACGGGCCACAAGGCCGTCGCCTGCGGCCTGAGCGATGATGGCCAGAAGTGGATCGAGGTTGAAAGCGCAGGCGACACCCGGCGCATTTCGTTTGACCAGATCATCGTCGCAGTCGGCCGCAGCGCGCGTCTGGAAGGCTTCGGCCTGGAGGAACTGGGCATCGCCAGCGACCGCACGATCGACGTGAACGACTATCTGGAGACGCGCTTTCCAAACATCCTGGCGGCGGGGGATGTCGCGGGACCGTTCCAGTTCACCCATACCGCATCGCATCAGGCATGGTTCGCGTCGGTCAACGCGCTGTTCGGCACATTTCGCAAGTTCAAGGCTGATTACAGCGTGATCCCTTGGGCAACCTTCACGGCCCCCGAAGTGGCCCGCGTCGGGCTGTCCGAGGCCGAGGCCCGCGACAAGGGCATCGCGGTGGAGGTCACGCGTTATGACCTGGCGGAGCTTGACCGTGCGATCACCGACGGCGCAGCGCATGGTTTCGTCAAGGTTCTGACCGCCCCGGGCAAGGACCGCATCCTGGGCGTCACCATCGTGGGCGACCATGCAGGCGATCTGATCGCAGAGTTTGTCCTGGCCATGAAGCACGGGCTGGGACTGAACAAGATGCTGGGCACCATCCACATCTATCCCACCTGGGCCGAGGCGAACAAGGCTGTTGCCGGAAACTGGCGTCGGGCGCATGTGAACGCTCGGCTGCTGGCGATCGTCAAGCGCTTTCACGATTGGAGGCGTGGATGATCGACGCGCGTCTGCAACCGCTGCAGCGTGCCGTGCTGCAGCCGCCGGCGGCGTTGCTGGCGGCGCGCGGCATTACGGCCGATTCAATCAGCATCGCAGGGTTTGCGGTCGGCCTTCTGGCCATCCCCGCCCTTGCGTTTGGCTGGTGGATGGCGGCGTTTGTCCTGATCGCTGCCAACCGGATCATGGACGGATTGGACGGGGCGGTGGCACGCATCCACGGGCCGACCGACCGCGGCGCCTTTCTGGACATCGCGCTGGACTTCGTCTTCTACGCGCTGGTGCCCTTGGGCTTTGCACTCCACGACCCGGCAGCCAATGCCCTGCCGGCCGCCGTCCTGATCGCGGCCTTCGTCGGCACCGGATCATCGTTCTTGGCCTTTGCTGCAATTGCCGCAAAGCGTGGTGATCAGGCGGCGAAATTTCGCACGAAAGGCATCTACTATCTTGGCGGATTGACCGAGGGGTTCGAGACGATCGCGGTCTTCCTTGCCATGTGTCTCTTTCCCGCCTCCTTTGCCATGCTGGCCTGGATATTTGCTGCCGCTTGCGGCATGACGACCGTCCTTCGCTGGCACCAGGGATGGACCACCTTTCGCTGATCCCCTGTCAACCGGAGACGTTGATGAACCCTATTCTGACCGCCGCCGCCGCCCTGTTGCTGAGCGTTACCCCCGCACTGTCCCAGACTTGGCAGGACGTCCTGGACGAGGCCCGGGGCCAGACCGTCTATTTCCATGCTTGGGGCGGGGACCAGCGCACCAATGACTTCATCGCCTCGGTGGGAGACGAGGTTCTGGATCGTCATGGCGTGACCCTTCAGCATGTGCGTCTTGCAGATACCGCCGATGCAGTCGCGCGCGTGCTGGCCGAACGGGCCGCAGGGCGCGACGAGAACGGATCGGTGGATCTGATCTGGCTGAATGGGCCGAACTTTCTGGCGATGAAGGATCAGGGTCTGCTTTATGGACCGTTCGTTGCCGATCTGCCCAATGCGCAATGGCTGGACCTCTCCGAGGGCTCTGCCAATTCGGTCGACTTCACCGTTCCGGTCGAGGGGTTGGAAAGCCCATGGCGGCTAGCGAAATTCGTCTTCACCTATGACGGCGCCCGCATCGACGCGCCACCGACCGTCATGGGTGGATGGGTCGATTGGGCGGCGGCGCATCCGGGGCGCATCACCCATCCCGATCCGTCGAACTTCATGGGCGCGACGTTCCTGAAACAGGCGCTGATCGAACTGGCGCCGGGCGGCACCGACCTGTCGGCCCCGCCGACCGATGACGGCTTTGCCGCGGCCACCGCCCCGCTGTGGGACTGGTATGACGCGCTGCGCCCGCATCTGTGGCGCGACGGGATGTCGTTCCCCGAAAACGAAAGCATCCAGCAGCAGTTGCTCAATGACGGAGAGATCGACGTGACCATGTCCTTCGATCCGGCCTCGGCGGCGGCGGCGATCGCGGACGGCCTGCTGCCCGACACGGTGCGCGTCCATGTCCCCGCGGCAGGCAGCATCGGCAATGTCAGCTTCGTGGCGATCCCCGTCAATGCGGCGCACCAAGCCGGGGCCAGGGTCGTGGCGAATGCCCTGCTGGACCCCGCGACACAGGCGCGCATGCAGAACATCGACGTGCTGGGATCGTTCTCGGTTCTTGATCCCGCGCGACTGGACGCGGACGGGCAGGCGGCCTTCGCGGCCCTGCCCACAGCGCCCGCGCTGCCGTCCCTGGCCAATCTGGGGCCGGTCCTGCCCGAGCCGCATCCCGACTGGATGACGCGGCTGACCGCCGAATGGCAGGCGCGCTACACCCGGTGATCACGCTGAGGGGGATCACCGGCCTGGCCATCGGGCTGGTCGTGGTGATGCCGGTCCTTCTGGGGCTGGCGCAGAGCGTCATGGCGGGGTTCGGACATATGCCGATGGTGGGCGCGCGGGGGCCGAACCTGGACGCTTGGCGCGACCTGCTGGGACAGCCCGGCCTGGCGCGCGCGGCAGCGCTGTCGCTGTGGACCGGGC
>NZ_BBPH01000093.1 GCF_000787695.1 Paracoccus sp. PAMC 22219 | reverse complement strand
CATCGCCAGGATAACTGCGCAGTGCCGCGGGCTGGCGGGTCGATGGTCCACCTCGTCCCCGCGTCCAGCGCAAATGCCCCGGACTGGGCCAGACCACCGACGCGGGGCGGTCGCGGCACCCGTCAGGGCCAGGGTCATCGCCACCTCGGCCCGCAGGCGGACGGGGCCAAGCGTGATCTCCAGCGCAGCGACGCCTGCGGGGTTGCCCACCGCACGGTTCGCGCGCCGCAGTGCGGCCAGGTCCAGCGCGCCGGACGCGCTGACCCCCTGCCCCGCCTGACCGATGCGCCCGGCATCCTGCACCAGGATCGGAAAGGCGGTCTGGATCACGCGCAACCCGGTCACGGGCGCGGGCTCCGGCACGGCCACCGCGTGCACGCGCGCGGAGCCGGTCACGAACCGCGCCCGCACGCCGGGGCGCAGCAGGGCGGGCACGTCGCGGGTCAGGTCGAACATCGGCACCTCGGTCCGGCCGATCAGCTGCCAGCCGCCGGGGCTGGCCTGCGGATAGATGCCGCAGAACCGCCCCGCCAGCGCGACCGATCCCGCCGGAATTTTCGTGCGCGGCGCGGACCGACGCGGCAGGTCGAACCGCGCATCGGCGCAGGTCATGTAGGCGAAGCCGGGCGCGAAGCCGCAGAAGGCCACCTGCCAGATCGCGGCCTGATGGGCAGCGACGACCTCATCCGTGGTCAGGCCCATCAGGGTGGCAACCTCGGCCAGGTCCTCGCCGTCATAGGTCACGGGAATCTCGACCGTCTCGGTCGCGCGCGCCGCAGGCACGGTGCCGGGGGCGGGCTGGCGGGCCAGAACCGCGCGGGCCAATGCGGCATCGGCCGCCACGCCCGCATCGGTGGTGATCATCAGCGTTCGGGCGGCGGGCACGATCTCGGAGACGCCCGCGACCGGGTCGGCCGCCAGCGCGTCGAACAGCGCCAGCGTCGCGTCCAGATCGGCCAGCTCGACCAAGAAGGCGCGGGGCCCGATGGGCAGGATGCGGGTCATGCCTGCCACCGCGTTTCGGGCACGTCGGTGACGAACATGTGCCCCGGCGCATGGGTGATCGCAAAGGGCGGGCGCGAGGCCATGACCGCCGCCTGCGGCGTCACCCCGCAGGCCCAGAAGACCGGCACCTGACCCGGACCCACCGGCACCGGGTCGCCGAAATCGGGCTTTTGCAGGTCCGTGATGCCCAACGCCTCGGGCAGGCCGACATGCACCGGCGCGCCGTGAACGGCGGGGGTGCGGCCGGAAATCATCGCGGCCTCGGCCACCCGATCCGCCGGGATCGGCCGCATCGACACGACCAGCCGCCCCGACATCCGCCCCGCCGGGCGACAGTTGCGGTTGGTCAGGAACATCGGCACGTTGCAGCCTTGGTCGACATGCGCGACCGGGATGCCCGCCGCCATCAGCGCCCCTTCGAAGGTGAAGGAACAGCCGATCAGGAAGGTCACCAGATCGGGATGCTCCGCCCAATGGGCGGTGGCGTCCGTCACCTCCTCGGTCAGCACGCCGTCGCGCCAGATGCGGTACAGCGGAATGTCGGTGCGCAGGTCGGCATCGGGCGCCATGACGGTTCGGTGGCTGCCGGGATCGGTCACGTCCAGCACCGGGCAGGGCTTGGGGTTTCTCTGCGCGAACAGCAGGAAATCCCACGCCCAATCGCGCGGCAGCGAGATCATGTTGCACTGGGTAAACCCCGGCGCCTGACCCGAGGTCGGGCGCGCAGGCCCCTGCCGCGCGGCCAGCCGCGCCTCGGCCGGGGTCATGCCCCACCTCCGGCGAAGGGCGCGATGGTGACCCCGCCCGCGATCAGCGCGTCGCGGACCCGCGCGGCGATGGCCACCGCGCCGGGGCTGTCGCCATGCACGCAGATGCTGTCGGCCTCAAGGCGCAGGATGCTGCCATCCTCGGCCTCCAGCACGCCCTCGGTCGCCAGGCGCAGCATGCGCGCGGCGATCAGGTCCGGATCATGCAGGACCGCGCCCGGCTGCTTGCGCGAGACCAGCGCGCCCGCGGCGGTATAGGCGCGGTCGGCGAAGGCCTCGGCCACCACCGACAGGCCCGCGGCGCGCGCGCGGTCCAGCACGGGCGCGCCCGCCAGACCCATCAGGACCAGCGACGGGTCGACCGCCTTGACGCCCGCGATGACCGCATCGGCCTGGCCCGCGTCACCCGCGATGGTGTTGTACAGCGCGCCATGCGGTTTCACGTACGCGACCCGCGTGCCCGCCGCCCGCGCCAGACCCTGCAACGCGCCGATCTGATAGATGACGTCGGCGGTCAGATCGTCCGGCGCCACGTCCATGTTGCGCCGCCCGAAGCCCACGCGGTCGGGATAGCTGACATGCGCCCCCACCGCGACGCGCCGCGCCGCCGCCTGTCGCAGCACCGCCATGAGGCCCGCCGGGTCGCCCGCGTGAAAGCCGCAGGCGATGTTGGCGGAGCTGACGATGTCCAGCATCGCGGCGTCGTCCCCCATGGGCCAGGGGCCATAGCCCTCGCCCAGGTCGCTGTTCAGGTCGATCGGCATGGTGTCCTCCTTATTGGCCCAGGAAGGCGAAGATCGTGGTGACCGACCGCGCGCCCATGTACCAGGTCAGCGCGCAGACGATGGCCCCAAGCGCCAGCAGCACCCGGTTGTAGCGGTGCCCGCCCATCAGGTCGGACCGCGCATAGCCGATATAGGTAAAGATCGTCAGGCCTATGGGCAGGATCAACCCGTTGAAGCCGCCGACGAAGACCAGGATCGCCGCAGGCGCGGTCCCAAGCGCCAGATACACCGCCAGCGAAAAGGCGATGAAGCCCACCGTGGCCTTGGACCGGGCCGCATCGCTGCGCACGCCCACCACGTCCAGAAAGCTGACCGAGGTATAGGCCGCCCCGATGACCGAGGTCAGCGCCGCCGCCCACAGGACCACGCCGAACACGCGCATCCCCCAATCGCCCGCCGCCGCCTGGAAGGCCTGCGCCGCCGGGTTCGCCGCCTGCGACGACAGATCCAGCGTCACGCCCGATGCGACGACGCCCAGGATCGCAAGGAACAGCACGAACCGCATGACGCCCGTGACCGCGATCCCGGTCAGCGCCGCGCGTGTGACGGCGGTCAGATTGTGCTCTCCGGTCAGGCCCTTGTCCAGCAACCGGTGCGCGCCGGAATAGGTGATGTAGCCGCCGACCGTGCCGCCCACGATGGTGGTGATGGTGGCGAAATCGATGCTGTCGGGCCAGATCGTCTGGCGCAGCGCCTCGCCCACCGGGGGGTTCGACTGCACGGCCACGAACAGCACCAGAAGGATCATCACGATCCCCAACCCGATGATCGCCCGATCCAGCAACAGCCCGGCCTGCCGCGACAGAAAGATCGCGATGGCCAGCACCGCGGTGATCGCGCCGCCGATCTTGGGGTCCAGGCCCAGCATGGCGTTCAGGCCCAGCCCGCCGCCCGCGATGTTGCCCACGTTGAAGGCCAGCCCGCCGATCACCACCAGCGCCGTCAGCAGATAGCCCGCCCCCGGAATGGCCGCGTTCGCGGTTTCCGACGCGCGCTTGCCGGTCAGGGCGGTGATGCGCCAGATGTTCAGCTGGACCACGAAATCGATCAGGATCGAGGCCAGGATCGCAAAGGCGAAGGCCGATCCCATCCGGGCGGTGAAGGTCGCGGTCTGGGTGATGAAACCCGGCCCGATGGCCGATGTCGCCATCAGGAAGATCGCCGCCAGAAGGCCTCCGCGGAGGCTGGCGGCCGCAACGCTGCGGTCGGTGGTCATGGATGTTTCCCCGTGTCGGACTGTTGTTGATTGTCACCAGCCTGCCACGATTCCGTGATCCGTCAACTATTATCTGACACTTCGCCCAGTTTTGTTGAACAATCCAGAATGACCTGCGCGGCAATCTGCCCGGAATCAAGGCAACAGCCTGCTTGCCCTGCCCCTGCCCTGCCGCCATGATCGCCCCCGCATCACTAGGAAGACCCATGACCGACCCGAATCCCGCAGGCTTGGCCGAAGACACCGCAGCACGGCTGCGCGCGCAGGTGATCGCGGGGCATCTGCGCCCCGGACAGCGCCTGTCGGAAACGCGCCTTGCCGCCGATCTGTCGGTGTCGCGCAACACGCTGCGCGAGGTGTTCCGCCTGCTGACGCGCGAAGGGCTGCTGACCCATGCGCCCAATCGCGGCGTGTCGGTGGCGGTGCCGTCGATGGCGGGGGTGCTGGACATCTATCGCGTGCGCCGCCTGATCGAGGTCCCGGCCCTGGCCCAGGCCTGGCCCCGCCACGCGGCGGTGCTGCGCATGGCCGAATGCGTGGCCCAGGCCCGCATCGCGCGCGAGGCCGGCGACTGGCGCGGGGTGGGCAGCGCGAACATGTCGTTCCACGCGGCCATCGTGGCCCTGACCGACAGCCCGCGGCTGACGGCGTTCTTTGCGCAGGCGATGGCGGAACTGCGGCTGGCCTTCGGCCTGCTGGACAGCCCCGAACAGCTGCACGCGCCATTCCTGCAGGAGAACGGCGCGATCCTGGAGCTGGTCCAGCAGAGCGACATGGACGCCGCCGCGGCCCGGCTGGCCGATTACCTGGACCGGTCGGAACGGGTCGTGATGACCGCCTTTGCCCGGCTGGAGAACGGCGTCACCCCGGGGTGACGCCGCGACGCCTCAGCTGCCGGTGATCGCCAGCAGCATCAGATAGATGACCGACGGCCCCATCAGGCAGCCAAGCCCCGTATAGAACGTGGCCGTCATCGCGCCGTACGGCACCAACCGCTTGTCGGTGGCGGCCAGGCCGCCCGCGACGCCACTGGTCGTGCCCATCAGGCCGCCATAGGCCATCGCCGATTTCGGGTTGTTCAGCCCGATCAGCGGCGCCACGAAGGGCGTGCCGATCATCACCAGAACCGCCTTCAGCAGGCCCGCAGCGACGGACAGGGCGATGACCTCGGAACTGGCGCCAAGCGCGGTGCCGGTCACCGGACCCACGATATAGGTCGCGGCCCCGCCGCCGATGGTCGCCATGCTGACCGCATCGGTATAGCCGAAGGCCGCGGCGACCAGCGCGCCCACCGCAAAGGACACGAAGATCCCCAGGGCCAGCGCGACGACACCCGCCGCCCCCGCCTTGCGGATCTCTCGGATGTCGACGCCATAGGCGGTCGACACGATGGCCAGGTCGCGCAGCATGGCGCCGCCCATCAGCCCGATCCCCGCGAACATCGGCACGTCGGCCAGGCCCTTGGACCCGCCGGTGGCGATGCCGCCCAGCCAGGCCAGCACCAGGCCGATGATGATGGCCACGGCCGACCCGTGCAGCCGACCCGCCGACAGCCGGTCGGACAGCTGATAGGACAGCCACATCACGACGCCCACGACGACAAAGGCAAAGACCAGCCCGTTCTTGGACAGGATTTCGGTGATCATCTCCATGTCGTCACGCCTCCTGCGCCATCAGGGGCGGCAGCGGGGCATCCTGCCCGCCGATCCGCGCCACGGCCGGGACCAGCGCCATGCAGGCGATGGTCGCGCCGACCCCGGCGATGATCGCGATGGGACCGCCCGCCAGGGCCGCCACGACGTTCTGCTGGGCGGCCATCGCCACGACGATGGGGATGTACATGGCCGACCAGAACAGGATCCCCTGTTCCGACAGTTGCGGCAGGCGCCCGGTGCGGCGCAGCCAGTCGGTCGACAGGATCAGCAGCAGCATGGCAAAGCCCACGCCGCCCACGTTGGACTGGACGCCCAGGATGACGCCCAGCAGATCGCCCAGGATGACGCCTGCCAGATGACAGGCGGCCAGGGCCGCGACTCCATAGATTATCATGTTTTCCTCCCGTGAAATGGCCGATGCCCCGGGCCGCGTCCTCCTCGACGCGGGCCCGGGCGGCCGGATGTCAGGCCAGGGCCTGCGCGTACAGTCCCGCATGGGTCTTGCGCAGTTCGGCCTTCTGCACCTTGCCCATGACGTTGCGCGGCAGGGCGTCGACGACGATCACCTGCCGGGGTTGCTTGAAGCGCGCCAGATCGGACAGCGCGGCGCGGATCTGGTCCGCGTCCAGCGTGCCCGATTTCGGCACGACGATGGCGGTCACAGCCTCTCCCAGGTCGGGATGGGGCAGGCCGATCACGGCGCTCTCCAGAACACCGGGCAGCGCGTCGATGGCCTCCTCGACCTCCTTGGGATAGACGTTGTAGCCCCCGGAAATCACCAGGTCCTTGTCGCGTCCGACGATGCGCAGGTAACCGTCCGCCTCGATCGTGCCCAGATCGCCGGTGATGAAGAACCCGTCGGGGCGGAACTCTGCCGCGGTCTTTTCCGGCATGTTCCAGTAGCCCTCGAAGACGTTGGGCCCCTTGACCTCGATCAGGCCGATCTCGCCGGGCGCGACCGGATCGCCGGTCTCGCGGTCGGTGATGCGCACCTGGATGCCGGGCAGCGCCATGCCCACCGCCCCCGCGATGCGGTCCCCGTCATAGGGGTTCGAGGTGATCATGCAGGTCTCGGTCATGCCGTACCGCTCCAGGATCCGCTGTCCGGTGCGGTCGGTAAAGGCGCGGTGATCCTCGGCCAGCAAGGGCGCCGATCCCGACACGAACAGCCGCATGCCCGACGTCGCCTCGCGGTCCAGCCGCGGCGATTTCAGCAGGCGGGTATAGAACGTCGGCACCCCCATCAGCACCGTCGCGCGCGCTATCAGGTCGATGGCCTGTTCGGCGTCGAACTTGGTCAGAAAGATCATCGTGGCACCGGCGACCAGCGCCATGTTGGCGGCCACGAACAGCCCGTGCGTGTGAAAGATCGGCAGCGCATGGATCAGCCGGTCGTTCGCGTCGAACCGCCAATGCTCCAGCAGCGCCTCGGTGTTCGAGGTCAGGTTGCCATGCGTCAGCACCGCCCCCTTGGACCGCCCCGTCGTCCCCGACGTGTACAGGATCGCGGCCCGATCCTCTGGTCCGCGGGGATGCGCGTCCTCGCGCGGGGTGGCGGTGCGGGCCTGATCGGCCAGCGTCCCCTGCCCGTCCGCGCCAAGCGTCAGCACGGCCAGCGCGTCCCCCGCCCGGTGGGCATGGGACGCCGCCAGACTAGGGTCGCAGACGAACAGCCGTGGCGCCGCATCGCCGATGAAATAGTCGATCTCGGCCCCGGTATAGGCGGTGTTCAGCGGCAGGAAGATGCCGCCGACCTGCAGCGTCGCCAGATACAGCGCAATGGCCTCGGGCGATTTCTCGACCTGGACGGCCACGCGGTCGCCGGGCGCCACGCCGATCGCGGTCAGCGCGCCCGCCAGCGCCTCGACCATTCCGCGCATCTGGGCAAAGCTGATGTCGGGCTGGCCGGGGCGTTCGAACAGGGTCTTGCCCTGCATCACCTCGGCGGTCTGGATGAAATGGTCGTGGATGGTCTGCATGGTGGTCTCCTCCCTCATGGTCTTCACGCCTTCAGCGCTTCGGCGATCTGGGCGCCAAGCGCCACCTCGCCATCGCGCACGAAGGCCTCGTGCCGGTCCTCGATCCGGTCCAGTTCGTACAGATAGTTGATCATCAGCCATGCGACGATTTCAGCGCCGAGGGCGCCAGATCGGCGGGCCAGTTCAGCCGATGCGCGCTGGCCCCGTTGCCCAGGTGGAACCGCGCCACCGGATCGGCGGGCAACCCGCCCCGCGCCTTGGCCTGCGCGATGTAGCGCGCGCCTGCCGCCAGAACCTGCGGGCGCAGCGTGTCCACCGCGTCGTCGGACCAGCCATTTGCCAGCGCCGCGCGCAGATCGGCCGCGTCGTCCTGAGTCGCCAGCCATGCGGCAAAGCCCGGCACCGGCGACAGCGTCACGAAACAGCGCAGGTCCGGCAGATCGACCGACAGCTGCGCCACCACCTGCTTGATCAAAAAGTTGCCGAAGCTGACGCCCTTCAGGCCGGGCAGGCTGTTGTTGATTGAATAGAACACCGCCGTGTCCGCCGCCGCCGGTTCGCGCGCATCCGGCGCGGTCAGGATCGGGCCGATCGCGTCGGGCATGCCTTGGGTCAGCGCCACCTCGACAAAGATCAGCGGCTCGTCCCCGGTGGCGGGATGAAAGAACGCATACAGGCGGCGGTCATTGTCGGCCAACCGGCGCTTCAGGTCCGGCCAGCCCTGCATCTGGTGGACGCTTTCGTATTCCATCAGCTTTTCCAGGATCGCGGCAGGCGCGTTCCAGTCGATCCGCCGCATGGTCAGGAAACCGCGGTTGAACCAGCTGGCCAGCAGATGCGCGAAATCCTGGTCGATCGGCGCAAGGTCCGGGTCGGCGCGCATCGCGGCCAGCAGGTCCTGGCGCATCCGAACCAGCCGCAGCGTGGCCCCCGGCGCCATGTTCAACCGGCGCAGCAGCGTCTGGCGGGCAGGCTCGACCACCTCGAACAGGCGCGCCACGCCCGCGGCATCGGGCTGCACGTCCCACGCGGCATAGGCCGTCCGGATCGCCTCCGCATCCACCCCGTGATCGTCGCGAAGGCTGCGAAAGAATGCCAACCGCTCGTCGGCGTCCAGTTCGGCATAGGCCGACAGCGCCTGTTCGGCCACCGCCACCCGCGCCGCGTCCCCGATCCGCCCCATCAGCACCGCGCAGGCCACCCGCGCGCGTTCGGACGCGGGCCGCGCCAGCGCCTTCAGCGTCTCGGCCTCGCCGCCGCGCTTGCGCCGCGTGATCGCCTCCACGAAATCCGACAGGAATCCCAGTCTCTGCTTGCCCATGATGATCCTCCCCACCGTTGATATACACTGATTCCGATCTGTTGTATACAACAACGACGCAGATGGACTTTTCAACAGCGCTGCGGTGAAATGCAGGACAGAACAGGTGCCGACATGACCCTTCCCACCGCACAGCGCATCCGCCTTGCCCTGGAAAACGCCATCGTGGACGGCCGCCTGACCCCCGGCCAGCAGATCGACCCCGATCAGGTCGCCCGCGACTACGGCTGTTCGCGCACCCCCGTCCGCGAGGCGCTGCAGGCGCTGGAGGCGTCGGGCCTGCTGATCGTGCAGCCGAAACGCGGCACCTTCGTGGCCAAGCTGGGCGTCCCCGAACTGATGGACCGGTTCGAGCTGATGGCCGAACTGGAATCCTTCTGCGCACGGCTGGCCTGCCGTCGCGCCGATGCGGACGACCTGGCCCGCATCGACACCGCCCTGACCGCCTGCGAAGGCGCGCGCCACGACCCCGACCGCTACTATGCTGAAAACACCGCCTTTCATCAGGCGATCTATCGCGCCGCGCACAACGCCTTCCTGGAAACGGAAACCCTGCGCCTGCAGGCCATCCTGCAACCCTATCGCCGCCGCCAGCTGCAATCGCCGGGCCGCGTCGCCAATTCGCTGGCCGAACATCGCCAGATCGCCGCGGCCATCGCCGCCAGCGACGCCGACGGCGCAGCCCGCGCGATGACCGATCACGTGCTGGTCCAGGGCGAACGGTTCCGCGACCTGGTCGCCGTGGTGGGCAGCCTGTCGCGCCCTCAGGCGGGGGGCGTGGCCTTGCGCTGACGGCGGCGTTCCAGCCCCAGGCTGTGTTCGCGCCAGATGATCAGGATGCCCGCCAGGATCACCAGGGCCGACCCGCCGATCACCGCCGTGCCCGGCACCTCGCCAAAGACGTACCAGCCCAGGGCCACCGCCCAGATCATCGCGACGTAATCGAACGGCGCCACCACCGACGCATCCGCATGCCGATAGGCCGAGGTCAGCAGGATCTGCCCCAACCCGCCCAACAGTCCCGTGGTGATCAGCTGCATCAGCACCCAAGGCCCCGGCATCACCCACCCGAACGGCAGCGTCAGCAGAGACAGCCCGGTCGAGGTGATGGAAAACCAGAACACGATCGCCGATGTCCGTTCGACCTGGACCAGCTGCCGGACAAAGATCTGCGCCAGCGCCGCGGCCCCTGCCCCGCCAAGCGCCACGACCGCGCCCAGCATCCGCAGCGGGTCGCCCGCCGTCCCCGCCTGCAGCTGCGGCGACAGCACGATCAGCACCCCGGCCAGACCCAGCCCGACCATGCCAAGGCGAAAGGCGCGGACGTTCTCTCCCAGAAACATGCCGGCCAGCACCACGACCAGCAGGGGCGCGGCAAAGCCGATGGCGGTCACCTCCGGCAAGGGCAGAAGGCCAAGCGCCCAGAAATTCAGCGCCATCGCCGTCGTGCCGACCAGCCCGCGATACAGATGCCCCATCGGGTTCGCGGTCAACAGACCGACCCGCAGTTCGGACCGCAGCACCAGCCATCCCAGGATCACCGGCAGCGCAAAGAACGACCGAAAGAACACCTGCTGCCCCGGCGGGATCTGGGCGCTGTCGGCGGTCGCCTTGATCAGCGCGGCCATCAGCGTGAACACCGTCACGCTGATGCATTTCAACGCGATGCCGCGCATCGGGGAATCACTGGGGGGCATACCGGGCGCCTTGATACCGTGGGGGTCGCCCTTGGTGCTACGCCGGGATTGCACGATCTGCAACAAGCATCGACGCGGGCTGAGCAGTATAAGATTTGTTATTCAATATCAATGGCTTGACGCGAACCCTTCCCCGCGGGGAAGGTTGCTGCCGCGGGAAAGGGCCCTGCCCTTCCCCGCGGGGAAGATCACTCGATCTGGTCCAGCATCGCGGCCACCGCCGCCTCCAGCTTGCGGCGGTCGATGGTCGAAAAGTCCCGCGGCAGGCGGATCTCCAGGCGGCCGTTCGCGGCGGTGCATTTCGCGCTGCCCTGCGGGCGCGCCAGCTGGAACGTCGTTTTCGCCTTGGCGGTCGAGGGTGGCGCGGGCGGCGCCGTCCGCGGTGCCGGCCCTTCGGGCAGCGCCTCACCCCCCTGCCCCGCATAACGGCGCAGCACGGCCAACTCGTCGGTGATGGACCGCGTGTCCCAATCCTTCAGCTCGGTCCTGATCGCGGTGACCAGGCCCGGAACCTCCTCCAGCCGCTGCGACAGCGACAGGCCCAGGGCGCGCGGGATCTCCTGCGGATACATCAGCACCTCGCCCAAGCGCTCGACCAGCGGGATGAAGTTCCGGATATAGCTGCGCTTCTGATAGCCCGCCGACCGGAACAGGATCGCCACGGCCTTCTCCGCGTCATTCTCCGCCGTCAGCGGGTCCATCGCGTAATGCACCGCCAGCTGCGCCATCTCGGCGAAAGAGATGTCCTTGCGCACCAGGTTCTCGTCTACCATTCGCCGGTACAGCGCCTCCAGCTGATCGCCGCGCGCGGCGATGCCCGCGGGGATGCGACCCCAGGCCTCGGCGTCGCCGGTCTCCTCCAGCAGCTGGCGATAGGCCGACAGCCGCCGCCAGCCCTGGATCAACTCGTATCGGCCATCATCGGTAGGCTCGACCCGGATCGGGTTCGACAGGCCGATGTCGCGGATCGAACTGACCAGCTCGGCCAGGTCGAAATCGGCCACGGGCTTGCGGTCGCGGATCAGCTTGGTCGTGTCGATCATGTCCAGCGCAATCAGGTCGGTGATCAGCCCTGCCCGCTTCAGCCGGACATGCTCCTGCGCCAAGGCGTCGTTCTCGGCGCGGATCTGCGCCTCGATGAGCGCACGGTCGCGGGTCGATTCCACCGTCTCGCTGATCGCGGCGGCCATCGGTCCGCGGCGACCGTCGGGCTGGACCTTCCCCGCGGGGAAGCCGCCCTCGGCATCGTCTTCGGGGATATCGATGTCGAACATCCGGCGCTTGCGGCTCATTGCGCGTCCTCCAGCTCGGTCCAGGCGGTCAGCACGTGGCCGCGGAACTCCTCATAGGCCTGATCGAATGTCGCCCGCGCCCGGCGCCAGGTGCCCCGCGTCATCTCTCGGTAATCGATTTCGTATATCGACGACAGGAACCGCCCCGACTGCTCGACCGCGCGGGTCAGCTCGATCGGGTTCTGCGCCAGCCGGTCGCCGAAAACCTGCCGGAATGCTGCGAACATCGCCTGGTGCAACTCGTTCGAGGGCTCGTACCGAGTCATCAGAAAGCGGATGTCAGCAAAGGCCTTGGGCAGCTTGATCTTCCCCGTGGGGAAGTTTTCGAACCCGTGGGACAGATCCTCCAGCGCCTCGGCCAGCTGACCGATGAAGCTCGTGGTGCTGTCATATTCCCAATAGCCCGGGCCCGACGGGATATACAGCATGTCGGCGGCAAAGACCGCATTCATCGACTGATACCCGATCGCCGGGGGGCAATCGAACAGGATCAGGTCATACGCATCGTCGGCCAGGCTATCCAGGAACCGCGACACCGCACCAAAGAAGGTCCATTCCGGGTTCAGGTGCCGGTACTGGGCGCTGGCGAACTCGACAAAGGCCGCGTTGGCGCAGCTGGGAACGATGTCGATGGTGGGCCAGGCGGTGGGCTTGATGAAATCGGCCGGGCGCAGCGTGCCCAGACCCATGTCGCGGATGGACGCCGGCAGCTTGCGATGGGGCAGGGCGGTCCCCGTCTCGGCGCCGGCGCTGGCGGTGTTCATGCGGTCGGTCTCGCGCTCCAGGTCGCGCGCCATGATGCCCCAGACCGTGTGGTCCTCGCCGACATCGTTCAGGCCCATGGAATGGGACAGCGTCGCCTGCGGGTCAAAGTCGACAACCAGCACCCGGTACCCGTCCAGGGCTGCGGCATGGGCGAAATGCAGCGCCACCGTCGACTTGCCCGCGCCACCCTTGAAGTTGGCGATGGCCGCGCGGAAGGCGCGCTTGCCCGCCGGGCGCGGCGGCATCAGGGATTTCTTGCCGACCCGGATGCGGCGGCGCAGCTCGTTCACCTCGTCCAGGCTGAACCAACGCTGGCGGCCGTCCTCCTCGACTTCCCCGAGGGGAAGGTTCGGGTCCGCGGCCAGCTTGCCGCGGAAGGTCGACTGGTTGATGCGGAAGATCAGCTCGGACACCTCCCACGAGGAGAAACGGCGCAGCGTCTTCTCGTTGGCGGGGCTGAAGGTCTGCCGGCGGATCCAGCCCTGCATCTTGAGGGACTGGGACTGCAGACGGGCAAGGTCGTCGTGCGTATACATGTTGTGTCGGTTTCCAAGGACGCTGTTTGCTTCTGTTCCCGCTTTTACGCCGGATTTGCGCTTTTGGCAAAAGGCTTGTTCATTGATAGCACGAAATGCGCGAAAGCAGCCCCTGCTGGCGAATCACCGCGCCTGGATGGTGGCGCCAAGGCCACGGACCCTGGGGGCAGGGGGCAGGGGGCGGATATTGGGGGACGCGAGGGCTCCGACCACTGCCCATTGGGGGACATGGCGCCCGGAATGAGGGACGCCCAGCATGTCCCGCTATACCATTGATACCCTGATTCAAGATTGCCTTTCGGCTTGAGGGCGGGAAATCGGGCGATCTGCTTGACAGAATCGGATTTCAGGACGCTAATGCCTGCAGAGTGGCGAAAGACGTTGGGGACTGCACAAGATCTCGGCGCCACCGGGGCAGACGGCCGGGCAGCCGGCGGGCAGGAACGATGATGCAGGTGATGCGACCCGTCGGCAGGCAAGCCGCGGCACGGAAATACGACCTTCTGTCCGCGATGATGGCGCATGCCTTCGCGGGCGATCCGCAGCGGCAGCGGCTGATCCTGCGCCTGATGGCACTGATCACCACCCGATACAACTGGCAGCGCGACGAGCTGACCATGGGCCAGCGCGAGATCGCGCGGCTGTGGTGCGTGGACGAACGTACCGTCAAGCGCGACATGGCGCGGCTGCGCGAGGCCGGATGGATCGTGGTCAAGCGGCAGGGCGCCCGGGGCCGGGTCTCGGTGCTGGGCCTGGGTCTGGAGCGCATCCTGCTGGACACGCGCCCGGACTGGTCCAATATCGGCGAGGATTTCGTGGTCCGCATGGGCGAGGGGCCAGAGGCGCCCGACGCCGCCGATCCGCCGAACGTGGTGCCGTTCCGGCGGCCTGACGACATCGCGCAGGACGGCGTCTGGCCGCAGATCTGCACGCGTCTGCGCGACGAGGACCCGGCGCTGTTCGATGCCTGGTTCGCGCCGCTGTCGGCCGGGGAAGGGCAGGGGGGGTGTCCTGCACCTTGTCGCGCCGTCGCGCTTTCACGCGACCTATGTGCGCACGCATCTGCTGGCCCGGCTGCAGATGGCCGCGCGCCGCAGCGACCCGACCCTGGGCGAGGTCCGCGTCACGCCCGGCTGACGGCCGTCGTCATCGGGGTTGTGCTATTCACCATCCTGCACAACGGATCGGGCACGGTCCGCCACATTTCTCTGCCGATTGCTATGGCGCTGGACGCACAGGTCCTGCATCCCATGGGCATCAGTATATAGCGGAGCGATCCTGCGTTT
>NZ_BBPH01000094.1 GCF_000787695.1 Paracoccus sp. PAMC 22219 | reverse complement strand
AGGGCACATAAGCTGAGATGATAGACTGACCGAACCTTCCGCTGAACGGGCTGCGCGCCTTCGAGATCGCGGCGCGGCAAGGCAGCTTCACCCGCGCCGCGATCGAGCTTCGGGTGACGCAGGCCGCCATCAGCCAGCAGATCCAGCGGCTCGAGGAGATCCTGGGCCACCAGCTGTTCAAGCGCGCCTGGACCGGGCTGATCCTGACGGATGTCGGGGCGGCGCTGCATCCGGTGCTGACGCGTAGTCTCGACCAGATGGCCGAGGCGCTGGCGCGGTTCCAGTCCGGACGCTACCGCGAGGTGCTGCATCTGGGCGTGGTGACGACCTTTGCGACCGGATGGCTGATCCCGCGCCTTACCGATTTCGAGGCCGCGCATCCCGATGTCAGTCTGGCGTCTTCACCCACAACGACCGCATCGAGATCGCCAAGGAGGGACTGCACCTGGCCGTGCGCTTTGGCGACCGCGAGGCCTGGCCCTGGCTCGAGGCTGATCCGCTGATCGCCGTGCCGCTGACGCACCTTTGCGCGCTCGCGCTGCTGCCACGCCTCCGCCAGCCGGGCGACCTGGCCGCTCAGCGCCTGCTGCGATCCTACCGCACCGACGAATGGTAGGGGTGGTTTGACGCCGCGTGCGCCCTCTGCCCGCTGCTGGTGGGGCCAGTGCTGCACAGTTCGGTCGCGCTGGCCGAGCTTGCGGTGGCGGGGCATGGCGTGGCGCTGCTGCCCGCCGTCATGTTCGCCCGCCATCTGCGCGAGGGGTCGCTGGCCCGCCCTTTCGCCGCCGAGGTCGAGGCGGGCCGCTATTGGCTGACCTGGCCGCGCGGCCGGCCGCACAATCCCGCGATGGAAAAGTTGCGGGCCTAGATGGCAACGGCCGTCGCCCCGACGGGCATCTAACGGGCCAAAAATCTCTGCCGTCGATAGTTAGAATGGGTTATAATTCACTCCATGAATTTGCGATCGATCGACCTTAACCTTCTGGTGATTCTGGACGCCCTTCTGGACGAGGCGCATGTGGGTCGCGCGGCGGACCGCGTGGGGCTGTCGCAGCCTGCGGCCTCGGCGGCGCTGCAACGCTGCCGGCACCTGTTCGGAGATGCGCTGCTGGAACGGGGGCGCGGCACGATGCGCCTGACCGCCAAGGCGGAATCGTTGCGCGCCCCGCTCAAGTCGGTCCTGGCGGGCATCGTGCATCTGGTCGAACCGCCCGAGGTTCCGCTGGCCCATATCCGCGCCACGATCCGCATCACGATGGCGGATTATCCCGCCGCCCTGTTGGCCGTCGGGCTGCAGGCGGGCCTCGCCCAGTCGGCGCCGGGGATCGATCTGGTGATCCAGCCTTGGCGGGGCGGGCAGGAGGCGCGTCTGGCTCTGATCGACGGGACGAGCGATTTGGCGCTGTCGGTCTTTCCGGGCGAGGATCCCGACTTCAACCGGGCCGAGATCCTGCGCGAGGATTATGTCATCGCCCTACGCGAGGATCATCCGGCGATCGCGGGCTTCGATCTCGACGGTTGGCTGGACTGGCCGCATGTCGTTGTGTCGGGCCGCGCCGAGACGCGCAGTCCGCTGGACGGGCAGCTGGCCGAACAGGGCCGCAGCCGCCGGGTGGGTATGGTGGTTCCGGGTTTCGCGATCGTGCCGGACCTGCTGCGCCAGTCCGACCTGATCGCGATGCTGCCCTCGCGGGTGGCGGGGGCGGCGGGGCTGGCGACGCTGCCGCCGCCGATCCCGGTGCCGGGCTTTTCGCTGCATCTGGCCTGGCACCGGCGGCGAGACGGGGACCGCGCCCTGCGCCATGTGGCGGACCTTCTGGCCGCCCGGCGCGATCCCGCCCCAGTTGAATGACCTCGCCTAGTCCTTCGGCGTGACCTTAAGCCCCGTCCAATGGGCCGCAAAGGCCCATTGTTCAGCCATCTGTGCGATCTGCGTGGCCAACGACGTGCCCTGCCCGTGACCGGCCCCTTGGGTCACTCGCAGCAGATGCGGCTGCGCGCCGATATCGGCCACCTGAAGCGCAGCCGCGTATTTCAGCGAATGGGCCGGCACGACGCGGTTGTCGGTATCGGCGGTGGTGACAAGGATCGCCGGATAATCCGCGCCGTCGCGGATCGGGTGCAGGGGCGAATAGGCCAGAAGAGTGCGGAACTGATCCTCGACGGCGGGGCTGCCATATTCCTGGACCCACATCGCGCCGCCGGTGAAGCGGTCGAAGCGCAGCATGTCCATGACGCCCACGTCGGGCAGGACGGCGGCAAACAGGTCCGGTCGCTGATTGGCGACCGCCGCGACCAGAAGCCCGCCATTCGACAGGCCGTGGATGGCCAGCCCGTCTAGCGCGGTGATACCTTCGGCGATCAGGTATTCGCCCGCTGCGATGAAATCGTCGAACACGGTCTGTTTCAGTTCGCGCCGACCGGCATGGTGCCAAGCGCTGCCATATTCCCCGCCCCCGCGAATGTTCGCCACCGCATAGACGCCGCCTTGTTCCACCCAAGCCATCGCCCCGGGCATGTAATAGGGGACCATACTGATGCCGAACCCGCCATATCCGGTCATCATGGTTGGGGCCGGCCCCGTCACGTCGGCCCGGCGGATGACAAAGACCGGGATACGGGTGCCGTCGGCCGATGCGTAGAAGCGCTGCTCGACCACGACACCGTCAAGCGTCACCGGCAGGTTCGGATCCTGCCACGGCGTCACGCTGTTCTCGGCCACATCCAGACGCAGGACCGTGGGCGGAAACTTGTGGCTGGTAAAGAGGAAGTAGCCATCGTCCCGGCCGGGCTCGCCTTGGAACAGGGCAATGGTTCCGGCGCCGGGCAAGTCCACCGACCCGTCGGGAGTGCCGTCCAGCCGATATCGCTCCAGCACCATCCGGGCATCGACCATGTAGGCCAGCACGATCCGGTCACCCAGGATGGCCGTGCCGTGGCGCAGCACCGCGTCGGGACGCTCGGGGATCAGCTCGGAAAAGGCAGGTTCGGAATCGGCCAGGTCAATGGCCATCACCCGGCCCTGCGGCGCGCCCATCTGCGTCGAAAAGATCAGCCGCGTGCCCTCTGTTCCCAGCAGCGCCCATTGATCCTCATGGCTTTCGACCAAGGTCAGCGACTCTGCACCGTCCTGTGACAGGTTCGTCACGGTCACGGCGACGCCGCCTGACAGGGCCGAGCTGTAGATCACCAGAAACCGCCCATCGCCCGAGACGGTCGCAGTGTGCAACAGCGGCGTGTCGGATGCGCCGCCATGAACCAGCCGGTCTTCGGACTGGCTTGTGCCAAGCCGGTGGAAATAGACCGCGTGATCGCGAACCGCCTCGTTGAATGAGGCGCCGTCTTCACCGGCGGGAAAGCGCGAATAGTAGAACCCCGATCCGTCGCCGGACCAGGCGATCGTCGTGAAGCGCGCCCATTCAAGATGATCGTCCAGAACCTCGCCAGTGACGGCGTCCATCACGCGGATGCTGCGCCAGTCCGAGCCGTCCTTCTGCAGCGCATAGGCCACGAAATCCCCGTCGGGCGACACGTCCCATTCGGCCAGGGCCTGCGTGCCGCCGCCTTCCTGGGCGGAGGGATCAAGCAGCACGCGTTCCGGGCCGTTGGTTCCCTCGCGCAGGATCAGGCGCGGCTGGTCCTCGCCTGCACCCTGGCGCTGAAAGAAATAGCGCTCGCCGCGCCGGATGGGCGGGAAGACGGTGTCGTGCCGGTTCAGCAGGCTCAGCCGCTGCTGAAAGATCGGCCGCGCCGGCAGCGTCTCAAGATAGGCGGACGAGACGGCATTCTGCGCGTCGATCCATTCTGTCACGGTTGTATCCGTGCGCGGGTCCGCCTCGAGCCAGCGGAAGGGATCGGCGATCTGGACGCCGAACAGCGTCTCGACATCGTGCGTTCGGGGGGTGTCGGGATAGGTCAGGTGCATCTCCTCGGCCGCAGAGGCGGCGAATGTGGACAGGATCACTGCGACGGCCGCGCCGCGGAACGCGCGGATCGACCAAAACGGGGCAGAGGGGGGGGCGGACATGCCGCGCCCGCCGCGCGGGCAGGGGGCGCCGCCTGTCGGATGGAATTTCACTCGGCTTCTCCTTCGAACGTATCGGGTTCGCCCCCGTGGATGCGCGGCATCCGCGGGGCGGCTTTAACGGGGTGTGAGAATCAGGGGCGCGGGCCGCATTCGCGGCGGGATGGGTCGCGCTGGCAGCGCTGATCGCGGGCGCGGTCGCTCATGATCTGGGCGTTCAGCGCGGTCTCGCTGACCATGTTCTGCCGATAGAGGGCCTCGGTCGAGCTTTCTTCGGACATGCACCCGGCCAGAAGCCCTGCAGCCAGCAGCGCCATGCCGATGCCGCCACGCGACTGGAGGAGAGGAGATTTTCGCATTTCAAGTGCCTTCATGTCAGTTCCAGTTCCGCGCAGACGGATCGCATTCCCACCGCCTGCGTCCTGGAACCTCTGCGCGCCGAAGGTTGCACGAACATGGCGTCGCTGCGCCGAGCGATGGAAAAGCCGCCTACCCGGCGCGCCCGTGTCGGGCGTCTCGCGAAGGCCCAGCTCGACCCGGACGATGGTGCCGCCGCCCGGTGCCGAGCGGATCGTCACGCGACCGTCATGCCGGGCCACGACCTCCGCCACCAGATTGAGTCCAAGCCCGCTGCCGCCGGATTGCGGGCGCAGCCGGTAGAAGGGTTCAAAAACGCGATCGCGCTGATCCGGAGGAATGCCCGGCCCGTCATCCTGCACCTCCAGCACCTGGCCCGTCACGCGCAGCACGACATTCCGCCCGCCGTGATCGATCGCGTTGCGCAAGAGGTTCATCAGCACCCGCTCCAGCGCGGCTGCGTCCCCCATGCAGGGGGCTGCCGTCCCGGCCTCGACCGCCATCGTCCGGCCTCCGGCGATGGCCAAGGGCGCCAGATCCGCGACCACGCCGCGCGCCAGTTTCGTCATATCCACCGGGGCATGGGAGCCGCCCTCAGCCATGCGCTGCAGGTCCAGAAGCTGCTCGGTAAGGATCGTCAGGCGCTGGATGTCGTCGCCAAGCGCGCGCAGGGCGGGATCGCCCGCAGCCTCGATCCGGGCCTGCAACACTGCGATGGGCGTGCGCAATTCATGCGACGCCATTGAGATGAACCGCTGCTGGCGCTCGTGACCCTCGTCCAGCCGTCGCAGGGCATCGTTCATCGCGCGCACAAGCGGCGCGATCTCGCGGGGGACATGCGCTTCGCTCAGGCGGCGGCCCCGGCGGTCGGGGTCGATGTGTTCGGCCTCGTCTGCGATGCGCGATATGCCGGCCAGCGCCCGCCTGACGATCAGCGGGGTGATCGCGAAGGAGGTCAGCGACAGCAGCACGAGGAACGGCAGGAAGACCACGGTCGAGGCCATCAGGACGACCATGTTCAGTTCCAGCAGAGGACCCTGGCCCAGGATGGTTAGCGTGCCGATCTCGGTCGTCTGGCGGCGCAGGATCGCGGTGAGTCGATAGGGCGGCGCGACGTCGCGCAGCTGCGCGACGGACAGATCCACCAGCCGCCCGCGCAGCCCTTCATAGGCCTCCGGGACGCGCCGAAGCCGACGCTGTGCCCGTCCTCGTCCTCTGCGAGGAACCACAGGCCCGGCGCTTCGGTCTGCAACCCCTCCAGCGCTTCGGTCGGGCGGACGACCAGCGCGCCTGTCTGGTCGCGCTCGATCGCCGCGGCGATGACTGGAATGACCCGCTCGTCGGCATAAGGTCCGCCACTGTCAATTCTGAGCGCGCCCACCATCAGGATCAGCACCGAGATCAGCAGCGTCGCCAGATGCACGATCAGCGGATAGACGATCAGCGGCCGTTTGAGCGAAGGGCCGCGCATCATGGCGCCCCGCGCAGCAGGTAGCCCACGCCCCGGATGGCGTGGATCTCGACACCGGCATTCGCCTCTCGCAGGCGGCGGCGCAGGCGCGAGACATGCGAATCCAGCGTGTTCGACTGGATCTCGTCGTCAAAGCCGAAGACTGCCTGTTCAAGCGTCTCGCGCATGACGGTTCGCCCCCGCCGCCGCATCAGGGCGGCCAGCACGCGCAGCTCGCGGCGGGGCAGCGTCAGGGGGTGGCCCCCGACCTCGGCCTGGTCATTGACCGGATCGAAGATGACGCGCCCCGCGCCGATCCGTTCGTCGCGCACCTGCGCCGGGCGGCGGCGCACGGCGCGGATCCGCGCCAGCATCTCATCGAGCGCGAAAGGTTTCACGAGGTAGTCGTCCGCGCCGTGATCCAGACCGGCCACGCGGTCCGCGACTTCGCCGCGCGCGCTGAGGATGATGACGTGGATGCCGGGGCTTCTCTCGCGCAGCCCTGCCAGCAGCGACAGCCCGTCCCCGTCGGGCAGTGTCCGGTCCAGCAGCGCAAGATCGTATTCAACCAAGGCGGCGGCTTCGCGCGCGTCGGCGAGGCAATCGAGATGATCGACCACGAAGCGTTCGCGCTGCAGGACCTTGGCCAGCATTTCGGCCAGCCCGGCCTCGTCCTCGACAAGCATGATGCGCATGGGGCCTCTAGAGGTTGGGGGAGCCTCAACCCGGCAGGGTCAGGACGATGGGGCCGCGTTTCGTGGCGACGACGGTATGTTCATATTGCACGACGGGCGCCGGCGGGCTGGAATGCAGCGTCCAGTCATCGTGGCCGCCCTCTACCGCCCACGCTCCGCCAGAGGACAGGAAAGGCTCTACCGTCAGGAGCAGCCCGTCATGCATCTTGCGTTTGTCGCGCCGGTTGGGCCATGTGGCGATCTCGCTCGGGGCCTCGTGCAGGGCGCGACCAATCCCATGACTGGCAAGATTGCGGATCAGCGTATAGCCGTGCTTGGCTGCAAAAGCGCCCACGGCATTGCCGATCCCGGCCAGCGGCTTGCCATGCCCGACCTGCGCGATGCCGATCTCCATCGCGCGCCGCCCGTCGCGGCAGAGCCGTTGCAGTTCGGGCGCGACGGCGCCAAGAGTGAAGCTGGCCCCGGTATCGGCGAAATAGCCGTCCCGCGAGGCCGAGACGTCGATGTTGACCAGATCGCCCTGGCGCAGCTTGCGCGGGCCGGGGACGCCGTGGGCGATTTCCTCGTTGACGCTGATGCAGGTCGTGCCGGGAAAGTCGTAGGTGGACCGCGGCGCCGAGACCGCTCCTTCGCGCTCCAGCAGCTCGCGCCCGATTTCGTCCAGCTCCTGCGTTGTCATACCCGGCTCCATCGCCGCGGCCATGGCCTGCATCGTGTTCGCTACGACGCGGCCGATCTTGCGCAGTGCCTCCAGTTCGTCCTCATGCGTAATTGTCATTGGTAATCCTTTTGGTTGGGGCCTGTGAGGCTGTGCCGGGCGGTGCCAGGCCGGGCGGGGCGGGGCGAAGCCGCGCTCATCCCGCGCGCCCCAGTCTGCGGGCGACGAAGCCGGCGATCTCGCGCGACAGCGCCTGATCCTCGGGGGGTGACGCCGAAGCCGCCATGGGGCATCGCCTCGAAGACGTGCAGCTCGGCCGGCGCGCCCGCCTCGCGCAGCGCCCGGTGCAGGCGGACCGCGTTCGACAGCATCAGATCGCGGGTGCCGGTCTGGATGAAGGTCGGCGGAAAATCCGCCGCCAAGCGCCCGAAGAGCGGCGACAGATAGGGATGGGTCAGATCGGCGTCTCCGGCATAGAGCAGGTTCGCCCGCATCAGCGAGCCGTGGAGGTTGACGTCGAGACCGCGGTTGGTTCGGAAGCTGTCGCCCGACTCGGTCAGGTCCACCTCTGGCGAAAGAAGCACCAGCCCGGCGGGCGGCGGCAGGCCCTCGTCTCGGGCGCGCAGCACCGTGGCCAGCGCTAGGTTGCCCCCCGCCGAGCGCCCGCCGATCACCATGCGGCCGCTGCCGACCTCCGCGATCGCACGCCGATAGGCCGCGAGGCTATCGTCAAGCGCGGCGGGGAAGGGGTGCTCGGGCGGCATCCGGTAATCGACACCGTGACAGCAGAGGCCGTGCTGGGCGGCCGCGGCGCCTGCCGCCGCGCGACAGACCTCGCCCCCGCCGAATACGAAGGCGCCGCCGTGCAGGTCGAGATAGACCGCGTCGTGATGCACGAGGTTCGCGGGCCGCGCGACATGGACCGTGGCGCGGTCGACGCTGATCGTCGTGATTTCGGCCTCGCCGGCTTCCTGCGTCAGCAGGGCTTTGCGATAGGCCGCGTCCACCTGCACGCGAAGGGCGCGCCAGGCATCATGATCGGCTGGATCGGGCAGGGCCTGCGCCGCATTGGCCGGCACGCCACCGATCACGGCCGCCGGCAGTCGCGCCTGCGCTTCGACGCTGAGCGAAGCCGGCACTGGAATGACGCGCGCGTCCATCCGGATTCCGTCCGCAGGCGGGTCTGTCGATGAGGTCACTGACTGCTCCTTGCGCCTGCGTTCGATGATTGCCGCTCTTGAAGAGCCTTGCGCGGCCGCCCGAGGGTCATCAGGCTCGACCAAGGAAACGCTTTTATGGTGCGCAGAAAGCCCGACCAAGCCAGAAAATGCATGGGGGCGCATAAGCCTGCCTTATGCCGAACAATCCTTCCGATAGGCCAGACTTTTCCGGCCAGCGTCATGCTGGTGCAATCTTGCGCGGTCACGAGCCTTTCGACATCCGCCCGGTCCGACCGGCTCAAATATGAAAATGGCTTGCTTATCATGATCATGCAAAGAACTTCATGCGGTCCTGTGGAATCGGGCCGACAATGACCACACGTCCCTTCCTTGTATTGACGATTCTGAGTGTGGGTTACTGGACCCTTGTGGCGAGTCTGGCGAAGACGCCCGAACCTTGGGACGCGGAAGACTATTGGACGCTGGCCTATCCGCTGTCCATCCTGATGGCCGCAGTGGCGGGAGCCGCCTTTGACCGGAGGGCTTGGCTTGCCGGGCTGGTGCTGACGATGGGGCAGCTTCCGGTCTTGTTGGTTCAGAGCGGGGGCGGGCCGATGATCGCGGTCGGCCTGCTGCTGCTTGTCGTGCTGGCCATTCCGGCAGCGATCCTGTCCGGCTGTTCGGGCTGGCTGGCACGCCGCTGGTGCGGCAGCCTCGGCTGATCGGCCTCAGACCCGCGCCCGGGTCAGGGCGATCCATCCGGGCCGGCGCTTGGCCTGATGCGGGTGACAAAATCCGCGACCGCCTCAACAACCTCGGGGGCGATGGGCAGGTCGGGGTCCGAATAGGTGGCGATATTCTCTGGCAATCCATCCGACGGGACGGTCTTCAGCACGTGGTTCACCTCGGGCAGGATCGCCAGATCGGCCTGCGGCGCGGCATCGGCAAGAATGCGGGCGTCATCCTCGGGCACCTGCACGTCGCGGCCGCCCTGCACGACGAGGACGGGCACCTGCAGATCCGCAATCAGCCGGGCTGGATCATGGCTGAAGACATCGATGAGAAACCCCTGCACCTGAGGCGAAAAGATCAGCTGCAGCGCGGCGGGCAGCGTCGAGGCATTCAGCCTTTCGCCCCGCTCCAGTGACCGTAAGGCGGTCTCGGCGGCCTCGGCAAGCGGGGCATTGGCCGGATTGTCGCGGAATTGCTGGCGCATGACATCCGCAATGGGCCGTCCGGGGGCGCCGGCAAGGACCAGCCCGCAGGACGCGGCAAGACGGTCCATCACCGCCAGGGCGACCAGACCGCCCTCGCTATGGCCTAAGGGGATGACGCAGCGCGGGCCGCTGGTGCCCGGCAGGCTGTCGCGGATGTTCTCGGCCCAGGCCAGCAGGTCGTCGCCATAGCCCGCGATGGTGACGTCATTGGGATCGCTGACGGCCTCGGCCGAGCCGAACATCCCGCGCTTGTCGATGCGGACCGAGGGAATGCCCCGTTCGGCCAGGGCCTTGGCCAGCAACGCATAGGGCGCGGCGGTGACGCCAAGCGGCGAATTCCCGTCGCGGTCGGTCGGCCCCGATCCGGGCACGATCAGCAGGACCGGCATATCATCGGCCAGCCCGGCATCGGGCAGGGTCAACGTTCCCGCCAGCGCACCTTGCGGGCCGGGGGCGGTGATTTCGGTCTCGACGGTCAAGGGGTCTCCTCCCACGGCTTGCGTAACATTGAGGCACAGGATCAGGACCGCGCCGCACAGCAGGCTGAGCGCCCTGCCGGTGGATTCAGCCCGCAGGGCGGCCCCGAAGGTTGAGGGGCGCAATGGCGCCGGATGCGCCCTGCTGGCGCCAACTCTTTTCATCACTCACTGTTCCCCGATAAAAAGCCCAATCTACACCCGTTCTAGGCGCGCGATCTGGCGAGGCGCGGCGGTCGCGCGGTTTACCCACCGGCAGGCCCTGCATCGGGAGGGCCGCTGCATTTCCCCAATTAACGGTTTTTCGTCAGAGGGATGCAACTCACCTCTGCATGATCGGCGGGGTCCCGCGTCAGGGCGCCGCTGTCGAGGTTGCGCCATCAACGGCGGGTGCGGCAGGGCCGAAGGTTTCGGCATGGATGCGATCGGCGTGGATGCCGTGTTCCTCAAGCCCGGCCCGGATCTCGGCCATGAACCGGGTCGGACCGCAGAGCATGAAATCGGCCCCGGTCGCCGACGGCAATGCCGCCAGTTCGGCTGCTCCGACCCGCCCGGTTCGGTCGAAGGCGGCGATATCGTCGCTTTCGATCGGCGCCGTATAATGGATCTGGCGGGTGGCGCGGTCGCTCTGGTCCAGCAGATGCTGCAGCTCGGCTGCGAAGGCGTGATCGCGGCCGTTCCTTGTGACATGGACGAAACGCACCGGCCGGGAGGGCCGGGTGCTGATCGTCGCATGCAGCATGGACAGCATCGGCGTGATCCCGACCCCGGCGCTGACAAGAACAAGCGGACGATCGCCTTGGGGCAGGGTGAAATCGCCCTGCGGCGGGCGGGCGTCAATCTCGTCTCCGATGCCGATCCGGTCGTGCAGGAAGCGCGAGGCGATGCCGTAGGTCTCACGCTTCACGCTGATGCGCCAGGTCGGGGCCGCCGGGCTGCCCGACAGGGAATAGCTGCGCTCGACCCCCGCCGCATGGCCGGGGGTATTCAGCCGCACGGGCAGGTGCTGTCCCGCCTCGGATCCGCCTGGCAAGGATCCCTTGGCCGGGGCCAGATGGAATGAGGTGATGCCCGCGCTTTCGGGAACCTTGTCCACGATCTTCAGCCGCAGCCAGCTGTCGGCCGACCGCCAGCGCAGCGACAGGGCGCCGGGGCGGTCGACCACGCTGTCGACGGCGACGCGTATCATGCGCCGCGCGGCCGGATCGTGGCTGTCCTGTGGGTTCCAGTCGATCCGGGCGAGCCCGCCGACATGCAGCAGTCCGCCCGTGGTGAAGTCGACGAACAGCAATCCCAGACGGGGGTTGAGCAGCAGGTTCCCCAAAGTGTTGAAGAAGTTGTTGCCGGAATAGTCCGGGATCAGCAGCGAGCCGTCATCCTGAACCTTAACGAAGCCCGGCGCGCCGCCGCGATGCGAGGCGTCAAATCCCCCCGATCCGGTCGCGCGGTCCGGTCCGGGAAGCCCCGATCCAATGAACAGCGTGTCCGCCGCTGAGATCCGCCGGGCCTGCCCGGCATCGAGCCGCTCTGAGATACGCGGCGCGGGGGCCCCGCTGTGTGTCACGCGGGACCAGTCGCGGGAATGGATGTATTGCGGGCAATTGCCGAAACTCTGCTCGACCTGCAGGCCATAGCCCTGCGCGGTCGGTGTCAGCGTGCCGTTGAGCCGGTTGCGGCGGCGGCTGGCCAGGTCGATCCCCAGCAGCCCGACCGGCCCGCCCCTGGCAAGCCCGGCGGCCAACGGATCGTCCTCGGGCAGGCGGGATCCGATGGTCAGACGGGCCGGGTCGGGCGACGAGACGAACCGCCCGGCCCTTCGAGGATCGAGACCCAGACCCGCCCGTCCATCCCCGCGCCCGAGACGACCAGAAAGGGCAGATCGGCGAAGAACGCGCGATGCTGGTCGGGCATGGCCTTGCGGATGAAGGCGCCGCCGGACGCGGCGCTCTCGGTCGTGCCGGCCAGCCTCTGGGCGGCCTGCTCGCCTGTGTGAAACGGGGTGGGCTGAGCCATCGCGCGCTCCTTCACGCCAGGGCGGGCGAGCGGGCCATGCCGACGAAGCCCTCAAGCGCCTCGACGCGCGTAAGCCAGGTGCGGATTGCGCGATAGGCGCTAAGGCCGACCCCGCCTTCGGGGGCATGCGCGATGTAGCTGTAGCTCGCGATGTCGGCCAGCGTCACGCGGTCCGCCGCCAGCCAGTCGCGGGCGCGCAGATGTGCCTCCATAACAGAGAGCAGGGCATGGCTGCGGGCGACCGCAGCATCGTGATCCAGATCCGCGTCGAACAGGGTCACCAGCCGCGCGGCGCAGGGGCCCGACGCGATCTCTCCGGCAGCGATGGACAGCCAGCGCTGGATTTCCCCCGCCTCGACCGGATTGCGGCCCTGCCAAGCCGACGCCGCGCCATAGCGCGCGACAAGATAGACCAGGATCGCATTCGAATCCGACAACGTCACGCCGTCATCGTCTATGGCCGGAACCTGACCCAAGGGACTGATGGCGAGATAACTCGGCACCTTGTGTGCCCCTACTGCCATATCCAGATCCACCGTCTCGTAGGGCAGGCCCAGCAGGGACAGCATCAGTTCCACCCGATGGCAATGCCCGGACTTCGGATGGCGATAGAGAATGAACGGGCTGCGCTTTGCGTCATCTGTCATCTGTCTTGCTCCTTGTGTGCTGAGGGCAAAATAGAGATAAACAGATACCGAATTAATACGCTTCCTCTGTATTGTACTGTTTCTATAAATGAAAGAATGGAGGCATGGACAAGCTGCAATCCCTGCGGGTCTTCGTCGCGGTTGCCGATGCGGGCAGCTTTTCCGGGGGCGCCCGGTCCCTGGGGATCAGCGCGCCTTCGGCCACACGGGGCGTCGCCGAGGTCGAGGCCGCGACCGGGGCGCGCCTTTTCATCCGCACCACGAGGCAATTGTGCCTGACCGAGCCCGGGCGCGCCTATCTCGAAGAGGTGCGCGATATCCTCCGGCAATTGCAGGCCGCCGACGATGCGGTCTCGGGCGCAGCGGCGCAACCCGTCGGCACGCTGCGCATCACCTGCCCGCAGGAATTCGGGCGGCTGCACCTTGCACCGCTGGTCACCGATTTCCTTGAAGCACATGACGGCATCAGCGCCGAACTGATCATGCTGGACCGCATAGTTAATCTGGTTGAAGAGGGGTTCGACTTGGCGCTGCGCATCGGGCCGCTGCCGTCGTCAGAGTTGACTGCCGTCAAGGTAGGCGAGGTGCGGCGGGTGATCTGTGGCGCACCCGGATACATCGAGGCGCACGGGCTGCCGTCCGTCCCCTCTGACTTGCCGGGGCACCGGCTGATCGCCGCGCGAACGGACGCCGCCCCGCTGGAATGGCGGTTCGGCGCGGACGAGACCTTTGCGCTGAGGATCAAGCCGCGCCTGACGATGAACAGCGTCGCGGCCTCTTTGGACCTTGCCCGGAGGGGCTGGGGCCTGACGCAGGCGCTGAGCTACCAGATTGCGGAGGATGTCGAGCAGGATCGTCTGCGCATCCTACTTGCGCCATTTGAGCCGACGCCGCTGCCGGTTCATATGGTCCATGTCGAAGGCCGCCGTGCCGCAGGCAAGGTCCGGGCCTTCCTCGATTTCGCGGCGCCCCGGCTGCGTCGGATCCTGAACGGCGGCGATCTAAGAACTGCCTCGATGTCGTCCGGACGGGGTGGGCCGTAACTCCGGATCGCGGACACCCATATGTCACGTGCTGCGGCATAGGTGCCCCATATCCTATACCCGTCGTCGCCGGATCAGGACCAGGTTGTCCTCCAGCATCGCCTCGGTTCCGTCGGGGCCGCGTCCGGGTCGCATGACGAACCCCCTAGCGACCGAGGGCTTCGTCGAGAGGAGTCTGATCCTGCGCCCGTTCCGCCCCAAGATCGCCTTTAAGAGCCTGCTGCTGTTCCGTCCTGACAATCAGCGCGCCACGCTCGTCCAGAACTTCACCAAGGGCCTCTTCGAGCTGCGCAATTCCATCACGATCCCGGACAGCGAGGCGTGAGGGGCGGGCGGCCCGCTCTCAGGTCCAGCTTGCGGCGGCCCTTGCGGCAAAGACGCGGAACGGGGCCGAGGGCCGGCCGGTTACCCGTTCGACCCCGTCCGTCGTCGCTTCCTCGGCTCCGGCCGCGATGGCTCGGTCCAGATCCGTCAGCGTCTCGGCATAGCCCGCCGGCAGCCCTTGGGCGACGAAGCGTGCGGTCAGCGCGGCGGGCTCCAGTGAGACATGGCGCACCGGCCGGCCGAGCGCCGCCGCGATGAGGGCGGCCGCGTCGTCATAGCTCAGCGCCTCAGGCCCGGTCAGCACGACGTCGGCGTTGAGGGGCGCCGATGCGACCAGGCAGGCCGCCGCCGAGGCCGCGATGTCATCGGCGTCGATGAAGCCGACCCGCCCGGTGCCCGTGGCCGAGTAGATCACGCCCTCGTCCCGGATCGTCGCGGTATGCGGCCCTTCCGAGAAGTTCTGCATGAACCACGAGGGGCGCAGCACGGCCCATTCTGGTGCGTTTCGCGCCAGCCAGGCATGGACCTGCCCCATCATCGGCCCCCCGGCCTCCAGCAGTGACGAGCTAAGCAGCACGAAGCGTCGCACGCCGCGCTGCATCGCCGCATCGAGAACGGGCTCCATGACGGTCAGATGGTCGGTGCGGTCGGTCGGCGCTACGAGATAGGCCGCCTCGCATCCGTCGAAGGCCGCGGCCGAGCCCGGGTCCGCCCAATCGAAGCGCCAGTCCTGCGGGCCGGACGGCCGTCGCGTGCCAAGGACGACGTCGACCCCGTGCGCGGCGAGATGCGCGGCGACGCGCCGGCCAGTCTTGCCCCGGCCGCCGGTGATCAGGACGCGCGCCGTCATGCCGCCGCCTCCGCGAAGGCGCCGCAGCGGCCTCGGGGCCGCCCAGGGCCGTCAGCACGACCAGCGGGTTCCAGTAGTCGCGATACCCCGCGATGTGCCCGTCCCGCAGCGTGACCACCGAAATGTAGTCCTGATGATAGGGCGCCCCAGTGCGCGTGCCAGTGCCGGTGCATGAGAACTCGAAGATCACAGTGTCGCCGTCGGAGTGGACGCTGCTGAGCCGCATCAGCCCGAAGTTGAGAAGCGGGCCGAGCCGCGCGAGATGGGCCTCCAGCGCCGCCCGGCCGTCCAGTCGTCTCGGCAGCCCGTTGGGCGCGTAGGGAAACTCGAAGATGACGTCCTCTGTGAAGAATCCGGACAGGCTGTCTGCGGGGGCCAGCCTGGGCCCGAGCGCAGCGCGCAGAAGATCGGCGAAGCTGTTGAACTTGTCGCTCATGTCGAAACCTCTTATGGTCGGAACGGTTACGTATCGACCATATGGGAGAGCTTACGTTGGAACGCAACCGTTCCGTCCAAAAAACTAGACGGACGCCCTCGGGCGCGGCCGTGCCGAGCGTCGCGCTGACAGAGGCGCTTTACCGCGCGTTCTTCCAGGAATGGGCCGAACGCGGATTTGCGGCGATCAGCATTGAGCGGGTGGCGACGCGGGCCGGCGCCGGAAAGGCGGCGATCTACCGCCGCTTTTCGTCGCACCAAGACTTTGCCGCAGCTGCGGTTTCGGCGCTTGGGGTGCAGATCGCCATGCCTGAGGATCGTGGCAGCCTTCACGCCGATGTCCTGGTCTTTCTGACCCGCCTGCGGGCTGTCCTGCGCCATCCCCTGATCCGCCGCATCCTGCCCGACCTTCACGCCGAGGCCGCCCGGTCGCCGGCGATGCGGGACCTGAACGACCGCGTGGCCAGATCGCGCCGGAACCTCGCGCAGGTTCTGCTGGACCGTGCGATCGCCCGGGGCGAGCTGCCCGGCGATCTGGATCGCGATCTCGCATTGGATCTGCTGCCCGCGCCGCTTTACTGGCGGATGGTGGTTCTGGGGATCACGCCGACGCGGACCCAGCTGGCAGCCGAGGCGGGTGCGATTGTCGCGGCCCTGTCCGCTGTCGGCCTCCAGGAATAATGTCGAAAAGCTTCCTTCATTGGGCTTTCAGGCACATCTTGCGGTTTGATCACGGTATCATGTGAGGGCCCGTCTTGATGGACGCGGCCGGGGCGATCCCGGCCGCGTCCGGTCGGCTCGGCGGCTTCGTCTTGCGGATCATCGCTGGCGAAAGAAGATCATTCCGGCGTGATGCAGCTCATCGTCGCTGACGAACGTGCCTCCTGCCTCGAAACCGGTATCGTCCCAGTAATGGATCCGGTTGCCGGTGATCTCGTAGCGGCCCTGATAGGCGCTTTGTCGCGTGCCGCGGGCCTCGTCGTATCGGCCATTCGCCAGAAGCTCCTGGCGGATGCGTCCGTCGGCGGTGACCCACATGCCGATATAGGGATGTTGCTGCATCTCAGCCTTCTCTGTCCTGTTCGGGATTTCTGCCGCCCGTGTCGCAGGCGATGCCTCGAGCGCGGAAAAGAGTGAGAGCACCAGGGCGATCATCGGCGGCCCTCCTGCGGCTTGCGGGACATCCGGCCCTGCCATGCGGCGTGGCGCGGCCGCTGCGCGATGAGCGGCATGGTCATGTCGCCCCAGTAGGCCGGATGGTGATTTCGGACGTGTCCACGCTGTCGGGCGCCTCGATCACGTGGCGCACCGCGCGGGCGATATCCGCCGGTCTCAGCGAGATGGCGCGATACGTGTCCATGAAGGCGCGCGACTCGGCATGAGTGATTGTCGAGGCCAGCTCGCTTTCCACGACGCCCGGATTGACGCAGGTCACGCGGATCGTGCTGCTTTCCTGACGCAGCCCGTCCGATATCGCCCGCACTGCGAACTTCGTGGCGCAGTAGACAGCCGCCGTTGGCACCGATTGCAGCGCCCCGATCGAGCCGATGGTGATGATCTGGCCGTGACCCTGCGCCTCCATCGTGGGCAGCACCGCGCCAATGCCCCACAGCACGCCCTTGATGTTCACCTCGATCATCCGGTCCCATTCCTCGAACTTGCAGGCCTCAAGGGGCGACAGGGGCATGATCCCGGCATTGTTGATCAGCACGTCGATCCGTCCCCAAAGCGCAAGCGCACGCTGCGCAAAGGCCTGCATGTCCGCCCGGTCGGTGACATCCAGCGCCGCAGTCTCGACCACGGCGTCCCTGGCACGCAGTTCGTCGGCCAGCGCCTCCAGCCTGTCCGTCCGCCTTGCGCCTAGCAGAACCTTGGCGCCAGCCCCGGCCAGCGCGCGGGCCAGCCCCTCGCCGATGCCGCTTGATGCGCCGGTGATCAGAATGACCTTGTCCATCCTTTGCCTCCTTTGGTTTGTGTGTCCCTCCAGGATGGACGCATCGGACCTGTTTCGGTATCATGCAGATGATGGACGCGGTGGTAAGCAAATCTGAACAATGAACCTAAACCTGCTGCCGCTTCTTCTGGCCGTCGCCGAAGAGCGGAACTTCACCGCTGCTGCTGACCGGTTGGGGATCGCACGCTCGGCCGTCAGCCAAGGCGTGCGCCGTCTGGAGGACATACTTGGCCAGCAGCTTGTGGCGCGCACGACGCGCTCCGTCAGGCTGACCGAGGCCGGAGAGCGGCTGGTCGAGGGCCTTCGGGGTCCGATGGCATCGGTGATGACCGCGCTCGAGATGCGGGACGATGTGCCGCGCGGGCGGTTGCGCCTGGCCGTGACCTCGATCGCCGAGGAATTCCTGTCGGGCCCCTTGCTGACGCGCTTTGCCGAAGCCTGCCCCGAGGTGATTCTGGACGTGACCGTGACGGACGAGGAATTCGACATCGTGGCCCATGGATTTGATGCCGGGGTCCGGCTGGGTGAGGTGATCGAACAGGACATGATCGCCGTGCCGATCGGCGGCGCGCAGCGCGAGACCGCCGTTGCCACGCCCCGCTATCTGGAAGGCCGCAGCACGCCGCAGCATCCGCGCGATCTGCTGTCGCATCGCTGCATCGGCTGGCGGCCCAGGCCGGACACGGCGCCCTGGCGATGGGAGTTCGTCGAGAACGGGCAGCCCTTCGATGTCGCGGTCGAGCCGCAGGTGACGACGAATGACCTGCGCCTCATGATCCGCATGGCGCTGGCCGACGGTGGCATCACCTTCGGCCCGTGGGAGTGCTTCAGGCCGCATGTCGAGAGCGGCGCGTTGGTGCCGCTACTCGAACCGTATCTGCCGCCCTTTCCAGGCTTCCTGCTGTATTACCCGCAGCGTCAGCACATCGCCCCCAAGCTGCGCGCGCTTGTGGATCATGTGCGCCGCTGGCCTGGGTGACTGGACCCGCCTTGGCCCCGTGCTCGGGTGCCTTGTCAGATCGCGCTGTCGTCGATCCACGATCCGTGAACGCCGGCCGGGGTCCAGACGGGGATTTCGATACTGGCGACAGGCTTGCGGATGTCGCGCGCATCGATGATCCACAATTCGCCGATATTGGCGCGCAGGTCGGTGACGAAGCTGAGCAGCCATCCGTCATCCTCGGCCTGGCCCTCGGGATCAGGCACGAAGCAGGGCTCGCCCGCATAGACGCCCTCGGGGAGGACCAGCCGGTCCACGCGGTCGCTGTGCATGTCGTATTTCACCAGCCCGCAGGTCTGCTGCCCCGGCCCCGGAAACGACACCGCATAGGCATAGCGGTTGGCGCGGCCCGTGAAGGCATCGTTGATCTTGGGGAACTCAATCGTCGTCTCGTCCTTGATCTCGGACCGGGCGGTGCGTGCGGCAAGGTCGATTGTCCACCGCGAGCGGCGGCTGCCCTGGACCGGCAGCGATCCGTGACCCGATACGCCCTCGATGAAGGCCGAGGCGGCCGACCAGCTGGCCTTGTCAAAATGCGGGCATTCAACAGTGATCGTGCCGTCCGCATTTTCCCATGCATTTGTGAAATGCAGCACATAATAGGGATCGACGTCGATCCAGATGATGTCGCCCTTGGACCGGTCGCGCGGCAGAATGCCGATCCGGCCCGGATAGCGGTCGTTCCACGTGTAGGGGAAATGCAGCCCGCTGCCCAGATCGAGCGTCACGTTGGGGTCGAACCAGATGACGTAATTCTCGGTGATCGCGAAGTCGTGGATCACCGATCCGGCCGGCCCCTCGATCACCTCAGAGTGAGTCAGCCGCCCGTTCGCATCCGCGACATGATAGGTCAGGAAGGGCGGCAGCGGCGAATTCCCGAAGAACAGCAACTCGCCCGTCCGGGGATCGACACGCGGATGTGCGGTCATCATCGTCTCGAGCGCGCCGTTGAAATCATGGACCCCCAAGGTCTCCAGCTCGGGGGTGACCTCAAAGGGCAGGTTGACCTCTTGCAGGGCCAGGATGCGGCCCGCATGGGCGATCACGCTGGTCGCGGCGGTGCTGGCGGTCAGGTCCATCGAACCATCCTCGCGAAATAGCGGTGCGCCTTCCAGCGCGGGGGTCCGGATCCAGCGGTTGCGATACCATTCGGCGTGGCCGCCCGCGATGCGCAGCCCATGGATCATGCCGGCGCCATAGAACCAGGCACCCGGGTTCTCTCCGTTCTGCGGGTTGTGGCCGTTCCGGAAATACCGCCCCGACAGCGCCTTGGGGATCGCCCCGCGCACCGGCAGGTCGAAAGCCGTCGCTTCGGTGTCCACGGGGCGGAAATGGCCGGACAGAAAGCTGGGCGTGCCCACCCCTTCGGCCATCGAGCGGAACGTCGTCATCGAGCTTGCGACAGTGGCGGCGGCAAGTCCGCTTGCCATGCGCAGCAGTTGGCGTCTGGAAAGGGTCATCACTGGTCTCCGTTGATGTGGTGGTTCTTGGCGCGCCGCCGCTCGACCTTGGCCGGCTGGACAAGACTGGCGGCCAGCAGCAGCGCGGCGTTGAAGGGGTGAAAGGCCAGGGGCAGCGGCTGGGCTTCGGCGGCCAGCGCCAGTTGCACCCCGTAAAGGACAAGGATCACCCCGGCCCACCAGCCAAAGCCCCGCAGATGACGGCCCCAAAGTGCTCCGGCCAGCATCGCCATCACGGGAACGGCCAGTAGGCCGCCGACCGCACCGTGCAGGCCCCATAGCCGTGCATCTTGAAACAGCGCCCCTCCGGCCAGCAGGAATTGCAGGAACAGCCCCGCTGGAAGCATTCAGGCCGACAGAGTGAACCAGAGGGGTGTGCCGCGATGCAGATCGCCTAGCGTGTCATGCGGCCTGATCATGGCTCAGACCTCGGCCGGGGTGGTGGCGCTGATCCAGCGTTCCAGTGCCGTGGCGTAATCACCGGCGGCGGCATCGCGCTCGGCCGGGGTCAGCCGGTCGGCTTCGTAAAGGAAGAACGGCGCGTCCATGACCAGTCCGCAGCGGTTGGCCGTCGCCCAGAGGGGCGCCAGAAGATCCGTGAGCGGCATCAGGTTCGCGCCGCCCGGGCGATAGGCGCTGGCCTTGTTGCCCGCCGTCACGGCCAGCATCAAGGGCTTTCGGCGCAGATGGCGTCCTTCCTCTTCGGGGGCCAGATAGACCATCCGCGTCAGGACCGCGTCCTGCCACGCCTTCAGCAGGGGCGGCGTCGAATACCAGTGCAGCGGGAATTGCAGCACGATCCGGTCGGCGGCCATCAGCATCGCGGCCTGGGCGTCGGCATCGGAAAACGAGACCCCGCCATCGGCGCGCGTCGCCGTCATATCGATGACGGTCACGCCCGGCACCGTCCTGGCGGCACTGGCTAAAGCGGCATTCGCGTGGGATCGGCTTAGGTCAGGGTGGAAGACAAGAACAAGGGTTTGGGTCATGGCTGCCTCGGCATAGGGAACTGGCGCGACCATGATACGCGGCGATAAATCAATCCAATCGATTAAAGGTATGATGGGTTATCGACTGGACGAATGATTCGCACGGCCGACGCCGATCTGTTCGGCGCGTCAGGACAATAGCCCGGGCTTGGGACTTCTATGCGCTGCAGCGCCCCGAACCGGCAGAGTGGGGGATACCGGTCGGGCTCACATGCCCAAGCCCGCGAACGCCTTCGTGCTGACCGAGGATGGCAGCCTGCACCGCATCGACCTGCTGTCGGCCCAGATCGAGCAGTCCGCCCGCGTGACCGAGCCCTATTCGATGGACGGCCACTGGAGCGACGCCCGCCCGCGCATCGCCATGGCCGGGGATGAGGTCGTCGTGACCGACCCGAATGCCGGCCTGATCCGTCGCATCAGCACGGGCGACTTGTCCGAACTGGGCACGATCGAGGTCGAAGGCATGCCCTATAACATCGCCGTCGCCGGCGGCAGCGGCGTTGTCCACTGACATCAGCGCACCCGGCCTGTCACAGGCCGGGTGCCTCCCCAAAGGGCCGCAGCGATATCGGCGGCGCTTACCTCGGTGGCGGGACGGTGGATCACCATCGACCGCCGCGTCAGGTCCATGCTCAGGATCGTGATCTGTGTCGCCGGCCCCGGACAGGAGGGATCTTGGCAGGGGAACGCGGCAACGCTGACCAGCACCTGAGGTGCCAGCCCAGCCTCGGCCCGCACCAGCCGGCGCAGGCGCCCGAAATGCCACGCGGCCGCCGCCTTGTCCTTAATCGGATCCGCAAGTCTCATCCGTGCCTCCGGCCCTCGGCCGACCACCGAATGACAGGACGCCCGCCTGCCGTTGCCGCCGATCGGTTGGCCAGATCGACAGGAAGACGGAGATGACCTAAGCGGTTGGCATGTGCCTCGGCATGGCGGCGAACGAGGGTGAGGAGGCTGGGCATTGCACCAGCGAGTCAGAGAGGCGTGCAGCATCACGTAATAACGGCCCGCCCCGAGCGAAGTTTTTGTCCGAACTTCGGTGGACCAGCCAAAGGTTCCCGAGAAACATGCAACAACCGCCGGCCATAGTAGCTCATCTTCTTCTTATTCGCTGATGATAAGAGCAAGACATGAGCAAGATCGCATTTGTGACGGGCGCCAACCGTGGCCTTGGCTACAACACCGCACACTCCATCTCCCGCGGCGGTGGCGATGTCATTGTGGCGTATCGCAGCAATGCTGCACAGGCCGAGGACGTCGTTGGGGAGATCAAGGCGCTCGGTCGCGAAGTCGTGACGATCAGGCTGGATATCTCAGAGCTGGCTGAGTTTTCGACGTTTGCCAGCGATTTGCAGCGTTGCCTAAGCGATGTTTGGAGCCGTGACAGCTTCGATCGTCTGGTGAACAACACTGTGCATGGAAAGCTCATGCCATTCGCCGAGACCACCGAGGCGCAGTTTGACACGCTCTTCGACATGCATGTCAAAGGCGTCGACTTCCTGACGCAGGCCGTGCGGGCGCTTACCGCCGATGGCGCGAGGAACGTGAATATCTTTTCCGGTCTTACGCGGTGTTCGGCCGAGGACTTCCCCGGCTACGTCATGGCTAAGCGGGCAATCGAGGTGCTGACGCGCTATTCAGCAAAGGAGCTTGGGCCCCACGGCATCGCCGTGAACAAGGTGGCGCCGGGCGCCATCGAGACTGATTTCGGCGGTGGCATCGTGCGGATCAACGGCGATTTGAAGGCGGGTTGTGCCGGAATGACGGCTCTCTGCCGCGTGGACGTGCCTGACGACATCGGCCCGATGGTGACGCGCCTGCTTTCCGACGACAACCGGTGGGTCACGGGGCAGAGGATCGAGGTCTCGGGCGGGCAAGCGATCTGAACGGGTCCCCAAGGTTGGCGCGACCGTGCCGGCCCCGCGCGGTGCAGCCCCTGCCCACTATTCCTTGAGATGGTCAATCAACGCGCGCAGCGGCGCGGGGACCTGTCGTCGGCTCGCGTGGAATAGAAAGGCGCCGGGATAAAGTTGGCACCAGTCGTCCAGCACCCGCTCCAGCCGTCCTGTGGCAAGGTCCGCGGCCACATCTTGCTGTTCGGTCCAGCCGATTCCACAGCCCGCCCGCACCGCGGCAAGCGCCAAGTCCGCCGAATTGCAGGCAAGCGGGCCGCGAACCTGAATGCGCAACTCTTTGCCGTCATTTTCGAAATCCCACGGCAACAACGATCCGTTGCCGAGGTTGCGATACGTGATGCACGGATGGCCGAGCAAATCACGCGGATGGCGGGGGCGGCCGTGGGTGCTCCAGTAATCCGGCGTCGCAACCACAGCCATGCGCAGCGACGGGCCGATCCGCACGGCGATCATGTCGCGCTCGACGCTCTCACCGAACCGGATGCCCGCATCGAAGCCCAGAGACACCAGATCACGCAGGCCGTCATCGACATTCACCTCGACCGTAACGCCCGGATGGCTGCTGAGAAAGCCGGGCAGCTTGCGCGAGAGCAGCGTCGAGGCCAGCCAGTGGAAGGTCGTCAGCCGCACCGTCCCTGCAGGCGAGGCACGCCATTCGGCCAACGTTGCGAGACCTGCATCGATCTCGGCCAGCGCCGGAGCCAGGCGGTCCAGCAGCGCCGCGCCGGCCTCGGTTGGGGCGACCGAGCGGGTGGTCCTCGCCAGGAGTCGCAGGTCGAGCCGTTCCTCCAGCGCCCGTATCGCGTGGCTGAGGGCCGAGGGCGATACGCCAAGCTCCGCAGCCGCCGCAGTGAAGCTGCGCGTCCGGGCGATGACCGCGAAGGCCGCTAGATCGTTGAGGTTCTGCCGTGTCATCTGTGAAGAATACTCACAGGCTCATGCCACGGAAAGCGGCTAATGGGCCGCGCCGCGCGGCTCTACGCTCACGGCATCACCGCAGCGAGGAGCATGATCCATGCAGATGACCGACTACCGCAGCTTTGGCCAATCGGGGTTGATCGTCAGCCCGCTGACGCTTGGCACCATGACCTTCGGCGCGGGCCGGTGGGGCAGCGACCTGGCCGAGGCGCGTAGCATCTTCGACGCCTATGTGGCGGCGGGCGGCAATGTCATCGACACGGCCGACGTCTATAGCGGCGGCGAGAGTGAAAGGATGCTGGGCCAGTTCGTGGCGGAGAGCGGGCTGCGCGACCGTCTGGTGCTGTCCACCAAGTCCGGCTTTGCCCGGTCGCAGGGCCATCCGCTGCATGGCGGAAACGGCGCGATCAACATCCGTCTGGGGATCGAGGGCTCGCTGCGGCGTCTCGGGACCGATCGGATCGACCTCTACTGGATGCATGTCTGGGACCGAACGACCCCGCCGGAAGAGGTGCTGCGGACGCTGGCCGCCGCGGTCGCGCGCGGCGAGATCCTTTATTACGGCTTCTCGAACACGCCGGCCTGGTATGTCGCCAAGGTGGCCACGCTGGCCGCGGCGCATGGTCTGCCGGGGCCGATCGGGTTGCAGAACGCCTGGTCGCTGATCAAGCGCGGGGTCGAGCTGGACCTCGCGCCGGTGGCCGAGCATTTCGGGCTGGGGATCATGCCCTGGAGCCCGCTGGCCGGCGGCCTGCTGACCGGCAAGTATGGCCGCGAGATGCTGGCCGAGGCCGGCCGCACCTCCGCGGTGCCGGATCGCGCCATGGATGCCGAAGCGGGCAGGAGCGACCGGCTGAGCGGCGACAACCCCTATGGCGGCATGCTGTTCACCGAGCGCAACTTCGGGGTCGTGGAATCCCTGCGCGACGTAGCGGCAGAATTGGACGTCCCGATGGCGCAGGCGGCCCTGGCGTGGGTCATGTCGCGGCCGGGCGTCGGCACACTGCTGATGGGCGTCAGCCGGCCGGGGCAGGTAATGGCCAATATCAAGGCGCTGGAGATCACTTTGTCGCCGGAACAGAAGGTCCGACTGCACGAGGCCGGCGCTCTGCCGGCGCTGAACCCCTACTCAATTTTCCAATTGCCGCGCGAGGTGATCTTCGGCGGACAGTCCGTGCAGCCGTGGATGGTGGCGGCGACCAGCCGCGGAGCCGCTTTGCCCGTTTCTCAAGCGGCGGAAACAGCATAAAGATGTCGCTGCGCGTTGCACCACCGTTTAACCTCGCGATGCAGCACTCCAGCCCCAACAATAGATGGACGTCGGCTTCGGGCCGAATGCACCGGCGAAAATATGTCACGAAGTGGAAAGCTGATGCTGTGCCGCCGACTGTCGAACCGCGCCGTAATCGACCCGGAAGGCAGCGGCTTCGCCGGAAGGGAACACGTCTCGACGGCTGGGGCCCAATGAGTGCTAAAACACACGCGGCAAAGCATCTACCGCCTCCTTCATGATCGGGAGCGGGGTTCGCTTTCCGTAGATGCGATCCTCCGTCAAGTCTACCAAATGGCCCAGAATGTGGTGGCGGGTCAGCTTTTCAACTCTTTGCTTAAATCTCAATTCATCGATCACGTAGTGCCTGAAAGAGTGAAACCTTTTATCTCTGGCGGTTGGCCCAAGCTGCTTGTCCAGCATTGCTCTAAAGTTGTAGTGGATGTCGTCGCCGAGATTTGCCCGTGCCGACTTTCGCTTGAGTTCAGGGAAAATTCTGCCGGTTTCGACTTGGGCAATATGTTTCAGGAAACCGAGTTCAATCAGGTGTTCGTGGATAGGCACCTTTCTTTTCGATTGCAGGTTCTTGAGACGGCGAACCTCAGTAAAGGCGAATTCGAACGCCCATACCCCGTCTTCATTGATAATGTCCGATCTGCACAGCCCGGCAATTTCCTCCCTGCGCGCGCCGGTATATGCCGCGATCATCGGGATCCAGTAGAGACCATCCTTGATAACCAAGGCTCCAGGCGATGTGCGTCGGGCCGAACTGCGGCATCCTGACCAGATGGATCCTTCGAACAGCTTGCGGATATCAGAACGCTCAAATGGGGGAACCTTGTCCTGATCATCCTCTACATCGGACTCTCGAAGGTCCTTGACGTCGATGGTCCCCTGCGTCGGAAGTCCTTCGGCATTTGCATGCTTGACGATCTGGGCAACGAAGCCAAGGTTCCTATTGACCGTCGCGGGCGACAAACCGACTTTGGCAGACGTTTCGGCCGCAGCCGCAATGATGTCAGCCAGCGGCACCAACTTTTCTTTGGGGCTTTTTCGATAGGCTGGAGGAAGCCGGGACATCACGTCGCAAAAAACGGCAATGTCCGACTGTTTCAGGCGCCTGATATCGGTCACCCCGGTGGCCTCGACCAGAAGCGCGGCAGTGTTGCGGATCTGGTAGGCCGTCTTCTCCGTCGCTCGCCCGAGTTTCATTTTCTTGGTTGTCAAGCGATCTGCGATGGCAGCAATCGCGGGATCAAAGGCCGGCTCAGTCTCCTGGGTGACTGGGGTGGTAGGCTCGGAGCCTCCTTGCTCAAGGGCCTCCGCGACCTTCAGCGCCTCGGCAAGGGCTGGGTCCCGGCGCTGCGACGCGTTCAGATAGACAGCGGCGCGACCCCGAAGATAGATGGTCCGCGCGTCGAGGAAATCGTGAGCGCTCGGGAGGGCATCTCCTGTGATCGCTGAGATCCCGTTCTGGATCTTGCTTTCCACGCTCGGAGCCAGCACCTCACCTGCCGCCTGCGAAAGGTAGGCCTCGACCCGCTCGAAGGAAGACTTTGGCACGCCTTCGGAGACCAGTTCCTGCTTTTCCTCATCGCCGAGTTCGGCGCTGACCCCATCCCGCGCCAAAAGCCTGAGTGCGTGCCCCATGGCCCGGTCCTCTTCTGCATTCATACGGGCATAGCCGGTTTCGCGACTGTCTGACTGTGCCCGCTTGCGGCGTTCGATGCGGGCCATCTCGTCCCGGACAACCTGCTCCAGCCATTGCCTGGCCGCTTCTTTGGAAAGTCCGTCCAGTGCCATCGCTTCGAAGACCTCGTCACTTTCATGCGTCAGGATGCCCGCGAGGCGCCGTGCGGTTGCCGGACAGGCCGTTCCCAGACTGACCTGAAGGTGGAGGCTTTCGCAACCGATACGTGTGGGAATGCGACGGCGCCATGTGTAGATAGCGGCCCGGCGAAAGACGAAGTTTGCGATGCCCATTCGTGGCCCTCGAAGCTGGGGCGCGGTAGGTCTGGAAGACAGGCATGGAGGACATCGGTCCAATAGCGTGCCTGGCGGCTGCTTCCTGCTTATCTTCCAATATCTTAGACGATGTTGGCTGGGGCGGTAGGATTCGAACCTACGGTACACGGTACCAAAAACCGATGCCTTACCACTTGGCCACGCCCCAACTGTGGAGGGTGATTACCCAAGCCCGCAGATGGGTGCAAGACGAAAAATGCAGAAATCTTGCCCCCGTCCGAAAGCCCCGGTATCGACGCGCCATGGAACACGCCGATATCGTCATTCTGGGGGCCGGGGCGGCCGGATTGTTCTGCGCGGGCTCTGCCCTTGCGCAGGGCAGGCAGATCATCGTGCTGGATCATGCGCCCACGCCCGCCGAAAAAATTCGTATTTCGGGCGGAGGGCGGTGCAATTTCACCAACCTTGCGACGGGGCCGGACCGATTCCTGTCGGACAACCCTCGCTTTGCGGCCAGCGCCCTCGCGCGCTATCGCCCGCAGGCGTTTGTCGATCTGGTCGACCGCGCGGGAATCGCTTGGCACGAAAAGACCCAGGGACAGCTGTTCTGCGACGGCAAGGCCACCCAGATCACCGAGATGCTGCTGGATCGCATGGCCGGGGCGGAGCTGCGCCTTGGCACGCGCATCGACGGGGTCGCGCAGGATGGTGACCGTTTCGTGGTCGCGACCGCGGGCGGGCCAATCACCGCGGGGCGGGTCGTGGTCGCGACAGGCGGCAAATCGATCCCCAAGATCGGGGCGACGGGGCTGGGCTATGACCTTGCCCGCCAGTTCGGGTTGCGCCTGATCGACACGCGCCCCGCGCTGGTGCCACTGACCTTCGCGGAACAGGATCTGGCGCTGTGTCGCCCTTTGGCCGGTCTGTCGGTCGAGGCGCGGATCACCCACGGCAAGGGCAGCTTTCGCGATGCGCTTCTGTTCACGCATCGCGGGCTCAGCGGGCCGGTGATCCTGCAGATCTCCAGCTTTTGGCAGGCCGGAGAGGTGTTGACTGTCGATCTGGCCCCTGACCGTGACATCGCTGCCGAGCTGAAGGCCGCACGCGGCGGCAAGGCGCAGGTGGCGACGGTCCTGGCCCAGATGCTGCCGGAACGGCTGGCGCAATCCGTCGCTGCGGACGCAGGGCTGGCGCAGGCGCGGCTGGCCGATCAGCCGAACGCCCGGCTGGATGCGCTTGGAGCGCGCGTAAACCGCTGGCAGGTCCGGCCGGTGGGCACCGAAGGCTATCGCACCGCCGAAGTCACGCTTGGCGGCGTGGACACGCGCGATCTGGATGCGCGGACCATGCAGGCGCGGCAGGTGCCGGGGCTGGCCTTCATCGGGGAATGCGTCGACGTGACGGGCTGGCTGGGTGGTTACAACTTCCAGTGGGCCTGGGCGTCGGCGGATGCCGCCGGGCGCGCGGCCTAGGCCCGCGGCGTCGGGCTGAGCAGGTCGCGACCGTCGTCGATGCGGCCACGTTCGACCATCTCCTCGAAGGCGGCGTCGGAATTCAGGTCTGACAGACGCGCATCCGCGGGACGCGAGGGGCGGGCAGGGGTCGGGCGGGCTCGGCCTCGGGCTGTTCCAGGCGGATACGGTGGACCGGTTCCGGCACCAGATAACCCTTGGTGTCCAACGCATGGCGCAGCAGCCGGAACGCCTCTCCCCGGGCCAGGTCGAAATCGGTGCCGTCCTGGGACACCCATCCGCCGGCGCGGATCATCACATGATCCGGCCCCTGTGCGTCCAGCCAGGCGACGGGTTCGGGGCGTTTCAGCACGAAATCCATCCCTGCCAGCGCCTTGAGCACCACATCGCGGGCGCGCCCCAGATCGGCGGCCGGATCGATGGTCAGATCGACCATGAAACGGCGTTCCGGGTTGCGCGTGTAATTGGTCAGGACGGCTTTGTAGATGATCTGGTTCGGGATGTGGATGTGGTTGCCGTCCAGCGTCAGCAGGGTCGTGCCACGGCTGGTCAGGCGGATCACCCGACCGCGCAGACCGTTGACTTCGATCAGGTCGTTGGGGTTGAAGGGCTGACGCAGCGACAGCAGCATCGTGGCGACGAACCCCTCGATCGTGTCGCGGGCCGCAAACGAAAGCGACAGGCCAAAGATACCCGCCGCGCCCAGCAGCGTCCCCAACAGCGCCCGTGCCCCCATCAGGTCCAGCGCCACCACCAGCGCCACGATCCACGCAGTCAGCCGGATCGTCTGCGCCAGAAATCCGGCGATGAACGGGTTGGGCGCGATGCCCGACAGGGTCCGTTCCCGCCGCGACAGCCAGCCGCCCGCCAGCACGATCAGAGCCCCAACGGCCAAGCCAAGCGCCATGAAGGGCAGGCCGGCGATCACCGCCGTCATGCGCGACTGAAAGCGGTCGCGGACGGAAACCAGGCGTGTGCCCAAGTCGGTGGACAGGATCACCTGATCCTCGATCGCCACGACGCCCTCGACGCGGGCCAGAAGCGATTCCAGGCGGGCAATGGTCTGTTGTTCCGTCACCTCGCCGATCAGCGTGACGATCCCGGCATCGACGCGCGCGCGAACGCCATCGAATTCAGGGACCTGTGCCAAAATGCTGGAAATGCGCGACAGGATCGCCAGATCCGTCGCGCGATTGTCCTGGGTCGAGATCGCGCCGCTTGGCGACTGCGGCGCGGAAGGGTCGGGCACCTGCGCGACAGCGGGTCCCGCCAGCGCCAGCAGGATCAGCAGAATGCGGATCATGCGGACAGCGGGTCGGCCTTTGCCAGCCGGTCGAAGGCCATCAGCGACGCGATCAATGCCGGCATCTGGTCCAGCGGGATCATGTTCGGCCCGTCCGATGGGGCGGTGTCGGGAGCCTCGTGCGTCTCGATGAAGACGCCGGCGACGCCCAGGGCCACCGCGGCGCGAGCCATGACCGGCGCGAATTCGCGCTGTCCGCCGGAACTGCCGCCCTGGCCGCCGGGCTGCTGGACCGAATGGGTCGCGTCCATGATCACCGGATACCCGGTGCGTGCCATGATCGGCAGCGACCGCATGTCGGCCACCAAGGTGTTGTAGCCGAAGCTGGCCCCGCGTTCGGTCAGCAGGATGTTGTCGTTGCCGGTCGACGCGACCTTGTCGGCGACATTGGGCATGTCCCACGGCGCCAGGAACTGACCCTTCTTGATGTTGACCACCGCGCCGGTGCGTCCCGCCGTCAGCAGCAGGTCGGTCTGGCGGCACAGAAACGCCGGGATCTGGATCACGTCCACCACCTGTGCGGCGCGCACCGCCTGGTCGGCGTCGTGGATGTCGGTCAGCACCGGACAGCCGAACCGGTCGCGGACCGCGGCCAGGATCTCCAGCCCCTCGTCGATGCCCAGGCCCCGGCGGCCCGACAGCGATGTGCGGTTCGCCTTGTCGTAGCTGGCCTTGAACACGAAGGACGCACCCGCATCGGCGCAGGCCTTGGCCATGACCTCGGCGATCATCAGCGCGTGATCCAGGCTTTCCAGCTGGCAGGGTCCGGCGATCACCGTCAGCGGCAGGTCGTTGCCGCAGGTGATCGAGCCGATGGGGATATGCTTGGCAGTCGTCATGTCGATACCTGTTCGCGTAGGATGGAGGCCGTCAGCGACAGCATCAGATAGATACCCGAAAACACCAGGAATGCCACCAGGGTGTTCTGGAAGGCGCGGGGATAGGTGGCCTCGTCCGGCGGGATGGGCGCGATGGACAGCGACAGATAGCGGACCTGCTTGTTCGCCTCGATGCGCGCGGTCTCCATCTGGGCGGCGGCGGCGGCCAGCATTTCCTGGCGGGTCAGCATCTCGGCCTCGGCCACGCGCAGCTCTCCGCCGATGGCGGCAAGCGAGCTGCGGGTATCGTTCCCTTGCGTCAGCTGCTGGCGGGTCTGGGCGATCAGGTCGCGTAGGCGGGTGATGTCACCCTCGACGGTGGCGACGCGGCTTTGCAGCGGGCGGGCATTGGCCTGCAGCTGGCCCAGTTCCAGCTGCTTTTCGGCCAGTTGGCCTTCCAGCATGCTGACCTGCGCCATCACCACACCGCTTTCGGCGACCGGGTCCAGCACGCCCAGCCTCTCCTGCAGCTCCTGGACGCGGACCTGGGCTGCCAGCATCTTTTCCTCGGCATCCTGATAGGTCTCACGCGCGCCGTCCATCTGGTCGGCCCGCATGCGCGAGGTCAGGGCGTCAACTAATTGTTCGGCATAGGAAATCAGCGCGCGGGAAAACTGTTCGGACAGCTGCGGATCGGGGGCGATGACTTCCATGTTCAACACGCCTTCGGTCGGGTCATAGCCGATCTTGACGGAATCCTTGTACAGGCTGAACGTCGCCTCGTTCGTGGCATCCGCGGGCAGGCGCTTGATCGCGTCCACGGAAGGGTCCTGGAACGCGCGGCGGAACCCCAGATCCTCGTCCAGGCGCAGCATCGCATCGCGCGAGGTCAGATAGCTTTGCACCGCGACCGCATCCTGGTTCGTGCCCAGGCCGGACCCGCCCAGCATCCCGCCCAGACCGCCGGCACTGGACCCGCTTTCGGCCGACTGGATCTGGAACTGCGACACCGTGGCGAACAGTGGAGAGGCATAGCGCCCGTAATAGATGCCCACCAGCGCGGTCGGCAGGAACACGAACAGCGCCAGCCGCATCGCCAGCATCGCCATGCGGCGGCGGCGGCGGCGGGCCAGGTCGCGCTGGATGCGATAGATCTCGGCGGAGCGCTTTTCTTCGGTCAGCTCCTCTCGCGACGGCAAAGCGGGGCGGCCGGGGGGTGCCGGGCTGCGGTTGGGCAGGATCGACGGAACAGGGGCCTGCCGCACGGCCGGCGCGTTGGGCGAGGGTGCCGCCTGTGCGCGCGTGCCCTCGGATGACAGGATGCTGCCGACGGCGCTGCGGTGCGACGGGTCGATCCCGCGTTCGCGCAGGCGCAGCACGGCTTCCTCTGCTGAGGAAACCTCGATCTGGTGGAGGGCGGCGATGCGCTTGGCGATGCGCAGCTGGCGCTCGGACAGCTTTTCGGCACGGATGGCCGCCAGCTGAGCCTCGATATCGCCAGTCTCCGCAGCAGGTGCGGCAGGGGTGTCCTTGGCGGGGGCGGGCGGGGTCAGGCGAAAATCGCCAAGACCGTCGTCGATTGGTTCCGTCGACAGGAACCGTTCCAGCCGGGCCTGGCGTTCGGACGTGTCCGACGGCGGTGCGTCGCTGCGGCGTGCGACCTCCAGCCGGGGTGGGGCGGGGGTGTCCGCCGCAGGCTGATCCCCCGGCGGGGGCGTCTGCGGCGTGACCGAGGCCATCGCCTGCGTGTTGTACCGGCGCGCTTTAGGAGGTGTAGTCATAATATTGCTTGGCCTCGTCGAGGGTCTCGAACAGATACAGCCTGCCATCACGCAGGATCGCGGCACGGTTGCAGAATTTCTCGATCGTGCTGGGCTGGTGGGACACGATCACCGTGGTCGCGGTCTGCAGCCGCTCGAACAGCACGCGACCGGCCTTGCGGTTGAATTCCACGTCGGTGGTCTGGGGCATGCCCTCGTCGATCAGGTAGATGTCGAAATCCAGCGCCAGCAGCAGGGAAAAGTTGAAACGCTGCTTCATGCCCGTCGAATACGTCCCCACCGGCATGTCGAAATATTCGTGGATGTCGCACAGCCAGCGCGTGAAGGCCGACACGTAATCCGGGTCCAGCCCATAGATGCGCGCGATATAGCGGGCGTTCTCGTTGCCGGTATGGCGCGTGACCAGGCCGCCCATGAATCCCAGAGGAAACGAGATGCGGCATTCGCGGCGGATCTTGCCCTCGTCGGGCTTTTCCAGGCCGCACATCATGTTCACAAGAGTGGTCTTGCCGGTGCCGTTGGGGGCAAGGATGCCAAGCGACTGGCCCAGCTCCACCCGGAACGAGGCCTGCTCGAGGATGATCTTGTGCTGCTTGCCGGTCCAGAAAGACTTGGACACATTGTCAAATTCAAGCATGGCCTTGCTTTACCAACGAATTTCGGCACGAGGCGTGCCATGCCGGGTGCCTCGACTGCCAAGGCGACCTTAGGGTGGGCCGGACAGGGTGTCCAGCCTTGCCATCGGGCCCGATAATTTGTGATCTGACCAGCCTTATATCACCGCAATTTCGCCATAAATGCGATGCATGTCGCATTCAGACGCCCCGTTGGCCGACCGTATCGGTGCCTGCCGGCTGTGCGCGGACCGCTTTGCCGTGACCGCCACGCGCCATGCGCCGCGTCCCGTGGTCTGGTTCTGACCCGGGGCGCGTATCCTGATCGTGGGGCAGGCACCGGGTGCACGGGTCCATGACAGCGGGCAGCCGTTCACCGACCGATCCGGTGACAGGCTGCGCGAATGGATGGGGGTGGACCCCGCGACCTTCTACGACCGCGACCGCATCGCCATCGTGCCGATGGCCTTCTGCTTTCCGGGATACGACGCCAAGGGGTCGGACCTGCCGCCCCCGCCGATCTGCGCGGCGACCTGGCGGCAGCAGGTCATGGACCAGCTTGATCCGCAACTGACCCTGCTGGTCGGCGGGCACGCGATGCGCTGGCATCTGGGCGCGCGCAATGTCACGCAGACCGTGCGGGACTGGCGCACCCATGCGCCTGCGGTCTTTCCGCTGCCCCATCCCAGCTGGCGCAACACCGGATGGCTGCGGGCCAATCCGTGGTTCGCGTCCGACCTGCTGCCGGTGTTGCGGGACCGGGTTGCGACCCTTCTGGGCTGATGAGGCGTTCTAAACCCGGTTTGACCGCGCGCCGGGCTTGTGTTTCACACACGCATCCGTGACGATAAGATCATCCAGCGGGGACGCGCCGATCGCGCTTGCCTGCCAAACAAGATTAGGGAGAAGCCGACATGGTCAAATTGAAACCGATCCTGCTGAGCACCGTCATGGTGCTGGGCGCCACGCCGCTGATGGCGCAGGAAGAACAGTTCATCACCATCGGCACGGGCGGCCAGACCGGCGTCTATTACGTCGTGGGTCAGTCGATCTGCCGCCTGGTAAACCGCGACACGGCCACCACGGGCCTGCGCTGCACCGCGCCCGCCACGGGCGGGTCGATCGACAACATCAACCAGATCAAGTCCGGCGGGATGACCATGGGCGTGGCCCAGTCCGACTGGCAGTTCCACGCCTATAACGGCAGCTCGGACTATGAAGGCGACGCCTTCACCGACCTGCGCGCCGTGTTCGCCGTCCACCCCGAGCCCTTTACCGTCGTCGCCCGCGCCGACAGCGGGGTCGAGACTTTCACCGATCTGGCGGGCAAGCGCGTGAATGTCGGCAACCCCGGTTCCGGATCGCGCGGCACGTTCGAGGTCGTTCTGGACGCCATGGGCATGAGCATGGACGACTTCGCGCTGTCGTCGGAACTGCGCCCCGCCGAACAGTCGGCCGCCCTGGGCGACAACCAGGTCGATGCGATCAGCTATACCGTGGGCCATCCCAACGGCTCGATCCAGGAGGCGACCTCGACCGTGGCCGCGACCCTGGTCGACGTGTCCGGAGAGGCGATCGACACGCTGATCGCGGACAACCCGTTCTACTCCAAGGTGGTGATTCCCGGCGGCATGTATGCCGGCAACGACGAGGATACCGAGACCTTCGGCGTCAAGGCGACCTTCGTAACCTCGGCCGCGATTCCGGACGAGACGGTGTACCAGGTGGTCAAGGCGGTCTTCGACAACTTCGACCGCTTCAAGGGCCTGCACCCGGCATTCGCCTCGCTGACCCCCGAGGAGATGATCGCCGACGGCAACAGCGCGCCCCTGCACCCCGGTGCCGAGCGCTACTATCGCGAACAGGGCTGGGTCGAGTGATCCACGCCTGACCGGGGCGGCCCCAACGGGCCGCCCTTCATCATGATCAACGAACAACAAGACGCATCGCAGGGGGTGCCGTGATGAGCGACGACAACAAGACCAGGGAGCGCCAGCAGCAGGCCAGCGCGGTCGAGATGCAGGCCGCGGGCCGCGGTGCCCTGACCCAGGAAGAACTGGACGAACTCGTCGCCTCCGCGGATACCGGCGCGCGCACGCCGCCGGGTGTGGTGGGCAAGCTGATCCTGGGCGTGGCCCTGTGCTGGTCGCTGTTCCAGCTGTGGATCGCCTCTCCGCTGCCCTTCATGCTGAACTTTGCCATCATCAGCGCCACGGATGCCCGCGCGGTCCACCTGGCCTTCGCGCTGTTTCTGGCTTTCATGGCCTACCCCGCTGAAAAATCACCGTTCCAGCTGGCCCTTGGGGTGTCGGTTCCGGTGATCCTGTCGGGCCTGTTCATCTATGGCGCGCCCGCGACCATGCCGATCTGGTGGCTGGCGCTGGCCGGTGGGGGCATCGTTGCGGCGGTGCTGCTGGGCAGTCCCAAGAGCCGCGTTCCGCCCTGGGAATGGGCGCTGGCGCTGCTGGGCGTGGCCGTCACCATGTACGTCTTTGTCAACAGCGACGCGCTTGGCCGCCGGGTCGGCGCGCCGATCACCATCGACCTGATCGTGGCCGTGGTGGGCATCCTGCTGCTGCTGGAGGCCACGCGTCGCAGCCTTGGCCCGGCCCTGATGATCGTGGCCACGGTGTTCCTGGCCTATACCTTCCTGGGTCCCTACATGCCGTCGATCATCGCGCATCGCGGCAATTCGCTGGCCGAGGTCGCCAACCACCAATGGGTCACGACCGAGGGCATCTTCGGTATCGCCCTGGGCGTATCGACCAGCTTCGTCTTCCTGTTCGTGCTGTTCGGCGCCCTGTTGGACAAGGCCGGGGCCGGCAACTATTTCATCCAGGTCGCCTTTTCGCTGATGGGTCACCTGCGGGGCGGACCGGCCAAGGCCGCCGTCGTCAGCAGCGCCATGACCGGGCTGATTTCCGGGTCCTCCATCGCCAACGTGGTGACCACGGGCACCTTCACCATCCCGCTGATGAAGAAGGTGGGCTTTTCCAGCGAAAAGGCAGGTGCGGTGGAAACCGCGTCATCGGTCAACGGTCAAATCATGCCACCGGTCATGGGCGCCGCGGCCTTCCTGATGGTCGAATACGTGGGCATCCCCTATTTCGACGTGGTCAAGCACGCCTTCCTGCCCGCCACGATCAGCTATATCGCGCTGGTCTATATCGTGCACCTGGAGGCGATGAAGGCCGGGATGCAGGGCCTGCCGCGTGCCTATACGCCGCCGCCGCTGCTGCGCCGGCTGATGTTCACGGCCTTTCTGATCGCGGGCATCTGCGCGCTGTCGCTGGCGGTCTATTACCTGATGGGCTGGATCCGTCCGGCCTTTGGGTCCGCCGCGCCCTATGTCGTCTTCGGCATCCTGACCGCGGCCTATGTGGGCCTGCTGTGGGTCGCCTCGCGCGAGGAACCGCTGCAGATCGACGATCCCAACGCGCCGGTGACGGAACTGCCGCTGCCTGGGCCGACGGTCCGGTCGGGGCTGCATTTCATCCTGCCCGTCGTCGTGCTTGTCTGGGCGCTGATGGTGGACCGTCTGTCGCCGGGCCTGTCGGCCTTCTGGGCGACGGCCTACATGATCTTTATCCTGCTGACGCAGCGGCCGCTGATGGTGATGCTGCGCGGATCGGACCGCACCGGAAACGCCCGCACCGGGCGCGCGCTGCGGGCCGGGTTCGACGACCTGGTGGATGGCCTGATTTCCGGCGCGCGCAACATGATCGGCATCGGCATCGCCACGGCGACCGCGGGCATCATCGTGGGCGCGGTCAGCCAGACCGGCGTGGGATCGGCCCTGGCCGAGGTCGTCGAGGTCCTGTCGGGCGGCAACCTGCTGGCCATCCTGGGCCTGACCGCGGTCCTGTCGCTGATCTTGGGGATGGGGCTGCCGACCACGGCGAACTATATCGTCGTCTCGGCGCTGCTGGCGCCGGTCATCGTGACGCTTGGCCAGCAGAACGGGCTGATCGTGCCGCTGATCGCGGTGCACCTGTTCGTGTTCTATTTTGGCATCATGGCCGATGTGACCCCGCCCGTGGGCCTGGCGTCCTTCGCCGCCGCGGCCGTGTCGGGGGGCGATCCGATCAAGACCGGTGTCATCGCCTTCGGCTACAGCATGCGGACGGCGGTGCTGCCGTTCCTGTTCATCTTCAACACCGACCTGCTGCTGATCGATGTGGGCTGGGGGCAGGGGATCTTTGTCTTCATCACCGCGACCATCGCGATGCTGCTGTTCGCGGCGGCGACGCAGGGGTGGTTCCTGGTCCGCAGCAAGCTGTGGGAGACGGCGATGCTGCTGCTGATCGCGTTCACGATCTTCCGGCCCGGCTTCTTCTGGGGCTATGTCTTCCCGCCGTTCGAGGAACGTCCCGGGTCGGAGCTGGTGCAGGCCCTTGACGCCAGCGAGGTCGGCGACGGCCTGCGCCTGCGCATCGCCGGGCTGAACGATATCGGCAACCCGGTCGAATTCACTGCCCTGCTGGCCGTCCCAGAAGGCGCAACCGGCGAGGAGCGGCTGGAGGCCACGGGAATCACCCTGATCCAGGATGGCGACCGCACGCTGATCGACAACGTGGCCTTCGACAGCCCGGCGCAGGCGGCGGGGCTGGACTGGGATCAGACCGTGCTTGCCGTGAATGCCCCGGCGGCCGCACCGTCGCGGTACTGGATCTATATCCCGGCCTTCCTGCTGATGGGTCTGGTGATCTGGTCGCAGCGTCGGCGCGAGACGCGCCCCCAGCCCGTGAAAGGACCGCGCCATGCATGACGTCGTGCTGTTGCCGATCGACCTTCAGCATCCCGAAAGCTGGGAAAAGGCCCTGCCTGCCGCGATGCGGCTGGCGGGCGAGCATGGCGTGATCCACCTGCTGGGGATCGTGCACGACTTTGGCAGCTCGATGGTGGCGACCTTCCTGCCCAAGGGATACGAGCAGAAGGCCCTTCAGAAGATGAAGGGCGCGTTGGACGATTTCGCCAGCCAGCATTTCCCCGACCAGTCGCGGGTGCAGGTCCATGTGGGCCACGGGCACGTGGCGGAAACGATTCTGCGCGCCGCGGCCCGCCACAAGGCCGACCTGATCGTGATGGCCAGCGACAAGCCGGACGAGCTGCGCAGCATCCTGGTCAGCCGCGATGCGAACGCGGTCGTGCGCCATTCGCCGGTCTCGGTCATGGTGGTGCGCTGAAACATGCAGACCGACCTTCAGATCGCGCGCGAGGCGACCAAGCGCCCGATCAACGACATCGCCGCCCGTCTTGGCCTGACGCCCGACCAGATCCTGCCCTATGGCCATGACAAGGCCAAGATCACCCATGACGCGCTGGCCGGTCTGACCGGGCCCGAAGGCCGGCTGATCCTGGTCACCGCCATCAACCCTACCCCTGCGGGAGAGGGCAAGACCACGACGACGGTGGGCCTGGGCGATGCACTGAACCGGATCGGCCACCGCGCCACCATCTGCATCCGCGAAGCCAGCCTTGGCCCGAACTTCGGCATGAAGGGCGGGGCGGCCGGGGGCGGGCGTGCCCAGATCGTGCCGATGGAGGAGATGAACCTTCACTTCACCGGCGATTTCCACGCCATCACATCGGCCCACAACCTGCTGGCCGCGATGATCGACAACCACATCCACTGGGGCAACGCGCTGGACATCGACACGCGACGCATCACCTGGCGGCGGGTCATGGACATGAACGACCGCGCACTGCGCGATGTCGTGGTGGGCCTTGGCGGTCCGGCGAACGGGTTTTCGCGCCAGACCGGTTTCGACATCACCGTTGCGTCCGAGGTGATGGCGATCCTGTGCCTGTCGCGCGATCTGGCCGATCTGCAGGACCGTCTTGGCCGCATCGTCGTAGGCTATGACCGCGACCGTCAGCCGGTCACCGCACGCGACCTGCAGGCGGACGGCGCGATGACCGTCCTGCTCAAGGACGCGCTGCAGCCGAACCTGGTCCAGACGTTGGAGAACAACCCGGCCTTGGTCCACGGCGGGCCGTTCGCCAATATCGCCCACGGCTGCAACAGCGTCATCGCGACGCGCGCCGCGCTGCGCCTGTCCGATTACGTGGTGACCGAAGCGGGATTTGGCGCCGATCTGGGCGCCGAGAAGTTCCTGAACATCAAGTGCCGCCTGGCGGGGCTGTCGCCGGCGGCCGTGGTGCTGGTCGCGACCGTGCGGGCGCTGAAGATGAACGGTGGCGTGGCCAAGGCCGATCTCGGGGCCGAGGATGTTGCCGCCGTCACCGCGGGTTGCGCCAATCTGGGCCGCCATATCGAGAACATCCGCAGCTTTGGCCTGCCCGTCGTCGTGGCGCTGAACCATTTCGACGGCGACACACCGGCCGAGATCGCGGCCCTTCAGGCCTATTGCGCCGATCAGGGCGTGCAGGCGATTTTGGCGCGGCACTGGGCCATGGGCGGCGCGGGGGCCGAGGATCTGGCCCGCGCGGTCGTGGCCTTGGCGGATCAGCCCGCACAATTCGCGACGCTGTACCCGGATGCGATGCCGCTGTGGGACAAGATCCAGACGATCTGCACCCATATTCACCGCGCCGCACGGGTGGAACCCGGACCCGGGGTGCTGGATCAGCTGGCGGCGTGGCAGGCGGCGGGGCATGGCCACATGCCCGTCTGCATCGCCAAGACGCAGTACAGCTTTTCGACCGACCCCGATTTGCGCGGTGCGCCCACCGGGCATGTCATCCCGGTGCGAGAGGTGCGGCTGAACGCAGGCGCGGGGTTCGTCGTGGCCATCTGCGGGCAGATCATGACCATGCCGGGCCTGCCGCGCCATCCCGCGGCCGAGGTCATCCGGCTGGACGACCTGGGGCAGGTCGAAGGGCTGTTCTGACGTAATCAGGCGGCCGCTGCAGCCATTGCTTCGGGCTCGAACAGGCGGGACAGCAGGGTCAGGCGATCGAGGCTCTCCAGCATCTGGGGCAGGGGTGCGTCCTGCGTCAGCGCCGCGACGCACAGGTGCCGGGTCATGGCGCGGATGGCGGGGGTGGCCGGGCCGTCCATGTGGTGTTGTGCCACCCGCGCGCAATCGATGAACGACACGACATCGCCCGCCACGGCGGCGCGGTCCCACATCCGGACCAACGCATCGGGCAGGGGTGTCGCGATGGCCACGGTGCGGCCTGCCAGCCACGCCGCTTCCTGATCGTCGACGCATGTCGGGCGCGCGCCTGGCGGGTCAGACCCAGCCATCCCCGCAGATGCCGGGCCGAGAACGGATCCCGAAAGCAGACCCGCCCCAAGCGCGCCAGATCGTCGGGTGCCACGTGGCGCGGGGGGGCCAGCCGGGGAAACCAGTTCTCTCCGGTTGCGCGGGACAGGCTGGTCGCCACGGACAGGGCCATGCCGGCGGGAATATCCATCGCCGCGATCCGGTCGGCCAGCTGGCGGGCTGCGGTCTGGACGGGGTGGGGCTGCAGCCAGACGGGCGCGGGCCCGTGCCAACGCTTCCACGCGGCCATGTGCAGGGCCATCGCCACTTGGACCGTCGGCTGGACCGCGTCCGCGAACGCCTGGTCCGCCGTGCCAAAGCCCAGCCTGATAGGAAATGATCCATCGGGGCGCTGGACCTGGATCAGGTCCGACATCATGTCGGCCACCGGATGGTCGTTGTCCAGCAGCCGCAGGCAGAACGCGATCCGGGCGACCGACCCCGTGCATCCCGCCCCCTGCGCCCAGTCCGCCAGCATCCGCAGGTGATCGAAGATCAGCGTGTAGGCGCGCGGATGCGACAGGCGGGGGCGCCGGGCGCCGTGGTGATAAAGCTGCATCAGCAGCTGCGCCACCTGGGCCACGTGATTGGGGGTGATCAGGGCCGGGGGCGTGGTCAGCGCGGTCTCGGCCTGCTCCAGCAGGGCAGGGTCGTCGCACAGGGCCAGCCTGTGCGGCAAGGGCAGGCGGGATCGTCGGCCAGCGCCTCGCACGCCAATTGCCACAGGGGGTCGGTCTGGGCGACCAGCCTCCCGCCAGCATCAGCCGCACCATCGCGTCGTCCCGCGCGCCGTCCAGGACGCGCAGGGCGCCTTGGCGGATCAGGTCCGGCGTCAGCCGCCGCAGCACGATGACCTCGATCGGCGAGATCCGTCCGCGCAGGCCCGACAGCACCGGCGCGACCTGTCCCACCAGCGCCAGCGCGCCGATGTCGGGATGGTCCACGGGACAGGGATCGGGCAGTGCCATGATGCGTTGGCGCAGCCATTCCAGGCCGCGATTGGACAGCAGCCGCATCAATTGGTCCAGTGATCCATCCATCTGTGCCCTCGTCCGTTTCGTGATGATCATGCGTCAAGGACGCGCATGTTCAAGAACCGGATGCAGACAATTCGCGCCATTGGCGGCATGATGCCGGGAATTGCGTCGGGCGCGCGGGCGCGCTAAAGCCGCGGCATGACAAACCGCCCCCAGCTTCCGCCCGAAATCGCCCGCCGCCGGACCTTTGCGATCATCTCGCATCCCGATGCCGGCAAGACAACGCTGACCGAGAAGTTCCTGCTGTACGGTGGCGCCATCCAGATGGCCGGACAGGTGCGTGCCAAGGGCGAGGCGCGGCGCACGCGGTCGGATTTCATGAAGATGGAACAGGATCGCGGCATTTCAGTGTCCGCGTCGGCAATGTCGTTCGATTTTGACGGACATCGCTTCAACCTGGTGGACACGCCGGGCCACAGCGATTTTTCGGAAGATACCTATCGCACGCTGACGGCGGTGGATGCGGCGATCATGGTCATCGACGGCGCCAAGGGCGTCGAATCGCAGACCCGCAAGCTGTTCGAGGTCTGCCGCCTGCGCGACCTGCCGATCCTGACGTTCTGCAACAAGATGGACCGCGAATCCCGCGACACGTTCGAGATCATCGACGAGATCCAAGAGAACCTGGCGATCGACGTGGCCCCGGCATCCTGGCCGATCGGGGTCGGGCGCGAATTCATCGGCTGCTATGACATGCTGGGCGATCGGCTGGAGCTGATGGACCGGGCCGACCGCAACAAGGTCGCGCAGTCGATCTCGATGAAGGGGCTGGACGACCCGCAGCTGGCGGAACATGTTCCCGCCGACCTGCTGGCCAAGCTGCGCGAGGAGGTCGAGATGGCGCGCGAGCTGCTGCCGACCTTTGACCACCAGTCGTTCCTGGAAGGCCACATGACGCCGATCTGGTTCGGCAGCGCGATCAACAGTTTCGGCGTGCAGGAGCTGATGCAGGGCATCAGCACCTATGGCCCGCCGCCGCAGCCCCAGAACAGCGCCGAACGCGAGATTTCGCCGGAGGAAAAGACCGTGACCGGCTTTGTGTTCAAGGTGCAGGCCAACATGGACCCCAAGCACCGCGACCGCGTGGCCTTTGTCCGGCTGGCGTCGGGGCATTTCGAACGTGGCATGAAGATGGTCCACGTGCGCACGAAAAAGCCGATGGCGGTGTCGAACCCGGTTCTGTTCCTGGCTGCTGACCGCGAACTGGCCGAGGAGGCCTGGGCGGGCGACATCATCGGCATTCCGAACCACGGCCAGCTGCGCATCGGCGACGCCCTGACCGAGGGGGAGACGCTGCGGTTCACCGGCATCCCGTCATTTGCGCCCGAACTGTTGCAGACCGTGCGCGCGACCGATCCGATGAAGGCCAAGCACCTGGAAAAGGCGCTGATGCAGTTCGCCGAGGAGGGGGCCGCCAAGGTCTTCAAGCCCGCCATCGGGTCGGGTTTCATCGTCGGCGTCGTGGGTGCGCTGCAATTCGAGGTGCTGGCCAGCCGGATCGAGCTAGAATACGGCATCCCTGTGCGGTTCGAGGGCAGCCAGTTCACCAGCGCGCGTTGGGTCAGCGGGTCCAAGCCGGTCGTCGATGCATTCGCGGAGACGAACAAGGGTCACCTGGCGCATGACCATGACGGCGATCTGGTCTATCTGACCCGCCTGCAATGGGACATCGACCGCATCGGTCGCGATCACCCTGAACTAAGGCTGACCGCGACCAAGGAGATGATGGTCTAAAACCTAGGTGGCCTGACCAAAGGCCATACCGTCCAGCTCCTGCCCGTTCTCGTCCACCGGGTGGCACCAGACGGTGAAGCCGACCAGCTGATGCGGGCCAAAGCTGGCCAGCATCGCCACATCGGCCGCGTCGCGACCCCGTGCGACGACGACGCGGCCAAGGCGGCGTTCGTTGTTGCGCGGGTCGAACGTCCACCAGCGGCCGGACAGATAGACCTCGATCCAGGCGGCAAAATCCATCGGCGCGTCGACCTTGGGCACGCCGATGTCGCCGACATAACCGTTCACATAGCGCGCCGGGATGTTCAGCGCCCGCAGATAGGCCAGCGACAGGTGGGCAAAATCGCGACAGACGGCCATGCCGCCCTTGCTGGCGTCATTGGCAGTGCGGAACACCGACGCCGTGCCATAGTCGAATTGCAGGACCTTGTGTCCGTGATCCATCACCGCTTGAACCCGGCCCCAGCCCGGCTGCAGGTGCCCGAACAGGTCCCACGCCTGCTGCGACAGCACGTCGCTTTCGACATAGCGTGATGCCATCAGATAGATCAGGGCATCGTCGGGCAGATCCTCGACCCGCGTCTCCTGGGCCGCGAAGTCGACATCGTCCCACATCTCGTCGTCGTGCAGGGTCACATCGCCGCGCAGGATGAACTCTCCGGCGGGGGCGACCATGCGGCGACAGATGTTGTCGAACAGGTCGCGATACTCATGCACGTCGACATGCGGTTCCGTGGTGACCTGTTCGGGGGCCACGAAATCGGTGTGCCGTGCCGCCTCGGGGGCGACAAGGCAGATCAGGGGGGTCGGCTGTTCGACCTTGATACGGAACTCGTGACCGACCCGGACGCGCATCAGGAAACCGAAGCGTCCATGGTGATTTCCGCGTTCAGCAGCTTGCTGATCGGGCAGCCTGCCTTGGCCTTCTCGGCAACCTCAAGGATCTTGGCCTGGTCCGCGTCGGCGGTGATCGTCGTGGTCAGGTGCGCCTTCTTGACCGCAAAGCCGTCACCCTCCTTGTCCATCGAGATGTCGGACTTGGTCTGGATCGACACACCCGAAATGCCTTCCTGTTCCAGCATCATCGCCAGCGCCATCGAAAAGCAGGACGCATGGGCCGCGCCCACCAGCTCTTCGGGGTTGGTGCCGGGCTTGTCCTCGAAACGGGTGTTGAAGCCATAGGGCTGCGCCGACAGCGCGCCCGACTTGGTCGAGACCTGGCCCTTGCCCTCTTTCAGGCCGCCAGTCCATTCAGCCGATCCGGTGCGGGTAATCATGAGATCAATCCTTTTCTTTGGTTCAGTGTTGCGCGCTCAACGCGGCAACACCATCCAAGGTTCAGGATTGCGGCATAATCAGGCGTTGATGTTCAGCAATCGCATAGCGGTCGGTCATGCCTGCAACGTAATCAAGCACCAGCCGCGCGCGTTCGGTCGGGTCGTTCAACTGCACCGCGGCATCGCGCCACTGGTCGGGCAGGCGGTCGGGGTGATCCAGATACAGCGGGAACAGATCATTCAGCATCTGGGTGACATGGTGGCGTTCCACCACCACTGACGGCGCACGATACATGCGCTGGAACAGGAAGGACTTGATGGCCTTGATGTTCTGATACAGCGGCTTGGAGAACCGGATGATCGCCCCGTCCATCGCGCGGATGTCGTCGGCCGACCGCGGCTGCAGACCGGCCAGCCGGTTCTGGGCGACGGCGATCACGTCCTCGACCATGACGCCAAAGACGCGGCGCAACGCCTCGTAGCGGCGACGGGTCGGGTCCAGGTCGGGATACAGGCGGTCGACCTCGGCAAAGGCCGGGCCGATCACGGGCAGTTCGGCCAGATCGGCCTCGGTGAACAGCCCCGCGCGCAACCCGTCATGCAGGTCGTGGTGGTTATAGGCCACGTCGTCGGCAACGGCCGCCACCTGCGCCTCGGCACTGGCATTGGTGTGCAGTTCCAGGTCCCACAGCGCATTCACGTCGCGCAGCGCATAGGGCAGGTCGCCCGTCACCGGACCGTTGTGCTTGGCGATGCCCTCCAAGCTTTCCCAAGTCAGGTTCAGCCCGTCGAAATCGGCATAGTGTCGTTCCAGACGCGTGACGATGCGCAATGCCTGGGCGTTGTGGTCGAACCCGCCATAGGGCGCCATCAGCGCCGACAGCGCGTCCTCTCCGGTATGGCCGAAGGGGGGGTGGCCCAAGTCGTGGGCCAAGGCCACGGTCTCGGCCAGGTCGGTGTTCAGGTTCAGCGCCCCGGCGATGGTGCGCGCGACCTGTGCCACTTCGATCGTGTGGGTCAGGCGGGTGCGGAAATAGTCGCCGCGATAGCCCTCACCGTCATGTTCGACAAAGACCTGCGTCTTGTGCTTCAACCGGCGGAAGGCGCTGGAATGGATGATCCGGTCGCGGTCGCGTTGCCAGGGCGACCGGAAGGTGGACAGACTTTCGTCGTGCAGACGCCCGCGGCTGTCTTGCGGCTGGCAGGCATAGGGCGCGAGTGCGGTCACGGGGTCAGCCTTCCTTGCGGGTTCACCCGGCGGACCCTATATTTGAAGCAACCAGACGAAAACGGGAACGCCCCATGAACCTGCCGCCCAAAGTGACCGACCGCGCCTATGACCGCCTGTCCCAGATCAATGCGGGCAAGGACCCGGTGCCGCTGCGCGTCGCCGTGCTGGGCGGAGGATGTTCCGGGTTCCAGTACGACATCCGTCTGGACGCGCCGGAATCCGACGACCTGATCCTTGAAAAGTCGGGACAGTCCGTGGTCGTGGACCCGGTCTCGCTGCCCTATCTGGCCGGCGCGGTGATCGATTTCACCGACGAGCTGATCGGCGCCCGCTTCGTGATCGAGAACCCGAACGCCACCGCCAGCTGCGGCTGCGGAACCAGCTTCTCGATCTAGTCGCAGGGAATGCTGCGGGGATCCAGCCGCTGTTCCAGATAGCGGAATTGCGTTCCCGACGGCAGCGTCTCGACCACCCGCGTGCTGTCCCGATCTGCCAGTTGACAGATCACCCGGTTCTGCCGGTCCGTGATGCGCAATCCGTCCCCGTCCGGTTCCAGCGTGATCGACTGCCCCTCGCGCCGCGCGCCGTCGATGCGAAAGCGCAGGGGTTCGGGCAGGGCAATGGCTGGCGTTCCGAACATGTCTGGCAGGCCCTGCCAGTCCTGCCCCGCCCCGCTGGCCACCGTCAGGCGATGATCGCCCGGCGGCACCAGCAGCCCCAGCACCGTCCCGCCACGCAGATAGGCGCTGATGACCGGCGCGCCATCCGCATCCATCAGGATGACCGCGTGATCCATCTCTGACGCGCCCGCACCTGTAAGGGGATCGTCGCGGGCAGGGGGCTGGTCTTTTCCAGCAGGCCCGTGACCGGGCGCGCGGTGGCGGCCGCGGGCAGAAACATCAGCAGGATCAGCAGTCGGATCATCACGGCCCCTTGCGGTTCGTGTTGCCAAACGCGCGGGCGGCGCTAAAGATGCCGGCCATGAAAATCGCAAGCTTCAACATCAATGGCGTCAAGGCCCGCGTGCAGGCGCTGACCGACTGGCTGGCCGCGACCGACGCCGATCTGGTCGTGCTGCAGGAAATCAAGTCCGTGGACGAGGGTTTCCCGCGCGAGCATTTCCAGGACCTGGGCTGGCAGGTGGAAACCCACGGCCAGAAGGGCTTCAACGGCGTGGCGATCCTGTCGCGGCTTCCGCTGGAGGACGTGACCCGCGGCCTGCCCGGCGACGATGCCGACGAACAGGCCCGCTATATCGAGGCGACGGTGGTCGGCACCCATGCGGTGCGCATCGCCGGGCTGTACCTGCCCAACGGCAACCCCGCGCCGGGGCCGAAATACGACTACAAGCTGGCTTGGATGGAGCGCCTGCGCCTGCGCGCGGCGGAGTTGCTGGCGTCGGAGATGCCGGTCGTGATGCTGGGCGACTACAACATCATTCCCGAACCCCGCGACGCCGCCCATCCCGACCGCTGGACCGAGGACGCGCTGTTCCTGCCGCAAAGCCGGGCGGCGTTCCGGGCCATCGTGAACCAGGGCTGGACAGACGCGGTGCGCATTCGCGACCCGTGGGCCACGCGGGGACCGTTCACCTTCTGGGACTATCAGGCAGGGGCGTGGGAGCGTGACAACGGCATCCGCATCGATCACCTGCTGCTGTCGCCGCAGGCGGCCGACCTGATGATCGAGACGGGCGTGGACCGCGACGCGCGGGCCGGCGAAAAGCCAAGCGACCATGTCCCGGTCTGGGTGCGGCTGGCAGCCTGAGGTCGGGCCGCCTAGATCACCAGCACGCCGGAATGCTTGGCCTTGTGTTCCGGTTCGACATGGATGGTCACCTGCGATTCGGGCAGGGTGGCCTTGATGCTGGCCTCGATCCGGTCGCAGATCTCGTGGGCGTCCGACACCGTCGTCCGGCCGTCCACCACCAGATGGAAATCGATGAAGGTCACCGCCCCCGCATGACGCGTGCGTAGGTCATGAGCCTCTAGGGCGCCGCTGGCCTTGTCCGAAATGATGTCGCGGATCGTCACCAAGGTCTTTTCGGGCACCGCCTCGTCCAGCAGGCCGGACACGGATGAGGCCATGACCTTCCAGCCCGACCACAGGATGTTGACGCCCACCAGCATCGCCAGCGCCGGGTCCAGGATCGACCAGCCGGTCGCGACCGCCAGGCCCACACCCAGCAGGACGCCGCCCGACGAAATCACGTCGGTCAGCAGGTGCTTGCCATCCGCGACCAAGGCGGGCGACCGCAGCCGCCGTCCCTGACGGATCAGGACGCTGCACCAGATCGCGTTCAGCACCCCGGCGCCCGCGTTGATGGCCATGCCCAGGCCGGCGGCCTGGATCTCTCGCGGGTTCTGGAAGGCGTGCCACGCCTCGCGCAGGATCAGCAGGGCGGCGACGATGATCAGCACCCCCTCCAGCACGGCGCTGAGGAACTCGGCCTTGTGGTGGCCATAGGGATGCGCCTGGTCCGCCGGACGCTGTGCCACGGAAATGGCCACCAGCGCCGCGACCGCCGTCGCCACGTTGACGATGCTTTCCAGCGCGTCGGACAGCAGCGCCACCGATCCGGTCACGTGCCAGGCAAGGGCCTTCAGCCCAAGCACGATCACGCCGACAAAGATGCTGCCGACGGCGATTTTCAGGCTGCTGGACATCAGGTCGTCCCCTTGGCCATGGACGGGATGGGTATGTGGGGCAGCATGTCGCAGATGCGTCCTGAAATCTCAAGCCACGGTTGCAGCCATTTGCACGCAATAGGCGTTCCGGTGCCGGAATATCGTTTGGGGTAATTCTTGATTGACCGGTCACTCAATATAAAGCATCCTTAGGGGATCAAACAAACATGCAGCCCCAGGCTGCGATCACTGCGGGCAGCCGGTATTTTTCCCGGCTGCCGAACCGACCTGATGATTTACCAGACGAAGGAGGATTGCGCGAATGACGCCGATCATCACTGTCGCCTATCTCAGCGTGCTGGCCTGCGCGCTGTTCGTCCTGATCCGCTGGCCCCGCCTGCGGCTGCAGGGCGAAGAGCCCGTCGGCCTGTTCACCCTGATCGCCCTGCTGTTCACCGCCGGACTGGACATGGGTCTGGTCATGCTGCCGCTGGCGGAATTCCCGATCTATGAGGAGGACCCGGCCTTCGGCTTTACCAACGCCTTGGCCGTGGAATTCGGCATGTGGGGGCCGCTGGTCTGGCTGATGTATTTCGTGGCCACGTTCTATTTCATCGCGATCGAGCCGCGGCTGCAGTTGTTCCAGATCCCCGTGGTCAAATGGATCTACAACCTGACGGTCATCGCGACCTGTTCCTTCACCTGCTATCTGTTCATGTCGAACCTGCCCACCTATGCCCCGGACCTGCCGCAGGGCGCGGTCTGGGCACTGGTCGTGGTGGTGATCGCCACCGCGGTCGTGTCCAGCGGCAACATGGCGGTGATGAAATGGCTGGCGATCCTGTCCAGCTATGGGTTCGGCATGCTGGCCTTTACCGCGCTGGCGATGATCGCCTTTGTCTACAGCCGGGTGGGGATGGGCGATTTCTTTGACAGCGTGGGCCTGTTGGGCGGGTATTTCGCGCATCTGCCGCGCTTTGCCACGCCCATCGCGGATTATCACGAATTCTACCTGTTCTGGTGGTTCGCCTGGTCGATCATGATCGGCCAGTTCGTCGCGCGCTTTGTCGGCGGGCTGCAGGTCTGGCAGCTGGCATTGGCGATGGTGGCGTTGCCCGCCATTCCCCTGGGGCTGTGGTTCAGCGTGCTGTTCGTCTATCATCAGGGCGGGATCGTGATCCCGGGCTGGCTTAACTGGTTCATGATCGCGGTGGGCGTGGTGTTCGTCGTGAACTCGCTCGACAGCTTGATCCGGCTGTATTCGACGAACCTGAACTGGTCGAGGGAGACCCTGGGCGATCGCCGCTATTACCCGCTGCATTTCCTGCTGCAACTGGGGCTGGTCGGGGCCTATGTCTTCACCCCGTTCGAGATCCAGTGGGTCGGGCTGATCGTCGCCGGGCTGTACGGGGCGATCTATGTGCTGCTGGCGCGGCACATCGGCAAGCTGGGCGGCATCGGCCGCCCTGCCGCCGGACAGGGGGGCTGACGCCCCCTCAGTCGTTCTTGTCGCTGTCGTCGTCGCCGAACCGGGCGTCGTCGGAAAACTCGTCCTCGCCCTCGTTCACGAACTTGGAGGACAGCGCGATCGAGTGGTTGTCATGGATCGGGTCCATCACGACGTCCGACGGAATCTCTCCGACCAGCCATTCGCGCAGCTCCTCGCGGATCTCGGCGGGCTCCTGGCCGGTCACCTCGACCAGATAGGCGACGAAGGCGCGCTGGTCGCCGTCGATCTCGTCCAGCTCGGTGTCCTCGGCCTCGGGCCACTTGTCGATGATCGCTTCATAGAAGGCCGCCCAGTTTTCCTGAACATGGTGCCACTTCATCAATAACCTCCTGTCGGAAGGCTGCCCTGGAACCAGCGCGCCGTCCCTGTAATGTCCTCGCCGACACCGGCGACGGTGTTGCAACCGGCCAGCATCGTGCAAGCCGCTACTGTAACCCAAAACATCCGCATCAGTTCGTCTCCTGCCACCAGACTTCGGGCAGAAAGCCCGGCCAGTCCCCGTACATGGGTATTTCCTCAGGGTATTTCAGATCCGCGGCATGGGCCAGCCGCGAGATCGGCGAAAAACTGACCGGGATCACGTAACGCCCCGCGGTCAGCACCCGGTCCAGCGCCTGAACGGCCGCGGTAAAGTCCTCGGCCGTGTCGGCGGCGACCATCGCGTCGATCATCGCCTCGGCGGCGGGGCTGTCGATGCCCATCCAGTTGCGGCTGCCGGGCGTGGTCACGCCGTCGCGGCCCCAGTACAGCCGCTGTTCGCTGCCCGGCGACAGCGACAGCCCGCGTTCGTACCACGTCATGTCGAACTGATAGTTGTTCGTGCGTTCGATGTACTGCGCCGAATCCAGCAGGGTGATGCGCGGCGTGATGCCCAAGGGGCGCAGCGCCTCGACATAGATGTTCACGATCTGCTGAACCTCGGAGCCGCTGCGCATTGCAGTGCCGTTCTGGTTCAGCAGAATCTCGAAGGCGAAGGGCTGGCCCTGCGCGTTCCGCAGCTGACCGTCCTGCACCGTCCAGCCGGCCTCCTCCATCAAGGCCATCGCCCTGCGCACGCCGGCGCGGTCCATGGCGCGGTCCGACCTTCGGGAAGGGCATAGCCGTCCATCGTGCCGGGCGGCAGATCGGCGGCGAAAGGCGCCAGCAGGTCGGCGACGCGGCCCGTCGCGGGCCCGTCCTCCATCGCCAGCACCGAGTTCGAGAAATAGGACGTGATCCGCGGATCGGCACCGCCGTTCAAGGTCTGGTTGATGAAGCGGAAATTGAACATCTCGATCAGGGCCTGGCGCACGCGCCAGTCGGCGAATGCCGGGTTTCGGCTGTTCATTACCAGGCCAACGATCCCGGAGGGGCGTTCGTTGGGGATTTCGGCCTGCACCGCGCGGCCGTCGGTCATCAGCGGAAACCCGTATTCGCCGGCCCATTTCTGCGCCGACAGTTCCCGCCACACGGTCACCGCGCCGGCCTTGAACGCCTCGAACATGGCATTGGCATCGGCGAAATAGTCATAGCGGATGACGTCGAAATTGTTCACCCCCGCCATCAGCGGCAGGTCGCGACCCCAATAGTCGGGATTGCGGCGAAAGCTGATCGACCGCCCCGGCTCGACCTGATCGACGACATAGGCGCCGCTGCCGATCGGTGCCTCCAGCGAGGATGTGGTGAAATCCTGCCCCTCCCACTGGGCCTTCTTCAGGATCGGGCGCAGGCCCATCAACAAAGGCAGCTCTCGGTCGGGTTCGGTGAAGGTCAGCCGCACGCTGCGCGGACCCGTGGCCTCGATCCGGTCGACCCGCGACCAGGCGGCCAGATAGCGGGGATGGCCCTGCGTCCCAAGCGTTTCATAGGACCAGATCACATCGTCGACGGTCACCGGGCTGCCGTCCGAAAACCGTGCCTCCTCGCGCAGGGTGAATTCGACCCAAGCCCGGTCGGGCGCGACCTCGATCGTCTCGGCCAAGAGGCCGTACAGGCTGAACGGCTCGTCGATGGACCGCATCATCAGCGACTCCGTCACGTGGACGCCCACGCCCCATGCCGCGTTGCCCTTCAGGACCCAAGGTTTCAGGCTGTCGAACCCGCCCGGTTCCGCCATCCGAATCGTGCCGCCCTTGGGCGCATCGGGGTTGGCATAGGGCAAGTGTGCAAACCCCTGTTGCAGGGCAGGTTCTCCATAGATTGCAATGCCATGGGCGGGTTCGGCAAGGGTTGCCAGCGGCATAGATGCAACACCGCCCGTCAGGGTCAGCACACCCAAGGCGGCCCCCCTGATCGCGGATTTGTTAAGGTTTTTGAAGATTCGCATTGCCCGCCGCCCCGTCGTTTCTTGTTTGGCCGCATTATCAACAGGCTTGGCCGGCGGGCGTCAACCAAGGTGGCAAGATCGCTGTTGGACTCGGGCTGTTCCTCGCGTATAAATAAATCACTGCTCGATAGGTTTCTTGCCTGTATGAAACCTGCCTCATAACTTGCGCCCGCCTTGTGCGGGCGTTTTTTTGCCCATGCTGCACCTGCAAACCGCCCCCCGTGGGCCGTCAAGGAGCAGCCGATGTTCGAGAAATTCCTCAAGGGCAAGACCGCCGTCGTCACCGGGTCCAATTCCGGCATCGGGCTGGGCGTGGCCGACCGACTGGCCCGGGCAGGGGCCGACGTGGTGCTGAACAGCTTCAGCGACACGGCCGAGGATCACGCGCTGGCCGACAGGATGGCCCGCGAGCATGGGGTGACGGTCCGTTACATCCAGGCCGACATGTCCAAGGGCGACGACTGTCGCGCGCTGATCGAAAAGGCGGGCGCCTGCGACATCCTGGTGAACAACGCGGGCATCCAGCATGTCGCGGCGATCCCCGATTTTCCGGCCGCGAAATGGGACGCGATCATTGCGATCAACCTGTCATCGGCCTTTCACACGACCGCGGCGGCATTGCCGATGATGCGGGCGGCGGGATGGGGCAGGGTGATCAACATCGCCTCCGCGCACGGGCTGACCGCCAGTCCCTACAAGTCCGCCTATGTCGCGGCCAAGCACGGTATTGTCGGGCTGACCAAGGTGACGGGTCTGGAGACAGCGCGCGAGGCGATCACCGCCAACGCCATCTGTCCGGGCTATGTGCTGACGCCGCTGGTCGAAAGCCAGATCCCCGACACGATGGAGAAGTACGGCATGGGCCGGGACGAAGTGATCGAAAAGGTCCTGCTGGAACGCCAGCCGTCCAAGGAATTTGCAACCACCGAGCAGCTGGGCGACACTGCCGTCTTCCTGTGCAGCGATGCGGCGTCCCAGATCACCGGGACGACCATCAGCGTCGACGGAGGCTGGACCGCGCTTTGATCGCGGAACCGCACCGCGACCCGGACCGTTCCCCTCAAGCAAACGTGAGGAGAGTGTGATGAAGGGTCTTGTGGCGTGGTTTCTAGGGGTTCCGGTCGTGGTGATCGTGATCCTGTATGTGCTTGGCATCTTCTGATGCAAAAGGGCGCCCCGCGACGCGGGGCGCCCTTTGTCTATCCGGCAGGATCAGGACAGGCTGTTCTGGATCGTCTGAAGGTCGGAATTCGTCAGCGTCTTGGCGACCTCCTTGCGCAGGCGCAGCTGCAGCTCCTTGTGATAATGCTTGCGCATCACGCCAAGGGTCGAGGGGTCGGCGATGATCGCGATGTCATCGAACTTGTTCTTGAGCACCAGCGCGTTCAGATGACGCGCCAGCTGCGCCGCGAACGTCGCCTCTTCGTCATCCTTGGGAGAGCCTTCGTCGATCTGCGCGCCGTCGCCTGCCAGGCTTTCCTGGGTGACCTTGTTGGTTTCCGACAGCTCCAGCCCGGATTTGGCGGTGTTGCGGAACAGGGTCGCGGAATGGCCGTCGGCAACGACGACCAGGGCATTGTGGGGCAGCATGTTCAGCTCCTTCTTGCGTTCGCTTTACCAAGGTCAACGCAAGGCGGGTCGTGTCAGTTGCAGCCCTCGCAAAAGCGGCGGATGCGTGCCACCGCGTCCGACAGCACGTCGTCGCCGGTGGCGTACGAGATGCGGAAATGCGGCGACAGCCCGAACGCCGCGCCAAAGACCACCGCGACCCCGGTTTCGTCCAGCAGGGCATTCGCGAATGCCTCGTCGCTGTCGATCAGGGTGCCGGCGGCGCTGGTCCGGCCGATCAGCCCCGCCATCGACGGATAGACATAGAACGCGCCCTGCGGCACCGGGCAGTCCAGCCCCGGACATTCGTTCAGCCCCGCCACGACCAGGTCGCGCCGCCGCTGGAACACCGCGCGGCTGTCGGTGATGTAATCCTGCGGCCCGGTCAGCGCGGCCTCGGCGGCGTATTGGCTGATCGAGCAGGGGTTCGAGGTGGATTGCGACTGCAGCTTGGCCATCGCCTTGATCAGCGGTTCGGGACCGGCCCCATATCCGATGCGCCAGCCGGTCATGGCATAGGACTTGCTGACCCCGTTCATGGTCAGCACGCGGTCCTTCAGCCGGGGTTCGACCTGCGCGGGGGTGCAGAATTCGAACCCGTCGAAGACCAGATGTTCATAGATGTCGTCGGCCAGAACCCAGACCTGCGGATGGCGCAGCAGCACATCGCACAGCGCCGCCATCTGCGCCCGGTCATAGCCCGCGCCCGAGGGGTTCGACGGCGAGTTCAGGATCAGCCACTTCGTCCGCGGGGTGATCGCGGCCTCCAGCGCGTCGGGGGTCAGGCGGAACCCGGCCGCCTGGTCGCATTCGACGACGACCGGGCGGCCGCCCGCCAGCAGGACCATGTCGGGATAGCTGACCCAGTAGGGGGCCGGCACGATCACCTCGTCGCCGTCGTCCAGCGTGGCCATCAGCGCGTTGTACAGGATCTGCTTGCCGCCGGTGCCGACGGTGATCTGGGTCGTGGCGTAATCCAGCCCGTTCTCGCGCGCGAACTTGTCGGCGATGGCGCGTTTCAGCGACGGCGTGCCGTCCACGGCTGTATAGCGGGTATGGCCCGCGTCGATCGCGGCCTTTGCCGCGTCGCGCACGTTCAGCGGCGTGTCGAAATCGGGTTCTCCGGCGGACAGGCTGATGATGTCGCGCCCCTGCGCGCGCAGATCCGCCGCGCGGGTCGTCATCGCGATGGTGGGCGAGGGTTTGATGCGGGCCAGCCGGTCCGAGATGAACGCCATGAGACACCTTGCTGCTGTCGGTTTGAACTGTCGGCCCGCATGGCATACGCTGCGCCGCACGGCCTCACAAGGACGAGAGAGATGATCGACAGCTATGCCGAACCGGTGGCGACCCTTGGCGACCGCCTGACAGCCGCGCGCGAGGGCGCGGGTCTGGACATTGCCGCGATGGCCGACGCCCTTGGCCTGCGCCCCGAGACGCTGGAGGGGTGGGAGGTCGATCAGGCCGAGCCGACGGCCAGCCTGATGGGACGGATCGCCACGGTCACCGGTGTCTCGCCGGTTTGGCTGTTGACGGGGCAGGGTGCGGGACCGCAAGACGCAAGCGCGGGGGCGGCCCTGCGCGCCGAGCTGGCCGACCTGCGCCGCCTGCTGGCCGAGGCCGCCGCCCGCGTGGACCGTCTGGAAGAGGCACTGTCGCATGGCTGAAACGCTGGAAACCCCCGAACACCGCCTGAAGCGCCTGCACATGCGCAGCTGGCGTCGCGGCATGAAGGAGATGGACCTGATTCTGGGCCGCTTTGCCGACGACTGCCTGACGGCGCTGTCAGGCCCCGATCTGGACCTGTACGAACGCATGTTGGCCGAGAACGATCAGGACCTGTACCTGTGGGTCACCGCGCGCATCGGCGACGGCCCCGCGCGCGAGGCGCCGCAGATGCTGGTGCCGATGCTGGATCGAATCGCGCAGCACGCCGCGACCCGGTTCGCGGCCGATCGCTAAAAATTTCGGCATTCCTGGCGCGGGAACGGGCGGCAATTAACCGAAGATTGTCTTTTGTCTGTCATTTAGTCTTCATGACGAACAGGACAGGACATCCCGAACCCATGCTTGCCCCTGCACCCCGCGAACAGCATCCGACAGTCGATCCCACGGCCCTGGACGTGCCCCTGTCGGAGATGACCGACGCCTATCTGGAATCCCTGCAACTGCTGGAGCGGATGCACCGGCTGATGCTGGATCTGGTCAAGGACGAATTCGAACGCCTGCACCGGGGCGATCTGACCCCGGTCCAGGCCATGATCCTGTACAACTTGGGCGAGGCCGAGGTGTCCGCCGGAGAGCTGCGGTCCCGCGGCATGTATCAGGGCTCGAACGTCAGCTATAACCTCAAGAAGCTGGTTGCGATGGGCTATGTCCACCACGAGCGCTGCGACATGGACCGCCGGTCGGTCCGGGTGCGCCTGACGGCCGAAGGTCAGGCGGTGCGCGATCTGGTGCAACGCCTGTTCATCCGCCACGCCGAAGGCCTGGCCATGTCAGGCGTGCTGGAGGATCCGCCGCTGGATCAGGTGAACCTGCAATGCCGGCGCATAGAGCGGTTCTGGACCGAGCAGATCCGCTATATCTATTGAATTGAACCCGGCCCTGCGGGGCCGGGTGTTCCTTTTCGTGGCGCCTTACCAGCTGCCGGTGTTTTCCATGCTGGCCCACGGCTCCTGCGGGGGCAGGTGGTCGCCTTCCTGCAGCAGTTCGATCGACACGTTGTCGGGGCTGCGCACGAAGGCCATGTGCCCGTCGCGCGGGGGGCGGTTGATCGTGACGCCGGCGTCTTGCAGCTTCTGGCACATCTCGTAGATGTTTCCGACACGGTAGGCGAGGTGGCCGAAATGGCGGCTGTCCGAAGGAAGGCCGTCATCGCCGTCCCAGTTATGGGTCAGTTCGACCGGGCATTCCGGCTGGCCCGGGGGCGCCATGAACACCAGGCTGAAGCGGCCCTTGTCATTGTCGATGCGGCGCGTTTCCTCCAGCCCCAGCAGGCGGAAGAAGTCCATCGTCTTGTCCAGGTCCTTCACGCGGACCATCGTGTGCAGATAGCGGATGTTCATGGGGTCTCCTTTAACGGTTGCGGCGAGGGTGACATGGTCATTCCCACTGTGCAACGCCACCCACGGTGGGCGGTTGCCGCAGGCGCGATCTTGACTTAGGAGAAAGGCCACCGAACTGCCCGAGAGGACTCTGCCATGCCCCTGACACCCGAACAGCAGGCCGAGATCGACAGCCAGCGCGCGACGCCCCGCCAGACGCTGCGCGCCGTGTCCGAGGGGATGGAGAACCACCTGTACGTGGCCCATCAGGTCCTGGATCACGGGCTGGTGCGGGTCATCGACTATATGGGCGACGATGCGGCGATCTGTCAGGCGGCACGCGTCAGCTATGGCAAGGGCACCAAGTCGGTCCAGAACGACGAGGGGCTGATCCGCTATCTGATGCGGCACTGGCACTCGACCCCGTTCGAGATGTGCGAGGTCAAGTTCCACGTCAAGCTGCCGGTCTTCGTGGCCCGCCAGTGGATCCGCCACCGCACCGCCAACGTGAACGAATATTCGGGCCGCTATTCGATCCTGGACCGGGAGTTCTATATCCCCGCGCCGGAACATCTGGCCGCGCAGTCGTCGCAGAACAACCAGGGTCGGGGCGAGGTGCTGCAGGGCGACGAGGCGCAGCGCGTGCTGGACCTGCTGCGCGAGGATGCAATGCGCAGCTATGACAGCTATGAATCCATGCTGAGCCAGGACGGTCAGAAGGGTCTGGCGCGCGAACTGGCGCGCATGAACCTGCCCGCCAACATCTATACCCAGTGGTACTGGAAGGTGGATCTGCACAATCTGCTGCATTTCCTGCGCCTGCGCGCCGACAGCCACGCCCAGTTCGAAATCCGGGCCTATGCCGACATCATGTGCGACATCACCCGCGACTGGGTGCCCGCGGCGTTCGGCGCGTTCCAGGATTACCGGATGAATGCCGTGAACCTCTCGGCGCAGGCTGCCGATGCGCTGCGGCGCCGTCTGGCCGGCGAGGTCGTGACACAGGAGAACGCCGGCATGGGCGCCCGCGAATGGCGCGAGTTCCAGGCGGTCTGGGGCTGAAACTGGGGGCGCGTCACGCGCCCCCGTCCCGGTTCAGAACGTGAAGTCGTTCAGGTCCAGGTTCGCGCGGTTGAAATCCTCCAGCACGATCACAGTCGACGGGTTGATCGTCAGGATCGTGTCGCCGCCCTGCTGCACGGCGCCGTTGATGGCGCGCTGGACCTGACCGCGGTCCAGGTCGTCGATCTCGATCCGGTCGAGGCCGTTCTGGAAATCGACGATGCGGTCACGCCCGTCGCCCAGGTCGAATTCGAACCGGTCCGCGCCGATGCCGCCCGACAGGATGTCGTTGCCGCGCCCGCCGTCCAGCGTGTCGTTGCCCTGGTTTCCCTGCAGGGTGTCGCTGCCGTCGTCGCCCTCGAGCTCGTCATTGCCCTCGTTGCCGAACAGGCGGTCGTTGCCGCCGTCGCCTTCCAGGTCGTCATTGCCCAGGCCCCCGTGCAGCACGTCGTTGCCCTGATTCCCCTCCAGGTCATCGTCGCCGCGGCCGCCGAACAGCGTGTCAGAGCCGAAGCCGCCCCACAGGTCGTCATCGCCGTCATCGCCGCGCAGCAAGTCGTTGCCCGCACCGCCCCACAGGCTGTCATTGCCCATGCCGCCGTTCAGCACGTCGTTGCCGTTCTCGCCCCAGATGCGGTCGGAGCCGCGGTTGCCGTTCAGGACGTCGTTGCCGTCGCGGCCATAGATCAGGTCTGCGAGCGGGCTGCCGTTGATCCGGTCCGCACCCGAGGTGCCGTTGTAACGTGCCATTCAAGCGATCCTTTCGTGATGTCGGCCACCCATCCGGCGGCCCTGTGCGAATCGCGATACCACAGGCCCGCTGACAGCCGACTGACGCGCACTGTCAGCGGGCTGTCAGCGGGGCGGTGCTAGGACGCGGACCATGAACGCATGCACCGCTGGCCTGATGTTGATCCTGCTGCCGCTGACGCTGGCAGCCCAGCCTGTGGCCCCAGACTATGAAACCGCCCGCCAAGCCGTCGGCCGTGGCGACATGATGCCGCTGGAGCAGATCCTGGCCCGGATCGAGGCGCGCCATCCCGGCCGCATCGTCGAGGTCGAACTGGAAGACGAGAACGGCCTGTGGCTGTATGAGATCGAGGTGCTGACCCCCGAGGGTCGCCTCATCGAGCTGGAGCTGGACGCCCGCACCGGCGCGATCCTGGGATACGAGGAAGACGACGACTGATGCGCGCCCTTGTGGTCGAGGATGACAGCCGGATCGCCGCCGATCTGGGACGGGCGCTGACCGCGGCCGGGTTTCGTGTGGACGGCACTGCGTCGGGGCAGGACGCGTGGTTCCGCGGCGGGACCGAGGGGTACGACCTGATCGTGCTGGACCTGGGCCTGCCCGACCTGGACGGGCTGACCGTGCTGAAACGCTGGCGGGCCGAGGGGTGCGATTCGCCCGTGCTGATCCTGACCGCACGCGGGGCCTGGACCGAACGGGTCGAGGGGATCGAGGCCGGCGCCGACGATTACCTGCCCAAGCCGTTCCGCATGGAGGAACTGGTGGCCCGCGCCCGCGCCCTTGTGCGCCGCGCCGGGGGGCGCGCCGAGCCGCGGATCGAGGCGGGCCGCCTGACCGTCGATCTGAACCGCATGTCGGCGCTGGTCGACGGGGTGCCGGTCGCGCTGACCCCGCTGGAATTCCGGCTGATCGCGCATCTGGCGGTCCATCGCGACCGCGTCGTGTCGCCCACCGAACTGCTGGAGCACCTGTACGGCGACGACGACGCCCGCGAGGCCAACGCGCTGGAGGCGGTCGTCGCCCGCATGCGGCGCAAGCTGGGTCCGGGCATCGTCGCCACCCGCCGCGGCTTTGGCTATCTGCTGGAGGGCTGTGCATGAGGCCCTTGTCGCTGCGCCTGCGGCTGATGCTGCTGGGCGGGGCGACGATCCTGCTGGTGATGGCGCTGTCGGTGACCATGCTGGCGGTGCTGTTCGACCGCCACGTCCAGCGCGTCGCCGTGTCCGACCTGCGCGACCGGGCGCTGGTCCTGCTGTCGGTGATCGAACCGGGCACGCCCCCGCAGATGCGCGACCAGCCCCGCAACCCGTCCTGGCAGCGGCCGTTCTCGGGGCATTACTGGCAGGTATGGCTGGATGGCCAGCCGCTGCGGTCGCGGTCGCTGTGGGACGTGACGCTGCCGGTGCCGCCCGATCCGCCACCGCCGGGCGAAGGGCGGGTCCTGCGCCTGGCGGGGCCGGCGAATCAAAGCCTGTTGGCGCTGGATCAGCAGGTCCTGATCGGGCAGGGCGCGACCGCGGTCCCCATCCGTCTGCTGGTGGCAGAGGACATGGAGGACGCAGCGCAGGCCCGCGCGGCCTTTCTGCGCGATCTGGTGCCGTGGCTGGCGGGTCTGGCGGCGTTGCTGCTGGCGGCGTCGTTCGTGCAGGTGACGCTTGGCCTGCGCCCGCTGGCACAGGTCGGCGCGCATCTGCGCGGGCTTGCACAGGGGCGCAGGCGGCGTCTGGGCGACGATCTGCCGGCCGAGGTTGCGCCCCTGGCACGCCAGCTGGACCATCTGCTGGACGATCGCGACCGCGAACTCGACCGCGCGCGCCACCGGGCCGGCGATCTGGCGCACGGGTTCAAGACGCCGCTGCAGGCGCTGCTGGGCGATGCCGAGGCGCTGCGCGATCAGGGGCGGACCGAACAGGCCGACAGCATCGAACATGTCGTCACCGTCATGCGCCGTCATGTCGACCGCGAACTGGCGCGCGCGCGCATCCGCACCGACGCCGCGCAGGCCCGCGCGCATCCCGCGCCGGTCGTGGCGCGGCTGGTGCAGGTGTTGCGGCGAACGCCCGCGGGGGCGGGGCTGGACTGGCAGGTCGACCTGCCGCAGGCGGTCGCGCTGCGCATCGATCCCGATGACCTGACCGAGGCCTTGGGCGCGCTGCTGGAAAACGCCGCGCGCCATGCACGGTCGCGGGTGCAGGTCGGGATGCGCGCAGATGGCGATCGGGTGGCCATCATCATTCGCGACGATGGGCCGGGCGTGCCCGACGCGGAACTGGCGCGGCTGGCGCAGCGCGGCGTGCGGCTGGACCAGGGCGGCGACGGTCACGGCATCGGTCTGGCCATCGTCACCGACATCGCCGAGGCGGCGGGCGGGCGCCTGGTGCTGACCAACACCGCGCCCGGCCTGTCTGCCGAACTGCACCTGCCGCGCCACCCCGACTGAGGGTCAGGCCGCGAACAGCCCCTCGAAATCAGCGAATCCCTTGACCTCGATCGGGTTGCCCGAGGGGTCGAAGAAGAACATCGTCCGCTGCTCTCCGGGCTGGCCCTCGAAGCGGATCTGGGGCGGGATGTCGAAGGGCACGCCCGCCGCGGCCAGCCGGTCGGCCAGCGCCAGCCAGTCGGCCAGCGGCAGCACGACCCCCAGATGCGGCATCATCACCATGTGATCGCCCACCTTGCCTGTGCGGGTGGTGGGAAAGGGCGTGCCCAGATGCAGCGACAGCTGGTGGCCGAAAAAGTCGAAATCGACCCAGGTGTCGGTGGACCGCCCCTCGGCACAGCCCAGGATGTCGCCGTAAAAGCGACGGGCCGCGTCCAGGTCGGTGACGTGGATGGCAAGGTGGAACAGGGATTTCATCGCGGCCTCCGTGGTTGCGGGGCAGTGATGCACGCGCATCGCGCGCCCCGCAAGGTCAGTCCAGCGCGTCCAGCACCGCACCCGCCAGCCGCGCGGTGTCCGACCAGGCGGGCAGTGCAACGCCGGCCCGTGCGGCGGCGGCGGCCCGTGCGGCACGGTCGGCCGGATCGGTCAGCATCTGCCGCAGCGCCTGCGACAGCGCGGGCGCGTCGTCGGGCGCGACCAGCAGGCCCGCATCGGCCGGGACCGTGCCCGGAACCGCGCCGGCGCGCGTGCTGACGATGGGCAGCCCGTGGGACAGCGCCTCGTCGAAGACGATGCCATAGCCCTCGTACCGGGTGGCCAGCGCAAAGATCGACGCCTGGGCGTACAGGTCCGCCAGACGATCCGCCTCGACCCGCCCGGCCAGTTCCAGGCGCCCGTCCAGCCCGCTGGCGGCAATCTGCGCCTGCAGGTCGGCGACATGGGCCGCGTCCCAGGGGTTGCCGACGATCACCGCCCGCCAGTCCAGATCGGCCAGCGCCGCCAGCGCGGCGATCAGCACGTCATGGCCCTTGCGCGGGTGCAGGATGCCGACCGACAGGATCAGCGGCGGGTCCTGCGGCGTGGCGCCCTGCGCCGGGCGGTCGGTGCCGGGCCGGGCGACGGTGATCCGGTCGGCCGGCACGCCATAGCGGTCGATCAGCATGTCGCGCGTATGCGGGCTGGGCACCATCACATGGCGCGCATGGGCCAGGTTCGCCCGTTCGGTCCGCCACAGATGGTCGGCCAGATCGG
>NZ_BBPH01000095.1 GCF_000787695.1 Paracoccus sp. PAMC 22219 | reverse complement strand
TGATCATCCGGGATGGAACAATTAGTAACTGTTTTGTAACATAAGGTCACCAGTGATATGGAAAAGGATCAATTAGACTATTTTCCGATGCAACCTCGCACGGCACTGACTTACCTTCTATTGTTCAATACTTTCTTCGCGCTGATGTTTCCCATATCAATCGCAATGAATTTCTGGACCATAAAGCTGTGGTTTGATCTTGATGGCGAAGTGAGCATACCAACATGGTACTCTTCAAGTCAGCTGCTGGTCAGCGGGCTGTTCATTTTGTCCGCACTCAAATTTCGCAGCACAATCTCTCCTAGACCCGGGTTTTACGTCCTTGTGGGTCTGGGATTGATCTTTTTATCAGCGGATGAAGCTGCATCGATCCACGAAAAGCTCACCCCACTTTCAGCGAAATACGCGCATTTCGTACCTCTGATCAATGGGAACCAAGGAGCATGGATAACCATCTATGGCGTAATATTTGCTTCTGCTGCTCTCCTGAACATCAATAATATTCTCATCATGTGGAAGAATTACAGAGAGCCGCTGCTGATCTTCATTGCGGGCCTAAGCGTACTCGTTTCCGGTGCAGTTCTCATGGAAATCACCATGTATTACTCTCTGCTGCCCTCCAAGGTGCTGCAGTTGATACTTGAGGAATTCATGGAAATGACAGGCGGGAGTGTAATTCTCATAAGCAGCTTCATATTTCTTAATAATCACGTCGCTGTCCGAGCGCTCAGCCCTGAAACTGCTACTCAGCGCCGTCATATGGTAGCGCAAAGCAAACCTCATGCGGGGGTGGTCCGCTGAGATCGGACTATTAGCACTTCTGAGGATTTGAAGATGCGATCGATCGTTAGGTCAAGCTGTGTGGACGCATTGACGTCAGGACGATGGGAAGGACTGTCTGTTCGCTGCGTGTTGATTTCCACCCAGAACTGAGCCGGGTTTTCCATCGAGAAGTGAGCCACCTCTGATTATGGATATAGGGTCATAGAGGGGTCAAGGTATGGTTTGTCTCCTTCTTCTTCGTGGCCGCTGCGGCTGAGCTTGCCTTGAACCTGAAGCTGTCGTTTCCGGTCTCCAGGATGTGGCAACGGTGGGTCAGGCGATCGAGCAGTGCAGTGGTCATCTTGGCGTCGCCGAAGACCGTGGCCCATTCGCTGAAGCTGAGATTCGTGGTGATGACCACGCTAGTGCGCTCATAGAGTTTGCTCAGCAGATGGAAGAGCAAAGCGCCGCCTGATGCACTGAAGGGCAGATAGCCCAACTCGTCCAGGATCACGAGATCGAGGCGGCTGAGACTTTCGGCAATCTGTCCGGCCTTCCCCCTTGTCTTCTCCTGCTCGAGGGCATTGACCAGTTCGATAGTCGAGAAGAAGCGGACCCGCCGGCGGTGCTGTTCGATGGACTGAATGCCCAATGCCGTCGCCACATGGGTCTTTCCGGTCCCTGGGCCACCGATCAGCACAACATTCTGCGCACCCTCCATGAACTCGCCGCGGTGCAGCTGGCGCACAGTCGCTTCATTGATCTCGCTGGCGGCGAAGTCGAACCCCGAGAGGTCCTTGTAGGCGGGGAAGCGCGCCGCTTTCATGTGATAGGCAATGGAACGGACCTCGCGCTCGGCCAGCTCCGCTTTCAGCAACTGAGCCAGGATCGGCACAGCAGCGTGAAAAAGCAGGCGCCCCCTGTTCGATGAGGTCAGTGACCGACTGCGCCATCCCATGCATCTTCAGACTGCGGAGCATGATGACGATGGCACCGCTGGCGGGATCATGACGCATGACGGCCACCTTCGGTCTGGCTGCGCAGACTGTCGTAGCGCTCGACATTGGCCTTGGGCTCGCGCCGCAGGGCCAGCGCCTGCGGGGTATCCAGGGGCGGCCCGCCAACCACCTTCCCATCGATCAAGCGGTGCGAGGGAGATTCAGTACATGGGTCTTGGTCGCCACGCCCTCGGCCAGGGCCAGCTCCACCGCCATCAGCGCGGCCTGCTCGTCACACTGCAGAACCAGGGCGAGGATATCGACCATCTCACGATCGCCGCCCGGCTTGCGTATCATTTGGCCCTGTAGTTGCCTGAAGGCAGGCGGCAATTCCAGGAAAGGTGCGCCATTCCGAAGCGCTCCGGGCTTGCGCTGAAGGACAGCCAGGTAGTGCCGCCAATCGTAGATCGTCCGCGGCGGCAGCTGGTGGCTGCGTTGAATCACGCGAGGATGCTCGCACAGGATGTTACCCTCGGCCGCCACGACAAGTCGGTCCGGATAGATCCGCAAGCTGATGGGACGGTTGGCGAATGACGCGGGAACGCTATAGCGATTGCGCTCGAAGCTGATCAGGCAGGTGGGCGAGACGCGCTTGCTCAGCTCGATGAAGCCGTCAAAGGCCACCGGCAACGGCATCAAGGCAGCCCGTTCTTCGGCCCAGATATCAGCGATCGTGCCAGGCCGCGTCCCATGCGCCGTGCTTTTCCACAGCTCCAGACAATGCTGTTCCAGCCAGACATTCAACGCGGCGAGGTCTGCGAAGTCAGGCATTCCATGAAGCAACTGGTGACGGGAGTCCCGCACGTTCTTCTCGACCTGCCCTTTCTCCCAACCCGCTGCCGGATTGCAGAACTCGGGCTCGAAGACATAGTGGTTCGTCATGGCGAGGAAGCGCATGTTGACCTCTCGCTCCTTGCCGCGGCCGACACGATCCACTGCCGTCTTCATGTTGTCGTAGATGCCCCGGGCAGGCACGCCCCCAAAAACCCGGAACCCATGCCAGTGGGCGTCAAACAGCATCTCGTGGGTCTGCAGCAGGTAGGCGCGCAGCAAAAAGGCCCGGCTGTGCTACAGCTTGATGTGGGCCATCTGAAGCTTGGTACGCTCTCCACCCAAAATGGCGAAGTCGTCGCTCCAGTCGAACTGGAAGGCCTCGCCCGGACTGAAGGACAAGGGGACAAAGGTCCCCCGTCCTGCCGTCTGCTGCTCACGCTGACGGTCCGCGCGCCAGTTCCGCGAAAAGGCGGCCACGCGGTTGTAGGATCCGGTGAAGCCGAGCTTGACCAGATCGGCGTGCATCTGCTTCAGCGTTCGTCGCTGCTTGCGCGGCTTGCCGATCTCCGTCTTCAGCCAGCCGGCCAGCTTCCCCGAGAAGGGGTCAAGCTTGCTTGGACGTTCCGGCGTCGCAAACTTTGGCTCGATCGTGTTCGCCGCCAGATGCTTTGACACGGTATTGCGCGAAAGACCCGTGCGACGAGCGATCTCGCGGATCGACAGCTTCTCGCGCAAGTGCATGCGTCGGATGATGTTCAAAAGCCCCATGTGGATCACTCCGTTACCCCCGCCGCTGACCGCTATGGGGGAAGGTTCACATGGCTCACTTCTCAGTGGAAATTATGCGCTCACCCGGCTCAGTTCTGGGTGGAAATCAACAGTTCAGGGGTTCAGCGCCGAACCGCATACCCCATGGCCAAACGGCAACCGCTCTTCATCAGACAGATGGCTATCATACCACGGGACGCATACCTCCCCGATATAAGTGGTATCGAGTAGCTAATATCGCAATGTTTTACTCGAGCCTTACCATGTAGCTGAGGTCATTGGTTAGGTAGAGGCTGAGGCGGCGTTCAATCAAGCGCCCCAAGATGTCCCGTGCGCACCGTTCTACTCTCAAGATTGGCGCACCCACCTCGATACGTAAATCCATAGCCTCTTGGTATTCGGCAGCGCATGCTGTTATGGCCTCATCGGCGTGAAGAACGATCAAGCCATAGGCTTGCTGATAGAGCACGTATAGGGCACTCGGCAGCGGACTGCGACGCTCGATCCCGGCGAACATATCTGCAGAAATGACTGCAGTCTCAATCACCCTCGGCATGTGAATTAGACTGCGAAGTCTGCGAATTTCGATAACTGTCGTAGGCGTACCATGCAGCGTTTCCTGTTCAATCTGCGTAGCTGACCGATGAATAATCGTTTCTGACAAAACCTCAGGTTGAACTACGTGGCCGTCCTTGGGGCGGAGACGAAAGAAGTTGAACAGCGACGATTCAGGTGTCCGAGCGGTCACAAATGTTCCCCGTCCCTGTTCCCGGCGGACGATGCCATGCTGCTCAAGTACCATCAAAGCCTTGCGGGCTGTCCCCTGCGACACTCCGGTATCGTAAGCAAGCTGGGTCTCACTTGGCAGCATCCCTCCTGGCAGCAGATCACCAGCCGCAATCCGAGCAACGATCGAGTCGATGACGGTCTGATAAAGAGAAGAAGCCATTTTTCACCGTAGGTTTTGCTGAGATTAGCACCCCCCGAGCATCGCCTGCAAGGGAGCCATATCGAGTCTTGTATAAGAGTTGTTATATATGTTATGGTAATCGTGTAGGGAGTTCATTATCTATCAAGGGAGGGTCGTTTGAGTATTCCGCAACTTTTGGTCCATGACCGTGAGGACAACGTCGGTGTCGTTGTCGTCGAGGATCTGGCCGCCGGCACCGAGATGCTGTGTGTCGTCACTGCCGACAATTCCGACTTCCGGCTGACGGCCAAGGCCGATATTCCCATCGGGCACAAGGTTGCCCTAAAGCCGCTGAAGGCTGGCGACACTGTCATCAAGTATGGCGAAGACATCGGAAAGATGATCGGCGATGCCGAAGTCGGCGGCCATGTCCACACGCAAAACTGCAAAACGAAGAGGTGGTAAGCCATGGCACTTGATTTCAGCAATTCGACCGTCAAGGCATGGCGCCGCGAAAACGGTCGCGTCGGCGTTCGCAACCATGTCCTAATTCTGCCCGTCGACGATATCTCGAACGCCGCATGCGAGGCGGTAGCCAACAACGTCAAGGGCACGATGGCTCTGCCTCATGCTTACGGCCGGCTGCAGTTCGGAGAGGATCTCGAGCTGCATTTCCGCACCATCATCGGTACAGGTGCGAACCCAAACGTCGCCGCCGTGATCGTGATCGGGATCGAGCCGGAATGGACCAAGGTCATCGTCGACGGCATTGCGAAGACGGGCAAGCCTGTCACGGGCTTCTCAATCGAGCAGAAGGGTGATTTCGAAACCATCCGTCAGGCCAGCTGGAAGGCCAAGGAATACGTCCATTGGGCAACCGAGCTGCAGAAAGAGGATTGCCCAGTCAGCGATCTGTGGATCTCGACAAAGTGCGGTGAAAGCGACACCACTACGGGTCTTTCTTCCTGCCCCACCGTCGGGAACATGTATGACAAGCTGCTGCCGCAGGGAATTTATGGCTGTTTTGGCGAGACGTCCGAGATTACCGGCGCCGAGCATATCTGTGAGACCCGCGCCGCAAACCCGGAAACCGCCGCTAAGTTCAAGGCGATCTGGAAGGCCTATCAGGACGACGTGATCGAGGCGTTCAAGACCTCGGACCTGTCGGACAGCCAGCCGACTAAGGGTAATATTCTGGGCGGTCTGACGACTATCGAGGAAAAGGCCATGGGCAATCTGGAGAAGATCGGCCGTACCTCGACCTATATCGACGCGATCGGCCCGGCCGAGACGCCAGAAAAAGGTCCGGGGCTGTATTTCATGGACAGCTCGTCCGCTGCGGCGGAATGCGTGACGCTGATGGCGGCGGGGGGGTATGTCATCCACACCTTCCCGACGGGGCAGGGCAACGTGGTAGGCAATCCGATCGTGCCGGTCATCAAGATCTCGGGCAATCCGCGGACGCTCCGGACGATGTCCGAACATATCGACGTGGACGTGACCGGTGTCCTGACACGAGAGATGACTATCGACCAGGCCGGCGACAGCCTGATCGAGATGATCATGCGGACCGCAAACGGCCGCCTGACGGCCGCCGAGGCCCTGGGGCATCGGGAGTTCTCGATGACCAAACTGTATCGCAGCGCCTGAAGGCTACCCACCTGCCGTGCCTTTGAGGAGGGGGGCGGCAGGTACCGGGAGTCAGCAGGGCCATTCACGAAACGGGAGGAGAACACCATGATGGGAACGACGACACGGCGCCTGATCGGCGCAGCCAGCTTGGCACTGATGGGAACCGCCGGGGCCGCGCTGGCCTATCCGGACGGGCCGGTGACTTATGTCATCCCCTTTAACGCAGGCGGGGAGAGCGACGTGACGGCGCGCTATCAGCAGGCGCGGTTCCGGGACATCACGGGCCAGGACATGATCGTCCAGTATCTGCCAGGAGCGGGTGGGGCGCAGGCCTGGGCGGGTTTGAATAGCATAGAAGGCGACGGCCAGACAATAATGGGCACCAACCTGCCGCACATCGTACTGCAGCCCATGCTACAGGATCCCGGCTACAAGACCGAGGACATCACCAACGTCTATATGTTCCATTTCACGCCTGATGCGCTGATGGTCGCCAATGACAGTCCGTTCCAGACCGTCCAGGACGTGATCGATGCGGCGACCGCCATGCCGGGCGGCGTGACTGCGGGAGGGTCGGCCACGAATTCGGCCAACCATGTCGCCAATCAGATCTTCATGAACGAAACCGGGGTCGAGACGACCTATATCCCCTATACCGGCACCGGCGCGACCGAGACCGCGCTGGTCGGCGGCGAGGTCGACATGCTGTGGGGCTATACCACCGTGGCAGTTCGTCAGGGGGATGCGACCCGTGTTCTAGCCGTCGCAACCGAGGAACGCCACCCGCTGTTCCCCGACAGCCCGACCTTCAAGGAACTGGGCATCAAAATGGTCGGCGGTGCCTATCGGGGCATCGGCGTCCCGGCCTCGACACCCGAAGAGGTGCGGACCCAGCTGTCCGATATCATCGGCGAAATCAACGCTGACCCGTCCTTCCGCGAGCAGATGGAAAACGATGGATACGCGCTGATCGACGTACCCTATTCCGAGATGGACACCTTCATGGCCGAACGGATCGAGGCCTATACCCTGATCGCCGAACAGCTGCAGTCACAGCAGTAAGACCGCACACGACCATTCCGGGCTGATCCGCGCGCACGGTCGCGCGACGGCCCGGCCATGCAACGTCGCTACGTCCAATGGGGTGAACAATGGCCAATGCAGCAACCATTCTGTTCGAGGCTCTCAGCCCGATGAACCTGCTTCTGGCGCTGTTAGGGGTGCTGGGGGGAACAATCGTCGGCGCATTGCCGGGATTGTCGGCGACCATGGCCATTGCCGTCCTGGTCCCGTTCACCTTCGTGATGGACCCTGCATCGGGGTTGATCATGCTGGGGGCGATCTATACCGGAGCCATCTACGGCGGCGCCTTTGCCGCAATCCTGGTAAATACGCCCGGCACACCAAGCGCCATCGCGACGACCTTCGACGGCTATCCGATGGCCAAGCGCGGGGATGGCGATCTGGCCGTGACCCTGGCAACCATCGCCAGTGTCTTCGGCGGCATGGTGGGTGCTATACTCCTGATCACGCTGGCCCCGCGGCTGGCGACGCTGGCACTGGCTTTCCAGTCGACGGAGTATTTCTGGTTGGCGCTTCTGGGCCTGACCCTGATTGCCACGCTGTCTCAGGGCAATCTGGTCAAGGGTCTGATCGGCGGCATGTTCGGCATCTTCCTGTCAATGATCGGTGTGGCCGTCATCGGCGGCGACGTGCGGTTCACGGGGGGCATGCCGTCCATGCTGGGAGGTATCGACATCGTCGCGGCGCTGATCGGGCTATACTGCATTCCTGTGCTGATCGGGATGGTGGCCACGCCCGACCAGCATCTGGATCCCGGCGAGGCACGGGGCTTTCGTATGTTTGAGGCGATCGGCATTTCACTGAAGAACTGGTTCAACCTGATCAGGTCATCGTTGATCGGCACGCTGGTGGGCATCCTGCCGGGTGCTGGTGGCTCCATCGCGTCGCTCATTGCCTACTCAGAGGCCCGCCGTGCGTCCTCAAACTCCGAAAACTTCGGCAAGGGAGAACCCGGCGGCATCCTTGCGACTGAAAGCGCCAACAACGCGACCGTCGGCGGTGGGTTCATCCCTACGCTGGTCCTGGGCATTCCCGGTACACCGCCCGACGCGGTGATCATGGGTGCCCTGATGGTTCAGGGCATTCGGGTCGGCCCGTCATTGTTCCAGTCCGGGGACGATACGGTCTATGTTTTCATGACCGGGCTGGTCATCGCCACGCTGCTGATGCTGCCGGTGGGACTGATTGTCGGGCGCTATGCCTTCCGATTCATTACGAATGTCCCCAAGGCGATGCTGGTCCCACTGATCGCGTTCATGACGATCATCGGCAGTTTCGCCATTCACGCCAACCCGCATGACGTGGTCGTCATGGTGGTACTCGGTCTGATTGGATGGGCGGCCGGACTTGCCGGCTTTGGCGCATCGCCCATCGTGCTCGGGCTCGTGCTGGGCCAGATCGCGGAACAAGGCTTCATGCGGGCATGGATGATCGGTGGTGCAAGGGGCGACTTCCTGGGTCAGTTGCTGGTCAACCGACCGATCAGCTGGGGCATTCTAGCTCTGATCGTGCTGACAATGATGTTGCCGCTGCTGCGCATGCGAACTGCGCGGCGTCTGGCGCAGCAGGATGTCACCCGCGACGGCCCGGCCGTCGCGCATCGCCAGATCGATCGCGCCGGTATGGCAGGATCTGTCGTCTTTCTGGTTCTGGCCGTTTGGATGCTGTTGCAGGCACAGGGCCTGTCGGTCATGGCCGCGGCGTTTCCCTATGCGGTTGGCGCTGCGCTTGGCATCTTGTCGCTGCTGCAGATCCTGCGCAGCCTACGCGGTCATGGCGGCATCAATGCAGAAGGCGGCAGTGCAGATGGAACTGTGCGTGGCTTCGCACTGGCCGGGACGATGCTCGCTTGGGCGCTGCTCTTTCCCACAATAGGGCTGTTCGTCACCTCACTGATCGCCTGCATCGTCCTGATGCTGACGGGTCAGTTCGGCCGCCTCACGGTGCCCCGGCTTGCCACCTATCTGGCCTGCATTCTGGTGATGGTAACAGCATTCTACATGACTCTGGACCGGGTGCTCAATGTACCCCTGCCGCAAGCACTGCTGTTCTAGGAAAGGAAACGCCATGTCGCGTATCGTCATCACCGAATTCATGGACGAGGCTGCCGTGCAGCGGATATCAGCGTCTCATGACACGCTCTATGCGCCCGACCTTGTCGACCGCCGCACCGATCTGCTGGATCAAATGGCCAGGGCCGATGTGCTGATCGTCCGGAACCGCACCCGCGTCGACGCGGATCTTCTGGCAGCGGCACCCCGGCTGCAGGCCGTGGGGCGTCTTGGTGTGGGTCTGGACAACATCGACATGGACACTTGCAAGGCACGTGGCATCACTGTCTGGCCAGCGACGGGAGCCAACGATCTGGCGGTGGCTGAATATGTCATCACAACCGCGATGATGCTGCTGCGCGGGGCCTATGCCGCGACCGACCGGGTGATCGCGGGCGAATGGCCCCGTCAGGACCTGATGGGAGAGGAGTTGTCGGCTCTGACCCTGGGCTTGATGGGCTATGGCTCCATCGCCCGACAGGTGGCCCACCGCGCGCAGGCGATGGGCATGACGGTCATCGCGCATGACCCGCATCTGCCTGCCGGCGATCCGGCATGGGGCGATGTCGCATCGGTGTCACGTTCGGAACTGCTGGTCAAATCGGACGTCATTAGTCTACATGTGCCGTTGACGCCGCAGACGCGGCACATGATCGACGTCGCCGCGTTGCAGGCCATGCGCCCTGGCGTGGTGCTGATCAATGCGGCCCGTGGCGGCGTCGTGGACGAAGATGCCCTGGCCGATGCCCTGCGGACGGGCCAGCTGGCCGGGGCCGCGCTGGACGTGTTCGAGGTCGAGCCCCTGACACGCGAGGCAGGACAGCGTTTCGCGGGCCTTTCGAACCTGATCCTGACGCCGCATATCGCTGGCGTTACCACCCAGGCCAATGTCCGGGTCAGCAGCCTGATCGCCGACCGGGTTCTGGACCACCTTGCGGAAAGGGTCTGAGCGATGGTCACGATGACGCCCGATCAGGTCCACGACCTGATCCTTCGCACCCTGCTGCGCTGTCGGACCGGACAGGCCAACGCGCAATCCGTCGCGCACGCGCTGGTCGCGGCTGAGATGGTGGGCCAGTCGGGCCACGGGCTGCGGCGCGTCTCGTCCTATGCCGCGCAGGCGCTGTCGGGAAAGGTGGACGGCTTCGCAACGCCCACTGCCTCCCATCCGCGGCCCGGCGTCATGGCGGTGGATGCGGCGATGGGCTTTGCCTATCCGGCGCTGGATCTGGCCGTGGACTGGCTGGCCGAGGCCGCGCCACGTCAGGGCATTGCCGCCGCCGGCATCGCCCGGTCGCATCATTGCGGCGTTGCCGGCGTCACGGTCGAGCGTCTGGCTCGGTCCGGTCTGGTGGCGCTGCTCTTTGCCAACACGCCCGCTGCGATGGCGCCGTGGGGCGGGCGCAAGGCGCTGTTTGGCACCAACCCCATCGCCTTTGCAGCGCCCCGGTCCGGCGGGCGAACCCCCATCGTTGTGGATGTGTCCCTGTCCAAGGTCGCGCGCGGCAAGATCATGGCTGCCGACCAGAAAGGGACCGCAATCCCCGAGGGCTGGGCGTTGGACGCCGATGGACAGCCCACCACCGATCCGGCTGCGGCGCTGAACGGCACGATGATCCCCATGGGCGACGCCAAGGGCACCGCCTTGGCGCTGATGGTCGAACTGTTGGCGGCGGGCTTGATGGGCGCCAATTTCGGATATGAAGCCTCGTCGTTCTTTGCGGCCGATGGCCCGCCGTCCGGCGTGGGTCAGTTGATCCTGGCGCTAGACCCGGATGCGTTTTCAGACATGGCGCGTGTGCGGATCGACGATCTTGCCGATGCCATGGCAGATCAGCCGGGAGCGCGACTTCCAGGAGCACGCCGCGATGATTTGCGCAACGATGCCGTGAGGGCGGGACTGCAGATCGACGATGCACTGCTGGCGCAAATCGATGCGCTTGGCCGAATCAAAGAGGTCTGACATGGCTCTAGCCGCTTTGGATGCCCATCTCGACGGTGCGCGGATCAAGGCCCTGTTTCCGGGTATTGCCGTCTCTGTCTTAGTGGCAGTGACAGCACAGTTTCTGGCCGAGCATTACGGTGCACCTGCCATGTTGATGGCCTTGCTGCTTGGCCTGACCCTGAATTTTCTGGCTGAACCGGGCACGCGGACCGCAACTGGGGTGGCGTTTTCGGCCCAGACCGTGCTGCGTCTCGGGGTTGCGCTCCTGGGTGCGCGCATCTTCGTTCAAATGTTGGCGGAGCTGGGCGGTCCGATGATTGCACTGGTGGTGGCCGGCGTCGTGGTCACGATCCTTTTCGCACTGTTGGCGGCACGGATCTTTGGGCGGGGATGGCGATTGGCGTTGCTAACGGGCGGGTCGGTCGCGATCTGCGGGGCCTCGGCTGCGATGGCGATCGCGGCGGTCCTGCCGCGAACTGACAAGTCCGAACGCAACTTGGCCTTTACGGTCTTGTCGGTCACGATCCTGTCTACGATCGCCATGGTCATCTATCCGCCTCTGTCGGTGGTGCTGGGGTTCAATTCGCTTGAATCGGCAGTGTTCCTTGGCGGGACGATCCACGACGTGGCCCAAGTGGTGGGCGCAGGGTTCTCGATCAGCCCAGAGGTGGGCGAAACCGCAACCCTAGTCAAACTGATCCGCGTATCGATGCTAGCCCCGGTCGTGCTGGTCTTTTCGCTGGCGATCCGCATGGGGGGATTGGGCGATCTTGATCCAAATGCGAAACGGCCACCGATCCTACCGTCCTTCGTCATCGGGTTTCTGGTGCTGGCAGCCCTGAATTCGCTCGGCCTGATACCCGCTGCGCTGTCGGCCTTCGCTGAAGGTGCCAGCCGATGGGCTCTACTGGTGGCGATTGCCGCAGTCGGCATCAAGACGTCCCTTGTTCGGATGCTGGATGTGGGCGGCAGTGCGATTGCCCTGATCGTCGCTGAAACCATCATGCTAGGAACATTCATCATCGTCGGCGTTCATCTGATCGGATGAATGCGATGAACGCGAGCTGTAAAGGATGACCAACCATGCGCATCATTGATATTCGTGAGGTGACCAAGCCGATCGCCTCTCCGATCCGCAACGCCTTCATTGACTTCAGCAAGATGACGATCAGCCTTGTGGCGGTGGTGACGGACGTCGTCCAGAACGGACAGCGGGTCGTGGGCTATGGCTTCAATTCCAATGGTCGCTATGGACAAGGCGGCCTGATCCGGGAGCGATTTCGGAGCAGAATCCTTGAAGCGGCGCCTGAGGTGCTGCTGAACGACGCGGGTAAGAATCTTGATCCGCATCGCATCTGGGCCGCGATGATGGCGAACGAAAAGCCCGGAGGACATGGCGAACGCTCCGTCGCTGTCGGCACGATCGATATGGCCATCTGGGATGCTGTCGCCAAAATTGAGGACAAGCCTCTGTTTCATCACTTGGCCGATCTGCACGGACGCACGGCCGACCCGCGGGTGTTCGTCTATGCAGCAGGGGGCTATTACTATCCGGGCAAGGACGACGGAGCCCTACGCGCCGAGATGCGAAGCTATGTTGATCGCGGGTATACCGTGGTCAAGATGAAGATTGGTGGTGCATCGTTGAGGGACGACCAGCAGCGGATCGAAGCGGTGCTGGACGAGATAGGATCGAGGGCCCGTCTGGCCGTCGACGCAAACGGCCGTTTCGATCTGGAGACGGCCATCGCCTATGCCAAGATGCTACGTGCGTACCCGATATTCTGGTACGAGGAAATCGGCGATCCCCTTGACTATGGCCTTCAGGCAGCGATGTCGGAGTTCTACGATGCTCCCATGGCAACAGGCGAAAACCTGTTTTCCCATCAGGATGCCCGAAATTTGTTGCGGTATGGCGGGATGCGCGCAGACAGGGACTATCTGCAATTCGACTGCGCGCTGTCTTATGGGCTAGTCGAATATCTACGAACTTTGGATGTCTTGCGGCAATTCGGATGGGCGCCCACACGATGCATCCCGCATGGTGGCCATCAGATGTCGCTGAATATCGCTGCGGGATTGGGGTTGGGGGGCAATGAAAGCTATCCTGATCTCTTCCAGCCTTATGGCGGCTTTCCCGACGGTGTCAGCGTCAATCAGGGACATATCGTGATGCCCGATCTGCCAGGCATCGGATTTGAAGGCAAATCGGACCTTATCCATGAGATGCATGCGCTGGCAAAATAGGAGCCTTGATCTGCCACGCTCGGCGCGGATCTGGCCAATACGGCTATTCGTCACACCCTAGGCCAACTTCATCGTTTGTCAGACGTTGATCAAAAACGCAGCAAATCAAGGAAAGGCATGCCTCATATTTGACATGTTAAAAGCTTATTATTGACATGTCAAAAATCGCCGTCATCATCCACGTATGTATGACAAACAATCCCCCTTCGCCGTCACAAGCAAACTTGGCCGCCGCGACAGTCTTTCTGACAGCGCGCATGCAAGGTTGCGTGCTGCGATCATCGATTGTGAGCTGCCGCCCGGAGCGGTCGTGTCGGAAGCAGAACTCAGTACCCGGTTCGCATTTGGACTGGCTGCCGTCCGCGCAGCGCTGTCAAAGTTGACGGAGGCGGGATGGATCGCACCCGACGGTCGGCGTGGATCGAAAGTTCTGGAAATGTCAGCGGCGCATCTCGCAGATTTGGCCACATCAAGACATCTGCTTGAACCAGCGTTACTTCATCATGCACCACCCACCAGTCTCGGGGAGGAGTTGCGCCTTCGCGCTGCAGTGTATCAATCAGAGAATCTGCACTCTCCCGCACAAGCTCGGACTGGCCTGTTGCATCAGGAAAGGACATTGCTGATGCTAGTCGCCCAATCCGTTGCAGCGCCGCGGCTGAGAGGGTGGTTGATCGACACGTGGGATCTGTGCCTTCGAGCCGATCGGAATCTGGACCGTGAATTCGGTATTGGCCGCGGTCCTTTGCCGTTGGCTGACCTGGCTTGCACATTGGCGGATGCCGATGCCCCCGGGGCGGCAGTCGTGTTGACGCAGATGCGCCACGAGTTCGAGCTGCGCACTGCTCGAGCGCTCAGCCGCAGCGCTGCCCCATTGTCGCATGCGCTAGGCATGCAAAAGCCCTCACGGCGCGAAAATGCCTCCTCGCCAACGCCGCGTCCAAGCCCGTCACACAGACCCCGTTCCGCAAAAGGAGACCCGGCATGAGACTTGTTCCCAAGACGTTGTTCGCTGCCATGCTGGCGGCCACGACCGCCTTGACGGCCCCCTCGTTGGCGATGGCCGATGCGGAACGGCTGGTCGTTGACCTTGTCAACGAACCAACCACCCTGGATCCGCATCTGCAGTGGAATCCCGACAGTTACTATGTCTATCGTAATATCTTCGACAACCTGCTGACTCGCGATGATGACGGCGAAATCGTCCCGCAGATCGCGACGGAATGGGAACAGATCTCGGACACCGAGACCGTCTTCACGATCCGCGACGACGCGCTGTTCCATGACGGAAGCCCGCTGACGGCGGAAGATGTGGTCTACTCCATTCAGCGCATCACCGACCCGGAGTTCGGCTCTCCGCAGTTGTCGCAATTCGAAAGCATCATCAGCGCTGAGGTCCAGGAGGATGGCCGCGTCAAGCTGACTACTGCGACGGGCTATCCAGCGCTATTCGCGCAACTGGTCAAACTGTCCATCGTTCCCAAGGCAGTTGTCGAGGAGATGGGTCGCGAAGCGTTCAATCTGGCCCCTGTCGGCTCCGGACCCTACAAATTCGACAGCTGGCAGCGCGGGGTCGAGGTCGGGCTGGTAAGGAACGATGATTACTGGGGCGATGCGGGCGTATTTCCAGCAGCGGTGTTCCGCGCCGTCCCGGATGCCTCGACTCGGGTGGCCAACCTGACATCGGGCGCGTCTGACCTGGTCGTTGGCATGGACCCAGACCTCGCGATTCAACTTGAGACCGCCGATGGCGTCGGTACCTTGTCCGCGCTGACTGAACGGGTCGCCTATCTCAGCGTCAATCGGAACAAGCCCGGACTGGATGACCCGCGTCTGCGCAAGGCGATTGCCCATGCGATCGACCGTGACCTGCTGGTGGAGGGGCTGCTTGGCGGTTTCGACAACCCGGTGGGACAGATGCTGACGCCCGTTCATGTTGGCTGGCTGGAGGGTTTCGAAGGTGTGCCCTATGACCCGGACGCAGCACGCGCTCTCATCGCAGAAGTGGGCGAGCCTGCGACACGGCCCCTGGGCTTTGCCACCTCTCCGGTCTTCGACCAGCGCATCGTGCAGGCCATCCAGCAAATGCTGGGCGAGGTCGGCCTGACGGTCGAGATCGAGATGACCGACATGGCCACCTACCTGCAAAAATCGCAAAGTGAACCCGAACAGGCCCCGGACATGGGCTTTGGCCGTTGGTCCTGCGCCTGCCAGGATGCCGATGGTGTTCTTTATCCCCTGCTGCATTCCAGCTCCTCTTGGTCGCGGGTCCGCGATGACGAGCTGGACGCCCTTCTTGAAAGCGCACGTTCGGAGATGAACCCCGAGGCACGGCTGGCGCTGTATGGCCAGGTTCACGAGTGGATCGCGGAAGAGGTGCCGCAGGTGCCGCTGTACCAGGCGGCCATCCTCTATGGAGCGTCGGACAACCTCGAATGGACGCCAACCTCGAACGAGAGCCTGTTTCTGAACCGGATGGGTTGGTCGGAATGAGCCCGGCGCTGCATCGGGATCGGTTGCACGATGAGCCGGTTTCTGTTCCGGCGCCTGATGCAGGCCGCGATCTCGATTCTTGGGGTCACGGCGCTCATATTCTTTCTGCAGCGTCTTGCGGGTGACCCGGTTCTGCTGATGGTGTCCGAAGGCGCAAGCCAACAGGCCATAGACGCCTTGCGTGCCAATCTTGGCTTCGATCGGCCGGTTCTTGTCCAGTTCACGGACTACATGTCGGATCTGGCTCTGCTCGATTTTGGCCAGTCCGTCGTCCAGCAGGTACCGGTGGTCGATATCATTGGCTCGCGCCTGCCATACACGATCTGGCTGGCGGGGGTCGCATTGCTGCTGGCGCTTGGCATCGGCGCGCCACTTGGCGTGTTCATGGCAATGCGGCGCGACCATCCGCTCAGCCGCATCGGAATGGGTTTCGTACTGGCCGGACAAAGCCTCCCGACCTTCTGGAGCGGGGTCCTGTTGATCCTCGTCTTTGCCGTGACATTGGGCTGGCTGCCCGCATCAGGGGCCCGCGCACCAGACAGCGTCATCATGCCTGCAATCTGCCTGTCGCTGCTCAGCATGGCGACATTTGCCCGCGTGACCCGCACCGCCGTTCTGGACGAGTTGTCCAAGCCCTATATCCGCGCGGCGCGTGCAAAGGGCTTGTCGATGGGGCAGGTCGTGCGGCGCCACGCTTTGCGGAACAGCGCCATTCCGGTGATTTCGATCGCCGCTCTCGAAATTGCCAACCTGCTGTCAGGTGCCGTCATCGTCGAAACGGTGTTTGCATGGCCAGGCCTCGGCCAGTTGACAGTCCAGTCGATCGCAGCCCGCGACTTTCCAATCGTGCAGGCTGTCGTTCTGCTGGGTGCCTTCGTATCGATCTTTCTAAATCTGGCTGCTGATCTTCTGTACAGCGCCGTCGATCCGCGCATCCGGCTGGAGGGCAGCAAGTGATCCAATCCACCCGCCTTGGCCGGTGGCTGCCGCCCCGCTTATGGATTTTCGTGGGCATTCTTGTGGTGCTGGTCTCGGCTGCCGTGCTGGCGCCTCTTATCGCGCCGCAGGACCCTGAGGCGCAGAACCTTCTGGGCCGCCTGCGCGCGCCAGGCACCGAGGTTCGCGATATCACCTATCTTTTGGGTTCAGACGAACTGGGCCGGGACCTTCTTTCGCGGCTGATCTACGGCGCACAGGTCTCTTTGACGGTGGCCGCACTGTCGGTGCTGGTCAGCGGCTCCATCGGAACTGCACTGGGCATGATCGCGGCATGGTCCGGCGGATGGACCGGCACGATCATCATGCGCATGGTCGATATCGTTCTGTCGGTTCCAGCAATCCTGCTGGCGATCATCACGGTCGCGATCCTGGGGCCGGGGTTCATCAATGTCATTGCCGTTCTGGCCTTCACGCGGTGGCCACGCTATGCGCGCGTGGCGTATGGCCAGACGCTTGGGCTGATGAACCTTCCCTATGTGCGTCTGTCGCGCTTCATGGGGGCGTCGACGACGCGTGTGCTCCTGCGTCATATCCTGCCCAACATCATCGGCCCCATCATGGTCGTCGTGACACTGGAGTTTGGGCTGATGGTCCTGTTCGAGGCCGGTCTCTCCTTCCTGGGCCTGGGTGTGCAGCCGCCCACGCCAAGCTGGGGGGCCATCCTGTCGGCGGGGCGGAACTATGTCACCACAGCCTGGTGGATCGCGGTCTTTCCCGGCTTGTTCCTGTTTCTTTTGATCCTGTCGGTCAACGTTCTGGGCGATCACGTCCGGGATGTCGTCGAAGGTCGACGCTGAACATTCCACGAAAGGACCCCTTCCATGACCCGACCCCTGCCTCTGCCCGGCGCCGACTTTACTGGAAAACGCGTCATCGTGACCGGAGCCGCGGGCATCTTCGGGCGCTGGATCGCCGAGGCGTTCGATGCCGCCGGGGCTACGCTGCTGCTCTCCGACCGAGATCAGGCTGCGATGGTGGATGCCGCAAACGAATTTTCGCGTCCTGCCCTGATCCACGCGACCGAACTGACCGATGCGGCATCCATCGACGATCTGGTAGCGATGGTTGGACGTGAATGGGGGGCGGCTGATATCCTGGTCAACAACGCTGCGGTCTATCCCAGTGGCTTTCTGCTGGACGTGGACGCCGACGAATGGGACCGCATTTTTGATATCAACCTGCGCGCGCCGTTTCTGCTGACGCGGGGCATCGCCACGCAGATGGTGCGGCAGGAGGTTCGCGGCAATATTGTGATGATCTCGTCTGGGGCGTCGCGCAAAATGCGCACGACGGCTGCGCCGTATTCGATCTCTAAATCCGCCCTGGACCGGCTAACGAAGGGATTTGCCGTCGAGCTGGCCGAGTATGGCATTCGCTGCAACGCGGTCGAGCCCGGTTTCGCAGCTGGCAGCACCGCCAGCCCGCTAACAGATGCGCATGTGAATGCAGTCACCGGCGCGATCCCCCTTGGGCGGGCATCCCGATATGAGGATGCGCCTGCGGCAGTCATGTTCCTGGCGTCCGATGCGGCCAGCTATATCACCGGCGCGACACTGTCCGTCGATGGAGGGGGATCGGCAGGGCAAATCCTGGTGCATCAGGACAAGAAAAAGGCGTTGTGATGGATCGCCCCCGCTACTCTTGGCCCGACGGCAAGAGATCGGCTGCGTGCTTCAGTGTCGATGTGGATGCCGAGGCGCCTTATCTTTGGGCCAATCGCACGGGCCTGCCGCCGTATCTGGGCCAGCTCGAGCAGCGCCGGTTCGGGCCCAGAGAGGGGATCTGGCGCATTCTGGACATGCTGGACCGGGTCGGGGTCAAGGGCAGTTTTTACGTCCCGTCCGTAGTGGCGGAACTGCATCCCGACCTGTTGCCCGCCCTGTGCGCGCGGGGCCACGAGGTCGGCCTGCACGGGCACCTGCATGAAGTGGTCTCCGAAACGACCGACGATCAATTTACCGCCGCACTGGATCATTCGCTTCAGGTCTTTCAACGGCAGACCGGCAGTGCCCCGGTGGGCTTCCGGTCCCCTGCGTGGGAAATGACGTCTGCCATGCTGGCGGTATTGAAGGACAGGGGACTGCGCTATGACAGTTCGTTGATGGGCTATGACCACCCCTATCAGATCGGCGGACTGGTGCAGGTGCCAGTGCAGTGGCAGATCGACGATGCAATCTATTTCAAGTTTCAGGGTGGCGGAGCCGACCGCTGGCCACCCGAACCCGCCCGCGTCGTCGAGGACAGCTGGCGCGATGAATTTCAGGCCGGACGCGACTATGGGCAGCTGTTCACCATCACGGTTCATCCCTGGATTTCGGGGCGTGCACAACGGGTGACGATGCTGGATCGACTGTTGTCAGACATCGCGGCGCAGGACGACGTGTGGTTTGCCACCGCAGGTCAGATCGCGGACTGGCACCTGTCAGCTCATGACGGGCGGTTCGTTGCGGAACCTGGGCTGGACCTGTTGACTGCTGTACTGGAGACGAGCGCATGACATCGACATGGAAACCCGCCAAGACGATGATCGAGGGGCACGGTGGCATGGTCGCGGCTCAGCATCAGATCGCAGCACAGGCGGGTGCCGACGTGCTGGCGCGGGGCGGCAACGCCATGGATGCGGCTGTCACGACTGCTTTGGTCCTGTCGGTGGTTGAGCCATGGTTGAGCGGGATTGGCGGTGGTGGGTTCTTGTTGTGGCGGGACGGACGTGACGGGTCCGCTCGCAGTCTCGACTTCTCCATGATGTCGCCGCGGGCACTTAGCGTTGAGGATTACCCGTTGGTGCCGGGGCATGACGACGACTGGTTTAGTTGGCCGCAGGTACAAGGGCAGAGGAACCTGATGGGCGTTCATTCCATCTGCGTTCCTGGCGCGGTGGCGGGACTGGCTGAGGCCTTGGAAGAGCATGGCACGATTTCGTGGGCCGAGGCACTGGCGCCCGCGATCGCCGAGGCTGACAAAGGGCTGGAGGTCGATTGGTTCACTGCGCTCTGCCTGACCATCGATGCCAGCAACCTGCTCACCGACCCGGTCTCAACCAGGGTCTTCCTGGCGGACGGGAAGGTGCCGTCCCTGGGCGAGGGCCGGACAAAGCGACGCCTGCCGCTGGACGCAAAGGCCGCGACCCTGCGCCGGCTTGCCGATGCCGGTTCGCGGGACTTCTACGACGGCCGGATCGCCGATGATTTAATCGCGGACATGCAGGAACTGGGCGGGTCAATGACGACCGATGATCTGGCCGCCTATCGCCCCCGATGGGGTACGCCCCTTCGACAGACTTGGGCGGGCAGTACGGTGCTTGCCATGCCCGGCCTGTCAGGAGGGCCAGCGCTGCTGGACGTTCTGACACACCTGGACGACACGGCGGCGCCGGAGCCGCGGGCCTTGGATTACGCCGATTTTGCGGATGCGATCCGTAATGCCTATGCACGACGCCTGACGCAGCGAGGTCATGCTGCAAGCCCGGTCGATCCGGGGTGCACCACGCATCTGTCCGTCGTCGATGCGCAGGGCAACGCTGTTTCGCTGACCAATACCCTGCTGTCGCGCTTTGGGTCCAAGGTAACGTCGGCGCGCACAGGAGTGCTTTTGAACAACGGCATGATGTGGTTCGATCCGCGCCCCGGCACGCCGAACGCTTTGGCGGCGGGTGCACAGCCCTTGGCCAACATGTGCCCCGTCTTGGTCGAGACGGACACCGGTGGGGTTCTAGCCATGGGTGCCGCTGGCGGACGTCAGATCATGCCTGCCATCGCGCAGTTGCTGGCATTTCGTCTGCGCCATGGGATGGACCTGGGAAAGGCACTTTCCCATCCCCGGCTGGACGCATCCGAGCCCCGCATCCGGGTCGACCGTCGTGCGCCGGAGCAAACTGCTGGCCTGATCGCCCGCAACCATGATGTCGACATGGTGGACGACATCCTCTACCCGGTGCAGTTTGCAATCCCAAGCGCGGTGGAACGGCACTCGGACGGACGCATCCAAGGGATGGTTCATCCCAATCACCCCTGGTCCGCGGCTGTCTCTGCCGACCTGGAGGCAAAATGATCGTGGAAGGGCGGGGTACAGCGGATCCTGTACTGTCCTGCACCGACCTGCGCATCGAGATTGGCGGAAACCCGGTGGTGGATGGTACCACGCTGGCCATCGCGGCAGGCGAAACCTTGGCGCTGGTTGGCGAGTCTGGTTGTGGCAAAAGCATGACGGCCCTTGGTTTGATCCGGCTTTTGCCGGATGCTGCGCGACAATCAGGCGGCCAGATCACGCTTGAAGGCGCCAGGATCGACAAACTGTCGGAACGGCAGATGAACCGTCTGCGCGGTGATCGCCTGGCGATGATCTTTCAGGAGCCGGTTGCATCGTTGGATCCGTTGATGCCAGTCGGACGGCAGATCGCGGAGGCACTGGGTCGGGCGTCCGAAACCTCCTCTACCGACGTCGATGCCCGCGTGCAGGACATGCTGGTCAGGGTCGGCATCGATCGCCCGGAAGTTCGTGCACGCCAGTATCCATTCCAGCTATCCGGCGGAATGTGTCAGCGAGTCATGATCGCCATGGCGATGATCCGTCGCCCGATGCTGCTGATCGCGGACGAGCCTACGACTGCGCTTGATGTGACCATCCAAAAGCAGATCCTGGACCTCATGTCTGATCTGCGCCGCGAAACCGGCAGCGCAGTGCTCTTGATCACCCATGACATGGGGGTCGTGTCGGAAAGTGCGGACCGCGTGGCCGTCATGTATGCCGGTCGGATCGTGGAAGCAGGTGCCGTGACGCAGGTCTTTGCCGAACCGCGCCACCCCTACACAGCAATGCTTTTACGGACCATTCCGCGCCTGGATGGCCCGCGCAAGGTCGCTCTTCCTGCCATTTCCGGGGCAGTTCCTGATATCCGCGACTGGCCCCAGGGATGTCGGTTTCATCCCCGCTGTCCGCTTGCAACCGATCGCTGTCGCATCGAAGCGCCGCCGCTTGCTCAAGTCGAACCCGGTCACGACACTGCCTGCTGGCATCACGACCGTATCGCCACGGAGCTGACATGACCCCCCCCATTGTCTCGGTTCGTGATCTCAAGGTGCACTTCCCGATCCGCAGCGGTCTCCTTGGCCGGGTGACGGATCATGTGCGTGCCGTGGACGGGGTCAGCTTTGATCTGATGCCCGGCAAGACTGTCGCCATCGTCGGTGAATCGGGCAGCGGCAAATCCACGACCGGCTATGCGGTGATGGGCATGCAGGAACCGACCGCTGGTCAAATCCTGATTGATGGACGTGACCGCACGCAGATGTCAGCGAACGAACGTATGGCAACGATGCGGCGCCTGCAGATCGTCTTCCAGGACCCGGCCTCGGCGCTCAACCCTCGCATGTCTGCCGCGGAAAGCATTTCCGAGCCACTACAGATTCACCGGATCGGGACGGCCCGTGACCGGCGCGAACGGGCCATGGAATTGCTGGACCTGGTCGGCTTGCCCCACTCAGCTGCGGGAAAGCTGCCACGCGAATTTTCCGGAGGGCAGAAACAGCGCATCGTCATCGCACGCGCGCTTGCGCTCGAGCCGCAGGCAGTCATATGCGATGAGGCTGTGTCGGCACTGGATGTCTCGATTCAATCGCAGATCCTGAATCTTCTGCTGGACCTGCAATCGCGCCTTGGGCTGGCCTATATCTTCATCTCTCACGACCTGTCGGTCGTGCGGCATATAGCCGACCATATTCTGGTCATGCAGGCGGGAAAGGTCGTCGAGCAGGCGGCCACCGACGAGATATTCAATGCACCCAAAGACACATATACGCGGCAGCTTCTCGAGGCCGTTCCAAAGCTGTAAATTTGGCCGTGCATTGGCGTGAGAGCCTGACGAAGCTAATACGCAAACCGGTAAATGGCGCCTGAATGTCAATAATGGCGCATATGCACGAGAGTAAGGTCCTCTTGGGACTTTGCTTGCCCCTGCTCATAGTTGCGGTGCCTGATTGCTCCCGATAACCCCTCTACGAGTAGAGCGGCTGCTGAGCCCTAGTATCATGAGTGAAGAGGGGATGCTTTGTGACTGACGAAATCTCTGTCGGGCACTCTGTCAGGATGCGGGTCAAAAGCGTCTTGGAGGAAGCCGCCTATCAAGAGCGTAGGCGTTTCGACGCGGATGCCCGGCCATATACCCTGCAGGCGCGCCAAGAGGCCGAAGCCCTTCATGCCGAGATCGCGAAGCTTGTTGCACGTGCGAACACCTTTAATCGAATGGTGACCGAGCGTCTGTCCAAGGAGGCTGAGGACGATGCAGAGAAGATGGAGCAACTGAGGCGGTTCCGGAATGCCGGGCGCATCAGAGTTGAGCTTGCCGCTTTTTAATTGTCTCTTCCTGGTGGGCTGTCCCCCATTTTGAACCAACTTGTGCTTGGGGCGGGGCTTACCGCGTTTATTTAAGGGCAGGTCATCCCGATATTATGGCGCTGATCTTCTCATAGGAAACCTGCCAGATCCGATCAGACGAAGAGCAGGTCGTTTCCGAGCGCGTTAATCGTTGTGTTGTAAACTCTCAGAATATCGCCATCGCCAAAATCGAAGAGAACATCGGATCCGCTTGCCGTGGCATAGGTCCGCGCCTGCGCAAAGTTCGCAACTCCGAAATCAAGAAGCCGGATCGTGTCTATATTGTCCTGAAAATCCAGAATGACATCGTGATCGAATCCCTTCATGAAAACAAAGGTGTCGGTGCCTATGCCGCCCGTGATGCGGTCATTTCCAACACCGCCAACTAAGGTGTCGTTTCCAAAACCCCCGTTGAGACTGTCGTTTCCAGCGTTGCCCTCCAGCAGGTCATAGCCCTGCCGGCCCTGAATGTTGTCCGCTCCGTTTCCACCTCTGATCAGGTTGGCTCCAGCATTGCCCAGCAGCAGGTCATTGCCCCCCCCGCCGTGGATGTTTTCGATTTTCCGGATCACATCGACGCCATGACCCGTGGCCTGCGGGCCGGTCACTGATAAATCGAGCCTTGCCGCGCGGCTCTCGCCCATGAATGAAACCCAGTCAATTCCAACTCCGCCGTCCGTGGTGTCGTTTCCAAGACCTCCGTTCAGAATGTCATTCCCGGCGTTGCCTTCCAGCAGGTCATAGCCCTGCTTGCCCTGAATGTTGTCCGCCCCGTTTCCACCTCGGATCAGGTTGGCCCCAGCATTGCCCAGCAGCAAGTCATTGCCCGCGCCGCCGTGGATGTTTTCGATGTTCCGGATCGCATCGACGCCATGACCCGTGGCCTGCGGGCCGGTCACTGATAAATCGAGCCTTGCCGCGCGGCTCTCGCCCATGAACGAAACCCAGTCAATTCCGGCTCCGCCGTTCAGGGTATCATTTCCAAGACCCCCGTGAAGAATGTCATTCCCGGCGTTGCCCTCCAGAAGGTCATAGCCTTGTCCGCCCTGAATGGTGTCCGCCCCGTTTCCACCCCTGATCAGGTTGGTCCCAGCATTGCCCAGCAGCAGGTCGTTTCCGGCGCCGCCGTGGATGTTTTCGATGTTTCGGATCGCATCGAGGCCATGACCCGTGGCCTGCGGGCCGGTCAACGACAGATCGAGCCTTGCCGCCCGGCTTTCGCCCATGAACGAAACCCAGTCAATTCCGGCTCCGCCGTCCATGGTGTCGTTTCCAAGTCCTCCGGTGAGAGTATCGTTTCCAAGGCCACCCTGTAGAATGTCGTTGCCTGCAAGGCCGCTAATACGGTCATCACCCTCGTGGCCTGCAATCATGTTCGCATCGGCTGAGCCGATCAGGATGTCTATGAAACGACTCCCCGATAGGTTCTCAATGCTGATCAGGGTATCACTCCCTAGGGAGGCGCCGACACTTTGAGAACCGGTAATGGACAGATTGACCCGAACATCGCCCTGCGCGCCCAGATAGTCGGCCGTATCGGTACCCTGACCACCATGAAGGGTATCGTTACCGGCTCCGCCCACCAACGTGTCATTGCCTTGGTTGGATGAGACCAAGTCACCGGAAACCCTCATGGTGTCGATGTCCGAGTTCCATCTTAGATCACCAAGAAGCCCGCCCGCAGGAAGGTTGGTGAAATCAACAACCATAGTTGTATATAGGTCTCCGACGGCTTCATTTCCCGAGATATTTACGATCCCTGAATAATTCACGGTCAGGCTTCCGGCGATGCTTTCATATTCTGGAGCCAGTTCAAAAGGGAAGCCACTCAAAGAACCAGGAGTAGACCCTCCAGACTGATCATCGCTGTCCGACGTTGTATCGAATACAGAGCTGGCAGGCTGCAAGTTTATTTGAAGTGATGCGAGGAGCTTTGTTGCAGCTAACTCATGCCAATCGAAACCAAAAGACATATCGACATCTGTGCCGGTAGCGCCGCCGTATGTATAGGCATCCAGTGCGCGCCATCTCAGAGTTTCGGTTGATCCGTCAGCATATATTGCCGTGATCTGAGCACCTTCCAAATCGACCCCACGCGAGGCAGTGTCGTCGCGAATACCGTTGATAGTTTCGTGCGGGTTTTCGTCTATTCTCATAATATCGATTAAGGGCATTTATCGATCCACTTTCTACCATCTACGCACACTACTGGCGCGCCCGTCGTGGAGGCGAAGTAGATCAAGGCCACTCCGTCATAATGATCAGCACTGCGGCCCTACCAATTTGTCTGATGGCCGACAATTATAATATCTGGAAAAATTCACAAAAGATGTTCGATCCAGGCTCCAAGTCGCCTCGGCTGATTGGTCAGTGACACCAGTGCGACCCGCGTCTTCTCGCAGCGCGGACGATGAATGGCAGCATTTGCAGACCAGCATGATCGTCATGCTGCATTGCAGTCAGGCGGCTATCAGCGTGTCGCGCTGTCTTGTGCCGGAGCAGTGCTTGTGAGGATGAAGGTGGAGCGTAAGGCAGCAAGGTCCCGCAAAGCAGTCTCACAGGACGAGCTCGCACCATTCTGGCCCACGCATCACGAGGAGAACTAGATCACGCGCGATCCCACGCTCAGCCGTTGCCTCTACGAGAGATCCCGTTTCACGCAGCAGTCTCCCTGGATCTTCGGGATCATGTGGTTCTACCCGCTGTTCGTCGCCCTGTGGCTCTTCACCTCAGGATCGGCGCAAGGCTAACATCGGCGGTTATCGAAGCGCGCAGAATCGACCTCTAACGCGGCCGTCAGGGCCCCTGATTGCACGCTTAGGTTGCTTAGACTGCCAGCGGCATTACATTAATAGGCGATGAGCGTGGAGTGTCATATGCGAATGATAGTCTTGGCTGCGGTGATGGTGAGCGCTACGCCTGCATGGACCCAGGAGCTGCGGTCGATCGACGAGACAATGCACGGCATAGACGACGATTTGCATGTCTCGGCCTACACCTCGGTGCGATGCGCAGGATTGTTCGACGGCATCGTGGCTTACGGTGGCCAGAACATGCCCACCGAGCTGGTCGAGCAGTATCGCACGGCATCGACGACGCTAGTCATCGGCACGACGATATTCAGTGTACACCAGATACATAATCGCAGATTACCCGAGAAGGATGTCTTGACGGAGTTTCGGAACTCGGACGCAGAGGCCGCTCGTTTTCGCGACATCTACAGCGATCGGCTGCAGAAAAAACAACCTGACCGGTCAGATGATCGAGACCGACCCGCTGGCGAAGGCCGACCTCGCGCTCTGCGGTGAAGTTGTTTCGCGGGTCGAGCAGATCGTCGCACGGGAAATGGGGCAGGCTGCCGAATGAGCGGCAGGGTGTGGCGTTCAGAAAGGACCGGGCAGGGGATCGTCCCCGTTTTGCCACGCGACGATCCCATCGCAGGGCAGCTTGTCCCTAATAACTGCCTGTCGGCCGCCCCCTTGGTCCGTCCGCTTCGCGGGACGAACCGGTCATTGGTCTGATCCGCGATCCTCGTCCAGATGAATCGTAGAAGGGCTTTCTTAAAGCGTTCAACCTGGTAGCCATCTAAGACGGTCAACCGTGCAAATCGCGTGAAATAGCCTCTCCGACACGGAAGCCTTTGAAGGTGGCTTCGAAGCCGGAACGCTGCGGCGAACAGCACATCATCCCGACATCGACTGCAACGGTCGGCGGAAAGTACGCGAGCCGAACAGGGACGAACGTCCCTTCGAGCGGATCGTAATACTGAACCCGGATGGCTTCGGCATGGCGTGTCAGACGAATGCGGATATCGGTCGTGTCACCAGGAACCTCGACAAGCGACCAATCCGACATGGTGTTGGTCACGACGACCGAGAAATAGTTCTTTCCGTCCGTATGTTCGATGCCTGCCTTGATCCAGTGGCTTTCACTGAGCCGGATCATGAGCCCTGCCTGATCATAGAGCACCCTATAGTCGCCACCCACACTCACCTCCGCTGTGAAGTCACCCTCGACGCGCTGGTGGAGGAAATGGCCGTTGTCGCGATAGAAGCCGTAGAATGTTCCGCGCCAGAAATCGGTCTTGTCACCGGTCGTGACCCTGAGCACGTCACCGTCCTGGGTTACGTTCTGGGGTGGGTTCAGCCATTTGAGATCAGTCATCTTGGACCTTGATGCGCTAGAGGTTTCCAATGCAAAGCATGTCGGTTGGATAGGGGCCAGTCACGGTTCTTCGATCAGATCAGCGATATCGCAACTCGTCCTGCTCTCCGATCTCGCGAATGACGCGGGCAGGGTTGCCGCCGCAAATCACGCGCTCTGGGATCGTGCCGCGGACAACCGAGCCCGCAGCGATAACCGCGCCCGACCCGATCACAGCGCCGGGCAGGATCGAGACCCCGGCGCCGATCCAGACATCGTCTCCGATCGTCACGGGACGCGCATATTCCAGCCCTCGGTTCCGCCGTTGGGCGTCCAAGGGGTGACCCGCAGTGTAGATCCCCACGTTGGGCGCGATGAAGCAGTTCCTGCCGATGGTCACTTTGGCGCCGTCCAGGATCACCAGATTGACGTTTGCATAGAAGTCCTCGCCAAGCTCGATATTGAACCCGTAGTCACAGTGAAAATGACCGTCGAACGTCACACGCTCCCCTGCCTTTCCCAACAGGCACCGGAGGAGGGCATCCCACCGATCAGCCTCGTCAGGGTGCAGCCCGTTCAGCTCATGCAGGATGCGCTTGGCGTCGAGGCGCTTCTCAAGCACGTCAGGGTCGTAGTTGGCGTCGTAGAGCAGGCCGGCTGCGGCTTTCTCAAGTTCGGTCATGTCTGGGTCCAGTCTTTGAGCTGAGAACGCGGGGCTGGGCACTTCGCTTCGATGCCCACCCATAGCACTGCCAGTGGTTGCTGAGTACACATCAGGCTATAGAACATTCATGAGCATTTCGAACGTCTCCTAGGGGCTTAGGCTGTGTGGAAACGCCGGCGCATGCTGGCATCCAAGGGCATCTGACGCGAAGATCTGACTTGCGTTTGGCGAAGTGCAGACAGACCACAAGGAGCGGCGCCTTTCAGGCCTTCAGAGCGCTCATCAGCCCTTGGACCCCGATCAGCGCTACCATTCGCTTGAGATTGTAGGCGAGGACGTTCAGCGCGATCTCTGTTTTCACATTCCTCAGTCGTTGGGTCAGAAAGTGGGACGTGCCCATCCACGCCTTGATGGTGCCAAACGGGTGCTCGACCGTGCGTCGGCGGATTGTCATCGGTTCGGTCGGTCCGATCAGCCTCGCCCGCGCCGCCTCGACCAGATGCTCGTGCGCCCACCTTGTGATCCGGCGCTCCTTGCCGGTCGTGCATCGCGATTTCATCAGGCACGTGCCGCACTCGCTGGTCCAGTAGCGGCGGAGTTCCAAGCCGTCTTCCTCGGTCGTGTAGCGATACGGTAGCGCTTCCCCTGCGAGACAACGATAGATATCCGCGTTGGCCTCATAGGCGAAGTCCGCCTTTTCATACATGCCCTTGAGGCGGTTGCCCGACGTCTCGGGGCGCGGGATCGTCGTGGTGATTCCAGCTTTGTGACAGGCCAGGATCTGCCGCCCGCTGAAGTAGCCCTTGTCGGCCAGCACATGCATCTCGTCGCGGCGAAGCGCATCCTTGGCCGCTTTTACCATCGGCACCAGAAGATCACGGTCATGACCCTGGTTGGTGACTTCATGCGCGACGATCAGGTGGGTCTCGGTGTCGACGGCGGTCTGGACATTGTAGCCGACCATTCCGCTGTTCCGGGCGCTGCTCGCCATGCGCGGGCATCGGGGTCCGTCAGCGATATCTGCCCATCCGGCGCATCGGCCAAGGCCCGCCCCATGGCTTGCAGGTGTTGGATATGCTGCCGGACACGCCCGTAACGCTTGGCCAGATGCGCGACCTTCTCAGCCCGAACCTCGCCCTCCTCCTGTCGATCGACCCGCACCATCTCCGCGATGTAGCGCTCGACGTCCGCCTCCAGGTGGGCGATGCGGCTGGCGATCTTGCCCTTGGTAAAGTTGCGATCCCGGCTGTTGACGGCCCGGAACTTGCTCCCGTCGATGGCAACGCAGGCGCCTTTCAGCACGCCGATCCGGCGGCTCAACTCCACGAATTGAGCGCAGCTGCGGCGGATACCAGGGCCGTTGTCACGCCGGAAGTCGGCGATGGTATTGTGATCCAGGACAAGGCGGCCGGTCAGCTACATCAGCTCGACGTTCCGCCCGGCTTCGCGTTCCAATCTGCGGCTAGACGGGATCCTGTTCAGATAGCCGTAGATGAATAGCTTAAGCAGCACGGCAGGATGATATCCGGGTCGCCCCGTCCGCGCCGGCGCCGATCGCGCAAATCCAAGCGCAGGCAGATCGAGTTCGTCGACGAACAGATCAACCACCCGAACCAGGTGATCCTCGCCAATCCAATCCTCAAGACGATCTGGAAAAAGAGCCGTCTGTCCCCGCGCAGTCCCTTCGATGAAACCCGACATGCCGATCTCCCGCCACCATGTCGAAGTCTACCATAAGGCCGAGTTTCCACACAGCCTCGGCTCTTCGTGTCGATGCTGAACCGACCGATGACTGTCCGCTTTCGTCAAGCCGGAAAGCCCGAGAGGCAGACTACCTGACAGAAAAAGCAGAACTATGTGCCACAGAACAGGGCGGGGGTTCAGGCGAGGAAGCGCGAAGCGCGCCCCTCTCCTGAACCCTTGCCTCCCGGCGAGGGCAGGGGGGGAACCGCCGCA
>NZ_BBPH01000096.1 GCF_000787695.1 Paracoccus sp. PAMC 22219 | reverse complement strand
CTCATAGTTGAACCGTGTTATTTCGAGGTTTCCGATTTCGCCGCCCAGATCAGCGTCTCGTGCGCGTTGGTCAGGCGCTTGCCGCGAAAGTTCGGCATCGGGTTCGACTTGCGCCAGATCACGTCGTTCATGATCCAGAACTTCTGGTTCTGCAGCTCGGCGCCCACGCGGAAGATGTTGTGATAGCTGCCGATCACCCAGATCGCGCCGTTGGGCTTCAGCAGCCGGCGCGCGGCGGCCAGCCAGTCATGGGTAAGGCGTCATAGGTGGCAAAGCTGCGGGGCTGGCCGTCGATCAGGATCTGGCCGTCGGATGGCTGGATGATGCCGCTGACGATCTTCATCAGCGTCGATTTCCCGGCGCCGTTTTCGCCCAGAAGGGCATGCACCTCTCCGGCGCGGACATGCAGGTCAACCCCGTGCAGGACCTCGATCCGGCCAAAGCTTTTGCGTATTCCCCTGAGTTCCAGCATCTTGCCCCCCGTTCGGTTTGGCCGCGCCCCGCAAGGGGCGCGGCCGGGTACTTACCAGCTGAAGTCAGCGGCGTTCTCGATGTCGACGGTGCGCACGTCGATGGGCACCTCGGTCGGGACGACGCGGGCACCCCAGTACTGCGCCAGCGCCATGCCCAGGCCCACGCGGACCTGGTCGCGCGGGAATTGCGCGGTGGTCTGGATGAACGCCGTGCCGTCGGCGATGGCCTTGACCGCTTCGGGGGCGCCGTCGACCGAGGTCAGCTTGATGTCGCGGCCCGATCCCTGGATCGCGGCCAGCGCACCCATCGCGCCGCCGTCGTTGACCGAAAAGATGCCGGCCAGGTTCTGGTGCGACTGGATCATGTTCTCGACCACGCCCAAGGCGACGGAGCGGTCCTGACGACCGTTCTGGGTGTCGACCAGGGTGATGCCCTCATGCTCGGCCAGGGCTTCCTTGCAGCCTTCGACGCGCTGCAGGATCGGTACGACCGGGATGCCGTCCAGGATCGCGACCTCGCCCTGGCCGCCCAAGGCCTCGGCCAGATAGGCGCAGGACTGATAGCCCGCGTCACGGTTCTTGGAGCCGACGAACGTGTCGACCGGGCCGTTGGCGTTGGCGTCGACCGCGACCACGATCACGCCCTGATCCTTGGCCATCTGCACGGCCGATTCCACGCCCGCGCTGTCGGTCGGGTTCAGCAGCAGGATGTCGATGCCCTGCTGCAGCATGTCCTCGACGTCCGAGATCTGCTTGGCCACGTCATGGCCCGCGTCGGTCACGATGACCTCGGCGCCGATCTGGGCGGCGGCCTCGTTCAGGGCCTCCTGCATGGAGACGAAATAGGGATTGTTCATCTCCTGGAACGTCATGCCGATCTTCAGCGTGTCGTCCTGGGCTGCGGCAAGGCCGGCCGAGGCGACAAAGCCCAGGGCGGCGACGGATACGGTCTTCAGCAAGGTGTTCATGATAGTCCTCCCGTTAGCGTTCAGTTGGCAGTCCCCCTCCGGTCGCGGACCGCATGGGGTCAGCGTCGCGCAGGGTATGGGGTGGTGGGTCGGGCTCAGCTGGCCATGCGGATCGTCTGGTTGGCGGCGAAGGTCGCGCGGAATTCCGACGGCGACATCTTCTTCAGCTTGAGGAAATGGCGGTTGAAGTTCGACAGGTTCGAAAAGCCCACGTCAAAGCAGATGTCGGCGACCTTGGCGTCGGGGTCCGACAGCAGCATGTGGCAGGCCAGATCGATCCGCATCTGGTTGCGATAGCGGACCAGCGTGGTCCCGGTATGGCGCTTGAACGACCGCGAAAACGCGCTTTGGCTTTGCCCGGTCAGGTCGGCCAGTTCCGTCTCGCTGACCGCGTCCAGCAGGTTTTCCCTCAGGTGGCCCAAGGCGCGGTTCATGTCCGATTCCTCGGCCCGCTGCAGGTCCATGACGAAACTCAGGCTGGCCAGCGTCTGCGATTTCGGCGCCGTCGCCAGGAGGTCCAGGATCTGGAAGAACAGCCCCAGCCGTTGCACGCCGCGCGCGTCGATCAGCCTGCCCATCAGCGGCAGCACGGCGCGCGAGGTGTCGTCGTCGAACAGCAGGCCCCGGCGGCTGCGGTCCAGCAGGTGCCGCGCCGATTCCAGTTCCGGAAAGGCGCCGCGCGCGGCCTCGATGAAGCTTTCGGGGAACTGGATGACCTTGGTCCGGCAGGGCACGATCTCTCCGGGGCGGATGTCGCTGATCCAGTTCTGGGGCAGGTTCGGCCCGGTCATGATCAGCTGGCCCGGCCCGAATTCGCCGACATGGTCGCCGATATAGAACTTGCCCTTGGTCGCGACGACCATGTGGATCTCGTATTCGGGATGGAAATGCCAGCGGACCGTGCGGAAGGGATAGCCGTGTTGCCACGCGGCAAAGGATTCACCCTTGCGGATATGGACCAGTTCCAGATCTGGTTGCATCACGTCCCCCCTCTCCGCGCCAGCACGGCCCGCTGCTGCGATGCCGGCCCTCCAAGGCGCTGGACCCTTGCTAGCATGCGCCGTCCCGGCGGGGCCACGACGGCACGGGAAATCTTCAGATACTTTTTTGACACGCGGCGCCGAAAAATCATCACCTGTGGGCCAGACGGGCGTGGCCGCGCGAATGCTGCCGTGCAGCATCGGTGCGTTCCCGTTGCTGCTTAGGCATGGAAAATGGCCGCAACCCTGGGCTGCGGCCATTCCAAAATGCCGGGACGGCGGTCATACTTTTCCGGCAGGCGTCAGTCCGGCATGCGGATCTGGATCTTGACGTCGGTCTCTCGCGCCT
>NZ_BBPH01000097.1 GCF_000787695.1 Paracoccus sp. PAMC 22219 | reverse complement strand
CCCGGCTCTCCGTGGATGCCCAGGCCCAGCGCCACCTGACCATCCGGCACGGTGAACAGCGGCGCGGTCTGCCCCGGCAGGGTGCAGCCGTCGAACGCCAGCCCAAAGGACACCGTCCCGCGGTTCGCCCGCGCCGCGACATCCATGACCGCGTCCAGGTCCAGCCCCGCCTCGGCCCCCGCCCCGGCGATCTTGAAGACCAGCAGGTCGCCCGCCACACCGCGACGCCGCGCGGCGTCGGTCGCAGGCGCGCTGGCCACGTCGTCGGTCACCGCCAGGATGCGCGCGTCGATCCCCTCGGCCCGCAGGCGTTCCGCGGCGGCGCCGAAATTCAGCACGTCGCCCGCATAATTCCCGAACCCCAGGATCACCCCGCCGCCCAGATCGGCGGCCCGCGCCACCCCGGCCACGGCGCTGGTCGAGGGTGACGCGAACACGTCCCCCGCCACCGCCCCGTCGGCCAGCCCCGCGCCGACATAGCCCAGAAACGCCGGGTAATGCCCCGACCCGCCACCGACGATCAGGGCCACCTTGCCCGGTGCCCCGGCATGGGCGCGCAACGCGCCATGCGGGACGGGAATGACGCGGTCGGCATGGGCGGCGCAGAACCCTGCCAGCGCGGTCGCGGCGAAATCCTCGGGGCGGTCCACGATCTTGGTCATGGCAGGGTCCTTCTCTGCGCCAAGATGCGGCGGATATAGTCGCGGTTCTCGGCACAGACCCCCAGGCCGTCGCCGCCGTAATGTTCGACCAGGAACGGGCTGGCGAACCCCTGGTCCAGCGCGGTGTTGATCGCCGCGCGCCAGTTGATCGTGCCGCCCATCATGGGCGCCGGATGGGACAGGATGACCCCCGACGGGTCGGTCATCCGGTAATAGTTCTTGACGTGCCAGTAGCCCGCAAAGGGCGCGCACAGCGCGATCATGTCGGCCCAGGGCTGCACGGGGCGGTGCAGGCGGATCAGGTTGCCGATGTCGATGTTCAGCCGGACCGACGGGTGGTCCACGTCGGTGACAAAGGCGACCGCGTCGGGGGCGGTGCCCAGATAGGTGTCCTCGTACATCTCCAGCGCGACCTGGATGCCGCGATCGGCGGCGTGGCGGCCCAGCTCGCGGATGCGGGCGACGGCCAGCGCGCGGGTGGCAGGGTCGTCGGGGTTCGTCACCCCCGGCTGGGTCCAGAACCACAGGGCGGCACGCTGCGCGTCGCTCAGCGGCCCGAACAGGCCGAAGCTGACATGCCCCGCGCCCAGATCCGCGGCACAGTCGATGACCCGGTGGCAATAGGCCAGGTGGTCGTCGCCCTGCACCGGGTCGATCACGCTGCGCCGTGAGGTCGAGATGGCCGGCACCGACAGCCCCAGGTCGCGACAGATCGCCATGAGCCGCGCCCGCCCGGCCGCGTCCAGATCGGCCAGCCGCAGCCAGCTGTCGGTCGGATCGACCGCGTCGAACCCTGCCGCCGCCACCTGTCCCAGATCGCGCGCCCAGGCCTCTGGCCCGGCCTCCTGGACGGTGGCGAACGGGATCATCGCACAGGCGATGGGCCAGTCCTGCGGCGTCCAGTGCGGCGTGTTCCCCGACATCGATCCCCTCCCGAATCACGTCCCGGGTTCTTGCTAGCACGGTCGCAAACCCGTATCAATAATTCTGTATACAGCACACAGAACGCAATGTTGACTTGCCCCGTCGCCGGCATTAGCCAAGAATTCAGGGCCAAGGGAGCCGCCGATGACAGACCTGTCCGACACCGATGCCCGCATCGAACGCCTGCCGCTCTTGGACGCGATCCTGTCGCGGCTGCGCGACATGATCATCGAGGGGCAGCTGCCCCCCGGCACCCGCCTGAACGAGGGTCAGATCGGCCTGCAGCTGGGCGTGTCCCGCACGCCGCTGCGCGAGGCGATCAAGTACCTGGCCTCCGAAGGCCTGGTCGAGCTGATCCCGTCACGCGGCGCGGTGGTCAAACAGTTCGGCGCGCGCGAGGTCCGCGACATGCTGGAGGTGATCCGCATCCTGGAACAGCAGGCGGGCATCATCGCCTGTGCGCAGGCGACGGATGCGGGCATCGCCGGGGTGCGCGCGCTGCACGACCGGATGCTGGACTGTTACGCCCGCCGCGACCGCATGGCGTATTACAAGCTGAACCAGGCGATCCACACCGCCATCGTGGCCCTGGCCGCCAACGGCGCCCTGTCCGAGGTGCATGCCCGCCTGCAGACCCGGCTGAAGCGCATCCGCTTCATCGGGCACGAAGGCGCGGAAAAATGGGCCAGCGCGGTCGCCGAACACGAACAGATGATCGCGGCGCTGGAATCGCGCGACGCGGACCGGCTGTCCGAGATTCTGGGCCGCCACCTGACGCTGGCATGGGAACGGGTGCGCGACGACCTGCCCGCGCAGACATGAAAAACCCCCCGCGCAGGGCGAACCTGCGCGGGGGGTACCGGCAAAACATCTTACCAGGAAAAATCGTCGCTGCTCATCTGGTTCAGGCGGAAATCCTCGATGACCAGCTGGTTGGGGCCGAAATTCAGCACCACGTCCGACCCGTTCTGCACGGCGGCGCCGCGGATCTGGGCATAGCTGTCGATATTGGCCAGCTGACGCAGGTCGATGTCGTCGTCGCCATTCTCGAAATCGGTGATCCGGTCGCGGCCGCCGTTGAAGACGAACACGTCCGCCCCCTCGCCGCCGGTCATCGTGTCGTTGCCCAGACCGCCGTTCAGCGTGTCGTTGCCCTCTCCGGCGATCAGGCGGTCCGCGCCGGGACCCGCGACCATCAGGTCGTCGCCCTCGCCCCCGGTCAGGATGTCGTTGCCCGCCCCGGAAACCATGCGGTCATTGCCGTCGCCGCCGTCCAGCGTGTCGCGGCCGTTGCCGGTGGACAGCACGTCGTCGCCCTCGCCGCCCCAGACGCGGTTGTTGCCGTTCCCGGCGGCGACGGTGTCGTTGCCCTCTCCGGCGGCGATCACGTCATTGCCCGCGCCCGCCCAGATGCGGTCGTTGCCCTCGCCGCCGAACACGCGGTTCGCGCCCTCTCCGGCCCAGATGCGGTCGTTGCCCTCGCCACCGTCGATGGTGTCGTTGCCGCGCAGCCCGTACAGCAGGTCGTCGCCCGACCGGCCATAGATCAGGTCGGCCACGTTGGTGCCAACCAGGCGGTTGTCGTCGTCATTTCCGAACAGTCGTGCCATGGGGTCAATCCTCGTGAAAATCCCGGACGTCGCGGCGATCTTGCAACGGGACGCGACGCCGGGTCCCCGCTGCACGGACGGCCTTTCGGGCCATTCGACAGCAGAACGACGACCGTCGCGGTTTTATTCCACGCGAATGCGAAAATTCAGCGACGGTCCAGCTTGGCCGACCGCGCGACCAGCATCTTGCGGCGCAGGGGGGTCAGGTGATCGACATACATCCGGCCCGCCAGATGGTCGATCTGGTGCTGGACGCTGGTGGCCCACAGGCCCACGAAATCGCGGTCCTCCTCGACCCCGTCCTGGTTAAGGTAGCGCACGGTGACGGCGCGGGGCCGGCTGATCGGGGCCGACACGCCGGGCAGGTTGGGGCTGGCCTCCTCGTGCTCGCGCAGCTTGACGCTGGCATGCAGGATCTGCGGGTTGGCCATGCGCACCGCCTGGCCCCGCGGGCCGGAGGCGTCGACCACGGCCAGCGCCATCATGATGCCGATCTGGGGCGCGGCCAGACCCACGCCGGGCATCGCCTCCATGGTGTCCACCATGTCGTCCCAGATCATGCGGACGGATTCGGTGATCTCTGCCACCGGCGCGGCGGCGCGGTGCAGGCGGGGGTCGGCATAGGGCAGGAACGCGCGCGCGGCCATGGGTCAGTCCTTCACGATCAACAGGCCGTCCAGGTGATCGACCTCGTGCTGGGCGATGCGGGCGGCGGGGCCCTGCATGTCGCGCAACTGGTGGCGGCCGTCCAGATCGTACCAGCCGATTCCGATGGCGCGGGGGCGCAGGACCGCGACGGGTCGGCCGGGGATCGACAGGCACCCCTCGGTCGCGGTCTCGGCCTCCGGGGACCGGACCAGGATCTCGGGGTCGATCAGGACCAGCGGGTCCGGGGTGCCGTCCTTCCAGCCCGCATCCATGACGAAGATCCGGCGCAGCACGCCGATCTGGGGGGCGGCCAGGCCGCGGCCCTGGGCGTGATACATCGTGGCCAGCATGTCGGCGGCCAGCACGCGCAGTTCGGGTCCGGTCATGTATCCCGCGGGCTCCGCGCGCAGGCGCAGGCGCGGGTCGGGCCACAGGACGATGTCGCGCACGGTGCCAAGGCCAAGGTCCCCCGGCAGGTCGGGGCGCATCCAGCCGCTGGCACCCGTGCGATCAGGCACGGGCCATGTCCCGCTTCAGCTTGACCATCTTGCGGGTGATCATCTGGCGCTTGATCGCGGACAGGTGGTCGATGAACAGGATGCCGTCCAGGTGGTCCAGCTCGTGCTGGGCGCAGGTGGCCCACAGTTCGTCGAACTCGCGTTCGTGGGTCTTGCCGTCCAGGCCCAGCCAGCGCATGCGGATCTGCGCGGGGCGCGTGACCTCTCCGTACTGTTCGGGGATGGACAGGCAACCCTCCTCATAGGTGTTGGGCGTGTCCGACGCCCAGGTCACCTCGGGGTTGACCAGAACCAGCGGCGCGCGGTCGGCCTGCGGGTCGCGGTTGGCGTCCATCGTGAACACGCGCAGGCCCACGCCGATCTGCGGCGCGGCCAGCCCGATGCCGGGCGCCTCGTACATGGTGGCCAGCATGTCCGCGGCCAGGGTCTCGATCTCGGGCGTGATGCGGGCCACGGGCTGGGCCACCTTCTTCAGGCGCGGATCGGGATGGATCAGGATGGGTCTCGGGCTCATGGCAAGGGATTTAGGGCAAGCCTTCACCATAAGCAACAACCCCGCTATGCAAGGGTGACGCAGCCCGCAGGAGCCCCCATGACCCAGCCCGATCCCGCCGCCGTTCCCGATTTCGACCGCATCATCGACCGCCGCGGCACGCATTGCAGCAAATGGGACGACATGCAGGCCGCCTATGGGGTAGGGGCCGATGACGGGCTGGCCATGTGGGTGGCCGACATGGACTTTGCGCCCCCCGCGGCGGTGCAGGCGGCAGTGGACCGCGCGGCGGCGCATGGCATCTATGGCTATCCCGGCGCGAACCCGCCCTATCTGGCGGCGATCTGCTGGTGGATGGAAAACCGCCACGGCTGGCAGATCCGGCCCGAATGGGTGCTGACCTGCGCGGGGCTGGTCAATGCGGTCGGGATGGCGCTGAACGCCTATACCCAGCCCGGCGACGGGGTGATCGTGATGGCGCCGGTCTATCACGCCTTCGGCCGGGTGATCCGCGCGGGCGGGCGCGACCTGGTCGAACTGCCGCTGGCGCAGACGGACGGCCAGTACGTCATGGACTGGCCCCGGTGGGAGGCGATGCTGACCGGGCGCGAACGCCTGATGATCCTGTGTTCGCCCCACAATCCCGGCGGCCGCGTCTGGTCGGAACAGGAACTGCGCCAGGTCGCCGATTTCTGCGACCGCCACGACCTGATCCTGATCTCGGACGACATCCATGCCGACCTGGTCCTGCCGGGCGGTCCGCGCCACCGGATGATCGCGACGGTGGCCCCCGAAATCGCGCCCCGGCTGGTGACGCTGACCGCGGCCACCAAGACCTTCAACATCGCGGGCGCCCATATCGGCAACGCGATCATCGCCGACCCGGACCTGCGGTCGCGGTTCCAAGGCGCGCTGGCGGCGGCGGGAATCTCTCCGGCGATGCTGGGACAGGACATGGTCGCCGCCGCCTATTCGCCCCAGGGCGCGGCCTGGGTCGATGCGCTGGTCGCCTATCTGGACGGCAACCGCCGCATCTTCGATGATGCGGTGAACGCCATTCCGGGCCTGCGGTCGATGCCGCTGCAGGCGACGTATCTGTCCTGGGTCGATTTCCGCGACACCGGCATGACCGACGCGGAAATCACCCGCCGCATCCAGGACGACGCCCGCATCGCCGCCAATCACGGCGCGACCTTCGGACTGGGCGGCGACGGCTTCATGCGCTTCAACATCGCGACGCCGCGGGCGCGGGTGATCGACGCGGCCGAACGCCTGCGCGCGGCCTTCGCCGACCTGCAATAGGGCAACGGCACCGTGCGTTGTCGGTGTACGCGCTGTGCACGCCCGGTGCACGCCCGGTGCCGGGTGGGTGAGGCCGCGTTGCAACCCGTCCCGCACCGACCTATATAGCGCCAAACCCGAACCCCGCCCGAACCGTGAAGGACCCCGCATGGTCTATCTGGATTTCGAAAAACCGCTCGCCGACATCGAGGGCAAGGCCGAGGAACTTCGCGCCATGGCCCGCAAGGGCGACGGCACCCTCGACATCGAGAAGGAGGCCGCGGCGCTGGACCGCAAGTCCTCCGACCTTCTGCGCGACCTCTACAAGACCCTCGATCCCTGGCGGAAAACGCAGGTCGCCCGCCATCCCGACCGCCCGCATTGCAGCGACTATATCGCCGCATTGTTCAGCGAATACACGCCCTTGGCCGGCGACCGCGCGTTCGGTGACGACCATGCGGTGATGGGTGGCCTTGCGCGCTTCAACGACGCGCCCTGCGTGGTGATCGGCCATGAAAAGGGCAACGACACCAAATCGCGCATCCACCACAACTTCGGCATGGCCCGCCCCGAAGGGTACCGCAAGGCGATCCGCCTGATGGACATGGCGCACCGCTTTGGCCTGCCGGTCGTCACGCTGGTCGACACGCCCGGCGCCTATCCCGGCAAGGCGCCGAGGAACGCGGCCAATCCGAGGCCATCGCCCGCTGCACCATGAAATGCCTGGAGATCGGCGTGCCCCTGGTCAGCGTCATCATCGGCGAAGGCGGCTCCGGCGGCGCCGTGGCCTTCGCCACCGCGAACCGCATCGCGATGCTGGAACATTCGATCTATTCGGTGATCTCTCCGGAAGGCTGCGCCTCGATCCTGTGGAAGGACGCGGAAAAGATGCGTGACGCCGCCGAGGCGCTGCGCCTGACTGCGCAGGACCTGAAGAAGCTGGCCGTGATCGACCGCATCATCCCCGAACCCCTGGGCGGTGCGCAGCGCGCGCCCACGCAGGCCATCGCCGCGGTCGGTGCCGAAATCACCGCCATGCTGGCCGAGATGTCGGACATGAAGCCCGCCCAGCTGATCAAGGATCGCCGCGCCAAGTTCCTGGCGATGGGCTCCAAGGGTCTGGCGGCCTGACGCACACGACACTGTGACCGACCTGCAACAGCCGTCCCGCCTTGGGGCGGCTGTTGCGTTTTGCCGTCTTGCGCGAACTGCAAGGCTGGGCCAGCCTGCAATCCTGCCCGCAACGCATGCGCGAAAGGAGGGGTCCATGACATCATATGCCAATGCCCCCGCCCTGACCCGCACCGGTTCGGCGCGCTTCACGTCACCGCGACAAAGCGCCTGACCGCCGCAAGGCAGACCCCGCTGACATCATGACCTGACACGACCGCGATCCGCGGGCCTGTCCGCATGGCGTCATCCCTTCCCTGAACCCCACCGACCGCACAAGGCCCTGCCATGTCCGGTCCCATCTCTGGAGAGTACCGATGATTGCCGATCTTCATCCGCAGACCGCGCGCCTGCGTCCCGCGATGCACCGCCTGATCGCCCGGCACGGCGCGACGGCGGTGTTATTCGCCGCGATCCGCGCGGCGCTGCTGCCACGGCGCAGGCGGCCCAGGCCGCCCGACCCGTACCTGATGTCCCCGCACATGCGGCGCGACATCGGACTGCCGCCGCGCGAACCCCATGTCCCGCGCTATTACGACCTGAGGTGAGAGCGGTTCCGGGCGGCGTCATCGGCGTCGCCCGGAACCGGCAGGACCAGCCCGGCCTCGGCCATCAGTCGGTCGGAATGGGTTTCGATCTCCGCCTGCAGGCGGGGCAGAAACCCCTCGGCCGGGATGGCGGGGTCGATGGCCGGCAGGAACTCGACCACCGCGCGCCCGGGGCGGATGCCCCACCCGCTGCGCGGCCAGAACATGCCGGTATTCACGGCGACGGGCACGACCGGCAGGCCGGTCCCCTCGCGGATCGTGGCCACGCCCTGCTTGTAGGACTTGCGCTGGCCCGGCAGGGTGCGCGTCCCTTCGGGGTAGATGATCAACTGACCCAGACCCTCGGCGGACAGGCGCTGGTTGATGGTGGTGCTGATCGCGGCCATCGCATCGCGCCCGCGCGACCGGTCGATGGGGATGCAGCCGGTCTTCCACGCGTACCAGCCCATGACGGGCACGCGCATCACCTCGCGCTTCATGATGAAGGCGCGGCGGGGGACGGCATGGGCGATGACCATGATGTCCCAGAACGACTGGTGCTTGGCCGCGACGATGCAGTCGTGGGTCGGCGGCGTGCCGCGGATCTCGCAGGTCAGGCGCAGATGGATGCGCGCGGCCCAGACCATGTAGGCGATCCAGCGCGTGGCGATGCGGTTCGCGCCCGCGCGTCCGTGGCGCAGCGCGGGCAGGCCCATCAGGCCGATGACCAGCGTGGCGCAGGCGACATGGGCATAGAACAGCACGTTCTGGACGTACTGCCAGGGGGTCAGCGCGCCGGGACGCGCGCCGTCGGTCATCGCACGGCCTCCAGCATCTTGAGCGCCGCCCACCGTGTCGCGACAAACCCCACGCCCGCCGCGATCAGCGGGATGGTCAGCGGCATCAGCCAGTCGGCGCCCTGAAAGCCCAGCCCGGTCAGAAAGCCGCCCGCGGCGCTGGCATCGGGCAGGATCGCGATCGCGCCCATGCCCAGCACCGTGCCGACGGCGGACCCCATTGCGGCGCGCCGGGTGAACCGGCGCACAAAGGCGGTGGCGATGGTCAGGTCACGCGCGCCGATCAGCCGCAGCACGCGGATCACCTGGACGTTCGCGGCCAGCGCGGCCTTGGCCGCCAGCGTGATCATCGCGGCCGAGGCCGCCCCGATCAGCATCAGCGACACGATGCCCAGCATCCGCAGCCGGTTGGCGGCGGACACCAGCGGCCTGCGCCATTCCGTGTGATCGTCCAGCACCGCGCCCGGCACCTCGGCCTCAAGGCGCAGGCGCAGGCCCTCGGCGTCGAAGTCGTCCTCGACCGGCAGGTCGATCAGGGCGGGCACGGGCAGCGCGTCGACCGGCATGTCCGGTCCGAACCACGGCTCCAGCAGCTGGGCCAGCTCGTCCTGCGGCAGCAGGCGGGGGGTGCCGGCGCCCGGCGTCGTCTGCAGGATCGACAGCGCGGATTGCACCACCGCGTCCTGTTCGGCGACCGGCGCGCTGACACGGACCGTCACGCTGCCGGCCAGTTCGGACGACCAGCGGTCGGCCAGCCGCCCTGTCGCCAGCGCCAGCGCCAGCGCGAACACCGCCAGGAACGCCATGGCGCCTGCCGAAAACAGCGTCAGCTGCGCCGTGAACCCGGTCGGCGGCACGATGCGGTCGCCCGCGCCGTCCCTGTCGCCCGTCAGACCCTGCCACAGACTTCCGATATTCAGCCGTCCCATCAGAGATCCGCCCCCGCCAGATGCAGGCTGCCGCCGGTGATCCGCAGGACGCGCGCCGTCACCTGCGCCTTGGTGGCGCGGATCAGGTTCAGGTCATGGGTCGCCACCAGCACGGTCTTGCCCGACTTGTTCAGCTCGATCAGCAATTGCATCAGCCGCATGGACATGTCCCAGTCCAGGTTGCCCGTGGGTTCGTCCGCCAGCACCAGGTCCGGCGACAGGATCACCGCGCGGGCCAGCGCCGCACGCTGGCGTTCGCCGCCCGACAGCGACGGCGGCAGGGCGCGGGCGTGCTGGGACAGCTGGACCCAGCCCAGCAGATCGCGCAGCGCGTCCATGTCCACCTCCTCTCCGGCGATGGACAGGGGAAGGGCGATGTTCTCGGCCAAGGGCAGGTGGTCCAGGAATTGCGGGTCCTGGTGGACCACGCCCACGCGGCGGCGCAGGTCGGCGATGGCGTCGCGCGACAGCCCGCGCATGTCCTGGCCAAAGGCGGTCATTTCCCCCGAACTGGGCAGCAGGTCCGCAAAGCACAGCCGCAGCAGCGTGGTCTTGCCCGACCCGGATGGCCCGGTCAGGAAATGGAACATGCCCGGCTGCAGGGTCAGCGTCATGCCCGACAACAGCTCGTCCTGGCCCTGATAGCCGAAGCCGACATCCCGCATCTCGATCAAGCGCCACCTCTTTTCCGCTGCGACCCGTCTGGTGCGGGCCCTTGGCGCCCGGCGCGACTTGGAAGCCGGACCCGCGCTTGATAGAACAGCCGCACGATGAATGCGAGGGTGGCATGGCTGAATTCAAGTTGATCTGTCCGGGTTGCCGCGCCGAATATGCGGTTCCGCCGGACGCCATCCCCCAGGGCGGCCGCGAGGTCGAGTGTCCCGCCTGCGGTCATGTCTGGCAGGCCCATCCCCCGGCGTCCGCCGGACGGCTGGATCTGGGCAGCTTTTCCCGCAAGCGGCCCGATGACGACGAGACGCCCCGCCCCCTGCCCCCGGCGCGAACCCGGCTGTCCCCCGACGTCCTGGACATGCTGAAAAGCGAGGTCGACCACGAACGCCGCCTGCGCGACGCCGAACAGATGGACGACGTTCGCGCCACCGCCGACGAGGTCGACTGGCCCGCGACGACCGTGACCCTTCCACAGGTGCGGGACAGGCCCGCCGCGCTGCCCCCGCCGCCGCCGGTCCTCGCGCCCCCCGGCCCCCGCGGCGCCGGACGTCGCCCGCCGGCCGGAAATGCGCCAACAGGAACCGCACCAGCCGGAATTGCGCCAGCCGGAGCTGCACCAACCGGAACTGCGCCAGCCCGAACTGCGGCAGCAGGCCGAAACCGCGGTGCATCGCGGTGCCGCGGCCTCGCCGATCCGGGTGATGCGCCATGGCCGCGGCTTTGCTGGGCATGACGCTGGCGGCTGCTGCTGGCGGCGGCGG
>NZ_BBPH01000098.1 GCF_000787695.1 Paracoccus sp. PAMC 22219 | reverse complement strand
GCAAAGCCTTCCTCGACCTCCTGCAGGCGGAACCTGGAGATCGCGCCAAGCGAGATCATCATCCGCCCGTCGCCGGTCTCCGAGAATGCCACCACCCGGCCCGCGCAGCCGATGGCGGACAACCCGTCGCCCTCGGGCTGGATCATCCCGATCAGGCGGTGATCGGTCTTCAGCGTGTCGTCCAGCATCTGCAGATAGCGCGGCTCGAACAGGTGCAACGGCATGCGGGCGCGCGGCATCAGCACGGCGCCCGGCAGGGGAAACAGCGGAATGCGGTCGGGCAGGTCGAAACGCAGCGCCATCGGTCAGGCGAAGATCAGCGAGGACAGGCGGCGGCGGCCCTTCTGCCCGATGGGATCGGTGGGCTTGAGGCTGTCGAAGATCGTGATCAGCTGCGCCTTGGCGGCACCCTCGTTCCAGTCGCGGTCGCGGCGGAAGCTGTCCAGCAGGACGTCGATGGCGGCCTCCAGCTGACCGTCGGCATGCAGCGCCTGCGCGTATTCCAGCCGCGCCTGCTGATCGGCGGGATCGGCCTCGACGCGGGCGGCCAGGTCGTCCAGCGGACCGGCGCTGGCGGCCTGCTGGGCCAAGGCCAGCTTGGCGCGCGCGACCTCGATGGGGCCGGCATGGGCCAGGGGGCTGGGCACCTGCGTCAGCGTGGATGCGGCGGCGGCGTGATCGCCCGCGGCCAGATGGGCGCGGATCAGGCCGCCCCAGGCTTCGGGGCTGTCGGGCAGTTCGCCGATGATCGCGGTGAAGGTCTCGATCGCGTCGGCGGCCTCGTTGTCCTCGATCATCTGCTCGGCCGCGGCCAGGGCGTCGGCCAGGCCGCCGTCATCGCCCGACATCGCCGCCAGCTTGTCGACGAACTGCTTGACCTGGCTGGCGGGCACCGCGCCTTGGAAGGCGTCGACGGGCTGACCCTGGAAGAAGGCATAGACGGTCGGGATCGACTGCACGCGCAGCTGGCCCGCGATCGTCTGGTTCTCGTCCACGTTGACCTTTGCCATGCGGACCCGACCCTTGTGGCGGGCGACCTCGGCCTCCAGCGCGGGGCCCAGGGTCTTGCAGGGCCCGCACCATGGGGCCCAGAAATCGACGATGACGGGCACGGTCATGGACGCCTCGACCACCTCGGCCATGAAGGTGGCCTCGGTCACGTCCTTGATGAAGTCGTCGGTCTTGGGCGCTTGGGCCCCGTCGAAAAGCATGGTCATCCTGGCCCCGCATCCTTGGGTTGGCGTGTTCCCCGCAATATGGGGCCCTTGGCCGCCGAACGAAAGGGCCGGATTGCCGCGCGGCCGCTAGAGGTCGAAGCTGGCCATGACCGGGACGTGGTCGCTTGGCCCCTCCCACCCGCGCAGGGGGCGCAGGATGCGGCTGCCGTGCGCGGCCCCGGCGATGTCGGCGGTGGCCCAGATATGGTCCAGCCGCCGGCCCTTGTCGGCCGCGTCCCAGTCCTTGGCCCGATAGCTCCACCAGCTGTAAAGCAGCCCCTGCGGGATGTCCTGCCGGGTCACGTCGACCCAACCGCCCGCGTCCTGGGCGGACAGCAGATGCTCGACCTCGACGGGGGTGTGGCTGACGATCTTGAGCAGCTGCTTGTGCGACCAGACGTCGTCCTCGCGGGGCGCGATGTTCAGATCGCCCACCAGGATCGACCGGGTGGGGCGGTCGGCATGAAAGACGTCCCGCATCTCGGTCAGGAAATCCAGCTTCTGCCCGAATTTCAGGTTCTGTTCGCGGTCCGGGATGTCGCCGCCCGCGGGGACGTACATATTGTGAATGACCACGCCGTTTTCCAGCCGGGCCGCCACGTGCCGGGCATGGCCCAGCTGAGCGTAATCGCGGTCGCCCGCATCCTCCAGCGGCAGGCGGGACAGGATCGCCACGCCGTTATAGCCCTTTTGCCCGCGCGCCACGATATGGGTGTATCCCAGCTCGGCGAACCGGGTCAGCGGGATCTTGTCGACGGGCGACTTGCATTCCTGCAGGCACAGGATGTCGGGGGCCTCCTCCTGCAGCAGGCGGGCGACCAGACCCTCGCGCAGGCGGACCGAATTGATGTTCCAGGTGGCGATGGTGAACATGGGCGGGCTCCTTTGGGCGCGGACCCTAGCGGCGCCGGTCCGGCCTGTCGAGGCGCAGGCTTGCCATATGATCCCCGCGCGCTATGCAAGGGCTGTGAGGACAAGGGGGACGGCCATGAAACTGACCATCGACGAGGCGCTGACGCGCGGCGGCACGGGCCGGTTCCAGTGGCGCCTGCTGGGCATCTTTGGCCTGGTCTGGGCGGCGGACGCGATGCAGGTCATCGCGGTGGGCTTTGCCGCGCCGTCGGTCGCCGCGACATTCGGGCTGGAACGCGTGACCGCGCTGCAGATCGGGACGGTGTTCTTTCTGGGCATGTTTCTGGGCGCCTTTGCCTTCGGCCGGCTGGCCGACCGCATCGGCCGCAAATGGGTGCTGATCGGCACCGTCGCGATGGATGCGGTGTTCGGGCTGGCATCGGTGATGGCGGGCGATTTCACGATGTTGCTGGTGCTGCGGTTCCTGACCGGGGTTGCGGTGGGCGGCACGCTGCCCGTCGATTACGCGATGATGGCCGAATTCCTGCCGCCCAAGAATCGCGGCCGCTGGCTGGTCTGGCTGGAGGGGTTCTGGGCCGTGGGCACCATCGTCGTGGCCCTGACCGCATGGGCCGCCGCCAGCTGGGGCGCGGTCGCGCCGTGGCGTTGGATCTTTCTGGTCGCGGCGCTGCCGGCGCTGATCGGGTTCTTCCTGCGGTTCTGGATCCCGGAATCGCCGATGTATCTGGTCCGCAAGGGCCGCCAGGCCGAGGCGCGCGCCGTCATCGACCGCGTGCTGGCCGTGAACGGCGCGATGCCGCTGCCCGCGAACGCCCATCTGCGCCCCGCGCCCGTGCCGTCGGGGGGCGCCACATCGATCATGGCGCCGCCGCTGCGGCGCGCGACCATCGGCGTGCTGATCGTGTGGTTCCTGGTGTCGCTGTCCTATTACGGGGTGTTCGTCTGGGTGCCGGGCCAGTTGGCGACTGAGGGCTTCGGCTTTGTGCGCGGCTATGGCTTCCTGGTGATCCTGGCGCTGGCGCAGGTGCCCGGATACGCGCTGGCGGCCTGGGGGGTCGAGGCGGTGGGCCGCCGCCCCACGCTGGCCGCCTTCCTGATCCTGTCGGCCCTGGGCTGCGGTCTGTTCGCGGTGGCATCGGGCCCCGCGCTGGTCGCCACCGCCCTGATCGTGATGAGCTTCGCGCTGCTGGGGACATGGGGCGCGCTCTATGCGTTCACGCCCGAACTGTACCCCACGCATCTGCGCGGCACTGGCATGGGCACGGCCAGCGCGGTGGCGCGGCTTGGCGGCATCCTGGCGCCCAGCCTGCTGGCGGTGGTCTTTGCGCGCGGTTTCGGCCTGGCCATCGGCAGTTTCGCCGTGCTGCTGCTGTTGGCGGCGGCGGCCCTGCTGCTGATCCGCATCGAGACGCGCGACCGCGCCATTGGCTGACGGGGAACAAGGCGGCCCCCCGCCCGTTCCCCCGTCACATCACCGAAAGGATTTCACATGGGCCAGCTGGTCGACGGCGTCTGGAAGGACGAATGGTATGACACCGACAGCACGGGGGGCGAATTCAAGCGCGACACGTCCAAGTTCCGCAACTGGGTGACCTCGGACGGGGCCACCGGGCCCACGGGCGATGGCGGGTTCGCCGCCGAATCCGGTCGCTATCATCTTTATGTCAGCCACGCCTGCCCCTGGGCGCATCGCACGATGATCTTTCGCGCGCTCAAGGGGCTGCAGGACCATATCGAGGTTTCCGTCGTCCACCCGGAGATGCTGAAGGAAGGCTGGGAATTCCGCACCGATTTCGACGGTGCCACGGGCGACCGGCAGTTCGGCCTGGACTACCTGCGCCAGGTTTACCTGAAGGACACGCCCGACATGTCGGGCCGCGTTACCGTGCCTGTCCTGTGGGACCGCCAGACCGGCCGCATCGTGTCGAACGAAAGCGCCGACATCATCCGCATGTTCAACAGCGCCTTTGACGGCGTGACCGGCAACACGGACGATTTCTGGCCCCAGCCCCTGCGCGCGCGCATCAAGGCGATCAACGACCGCGTCTATGACACCGTCAACAACGGCGTCTACAAGGCCGCTTCGCCACCACCCAAGAGGCCTATGACAAGGCCGTCCACCCGCTGTTCGACAGCCTGGACGGGATCGAGGGGCTGCTGGCCGAACACCGCTATCTGACCGGCGACCGCATCACCGAGGCCGACTGGCGGCTGTTCACCACCATCGTGCGGTTCGACGCGGTCTATCACACGCATTTCAAGTGCAACCGCCGCCGCGTGGTCGACTATCCGAACCTGTGGGGCTGGGCGCGCGAACTGTACCAGTGGTCGGGCGTCGCAGAGACGGTCCACCCGGACCATTTCACGCGGCACTATTACTTCAGCCACGACATGATCAACTCGCACCGCATCGTGCCCATCGGACCGGACGCCGACTGGACCGAACCGCACGGGCGCGGCTGACCTTCGCGCAAAAAATCGCCCCGGCGCAGGGAACGCCGGGGCAGAACAGAGAGGGAGGGTTGTGGCCGTATCCGCCGACCACTGGGCTTCGGGGACAGAACGTCACATCCGGCCTTGGGTTCCCGCCAAAGTTGTCTGCGCAGAAACCCGCCGACAGGCCCTAGGCGACCAGGCGATAGCCGCCAGATTCCGTGACCAGCAGACGCGCGTTCGAGGGGTCGGGCTCGATCTTCTGGCGCAGGCGATAGATGTGGGTTTCCAGCGTGTGCGTAGTCACGCCAGCATTGTACCCCCAGACCTCGTGCAACAGCACGTCGCGCGCCACCACCCCGTCCTGTGCACGGTACAGGAACTTGAGGATGTTGGTTTCCTTCTCGGTCAGGCGGATCTTGCGGTCCTTGGTGTCGATCAGCATCTTCATCGACGGCTTGAACGTGTACGGCCCCAGCTGAAAGATCGCGTCTTCGGACTGCTCATGCGTGCGCAGCTGTGCGCGCAGGCGGGCCAGCAGGACCGGGAACTTGAACGGCTTGGTGACATAGTCGTTGGCACCCGCATCCAGGCCCAGGATCGTGTCGGCATCGGTGTCATGCCCGGTCAGCATCACGATGGGGCATTTCACGTTCAGCTTGCGCAGCTTCTTGCACAGCTCGCGCCCGTCGGTATCGGGCAGGCCCACGTCCAGCACCACCAGATCGAAAATGGCGTTCTTGGTGGCCTCGACCGCCTCGGCGCCGCTTCCGGCTTCGGTCACGTCGAAATCGTCGGTCGCGACCAGCTGTTCGGCCAGGGCCTCGCGCAGGTCTTCCTCATCGTCGACCAGCAGGATTTTCTTCAGTCCGGCCATGGTTGCCTCCTTTGCGTTGTTGGGCAATGAGGTGAGGGCTGCCGTCCCGTCCGTCCAGCGCCATGTGCGATTTCTCACATGGAGTTGTCGGATCGGTGCGTTATGTTTCAGACTGTTTCAAGAATGCGTGTCCTCATGAGCCTGATCCCGACCCTGACCGAGACCATCGCCCGCGCCCGCGCCGACCTGCGCATGGGCCTGCCGGTGGCCTTGGGCGATCATCTGGCAGCGGCGGTGGAAACCCTGTCGCCCGCGCGGCTGGCCGATCTGCGCGCGCTTGGCCCCGCGGTTCTGGCCCTGACCGGGCGGCGGGCCGAGACGCTGAAGGCGCGCGCCTATGACGGCGATCAGGCGCGGGTCAGCCTGCCCGCCGGGGCCGATCTGGCTTGGCTGCGGGCGCTGGCCGATCCGGCGGGCGATTTGATGACGCCGATGAAGGGGCCGCTGACCACCCTGCGCGACGGCGACGCGACCGCCCATCGCGCGGCGCTGGCGCTGGCCAAATCGGCGCAGCTGCTGCCCGCGATGCTGCTGGTCGCGCGCGGCCGCCGCCGGCCTGGCCTGTGCGTGCCGCC
>NZ_BBPH01000099.1 GCF_000787695.1 Paracoccus sp. PAMC 22219 | reverse complement strand
GGCAGGTGATTGCGGAATGGGACCGGCCCACTGGTCTGCATATCCGCCGCGTGCGCACGCCCATCGGCGTGATCGGCGTCATCTATGAAAGCCGCCCGAATGTCACCGCCGATGCAGGCGCGCTGGCGCTGAAATCCGGCAATGCGGTGATTCTGCGTGGCGGGTCCGAAAGCCTGCATTCCAGCGCCGCGATCCATGCCTGCATGGTCGAGGGTCTGCGGGCGGCGGGGTTGCCGGAGACCGCCATCCAGATGGTGCCCACGCGCGACCGCGCCGCGGTCAGCGCCATGCTGGGCGCGCAGGGGCTGATCGACGTGATCATCCCGCGCGGCGGCAAGGGGCTGGTGGGTCTGGTGCAGGAGCAGGCCCGCGTGCCGGTCTTCGCGCATCTGGAGGGGATCTGCCACGTCTATGCCGACGGCGCCGCCGATCTCGACAAGGCGCGGCGCGTGGTGCTGAACGCCAAGACGCGGCGCACGGGCGTCTGCGGATCGGCCGAATGCCTGCTGATCGACCGGGCGTTCTTTGACCGCCACGGCGACATCCTGATCCGCGACCTGCTGGAGGCGGGGGTCGAGGTGCGTGCCGATGGTGATCTGGCGCAGATCCCAGGCACCGTCCCGGCCAGCCCCGACGATTTCGGGCGGGAGTTCCTGGACATGATCATCGCCGCCAAGTTGGTGGACGGGGTCGAAGGTGCCATCACCCATATCCGCCGCCACGGCAGCCAGCATACCGAATCGATCCTGACCGAGGATGACGCGACCGCCGAACGGTTCTTTGCCGGGTTGGACAGCGCGATCCTGATGCGTAACGCCTCGACCCAGTTCGCGGATGGCGGCGAATTCGGCATGGGCGCAGAGATCGGCATCGCCACGGGCAAGATGCATGCCCGCGGACCGGTGGGGGCGGAACAGCTGACCAGCTTCAAGTATCTGGTCACGGGCGACGGGACGATCCGCGCCTAGAACGCGATCTCGCCCCCGGTGCCGTCGAACTCATGGCGCAGGGGGCGGTTCTCGGCGCGCGACGCCTCGGCCAGAAGGGCGAAATGGACTTCGGACGGGGCCAGGGCGCGGGGTTGCGGGCCGTCCAGCCACGCCCACAGGCCGGGGTCGACCTTGCTGCGGTCGCATTCCGCGACCAGGCGCCACTGCTGACCATCGCGCAGCACGATCAGCCGGCCACCCCAAGGCATCGCGCTTTCCATGCACATGACCGCCAGGATCAGCATGCGGATCTGCGGGCGCGCGAAATCGCCCTGGGCGTCCAGGGTGATCTTCAGGCGGCCCTGGTCGACCATGCCGTCCAGCAGCCGCGCCAGTTCGGCACGGCCGATGCGCTGTTCGCCCTGCGCCATCCCGAAGGCCATGCGATAGGCCTGGATGCGCACGCGTGCCGCGCCCACGGCCTCGGCGATCAGGCGCAGTTCCGGCGATTGCGCCAGCCCCGGAAAATCGGGCGACATCTCCAGCAGCTCGACACCGTTGCCGATGGCCCCCAGGGGGGACACCAGATCGTGGCACAGCCGCGATCCCAGCAGTGCGGCCAGATCGCCCGCAGCGATCCGCGTTGTATCGACCGTCATGTGTGATTACCTTCCAGACAGTAGGAAAATGGAGCTTTCGCGGTGAACGATATCCTGGAACCCGGCATGATCGTGCGTCACCCCGGCGCGCCCGAATGGGGCGAGGGACAGGTCCAGTCCCGCATCGGCGACCGCATCACCGTGAACTTTACCGAAGCCGGCAAGCAGGTCATCGACGGACGCCGCGTGGCGTTGCAGATCCTGCGCATGGGCGACATGTAAACTCCTGATATTGCTTGCGCGACGATGCAACTGAAGGTTGCGCGATGCAAGCGGAACTTGCTGCGGGCGGTGCGCGCGTGTTGCAATGCCGGCCCGGCTTTCCTAGACAGGCCCCAGCCCAAGCACCGAGGCCATCGTGAACCGCGCCGACCCCGCCTTCTTCCAGATCCGCCTTGCCACGACGCCCCGCGACCTGATGGCCGCGCAGCGCCTGCGCTATCGCGTGTTCGTCGAGGAACTGGGCGGCACCGGCCCGCTGGTCGATCACGATGCCCGGCTGGAGCGTGACGAATTCGACCCCGTCGTCGACCACCTGTGCCTGATCGATACGCGCCGCGACGCGGATGCGCTGGATCACGTCGTTGGCGTCTATCGCCTGCTGCGCAGCGATGTGGCGGCCGGTTTCGGGAGGTTCTACTGCGACGGCGAATACGACCTGTCGCCGCTGCGCGACAGCGGCCGTCCGCTGCTGGAACTGGGCCGGTCCTGCGTCGATCCTGACCATCGGGGCGGGGCGGCGATGTTCCTGATGTGGAATGCGCTGGCCGATTATGTGCTGGACCACGGCATCCAAATCCTGTTCGGCGTGGCCAGCTTTCATGGCACCGACCCGTCGCTGCTGGCGCCGTCGCTGTCTTGGCTGCATCACCATCACCTGGCCCCGCCGGAACTGCGCCCGCGGGCGCGGGCCGACGGGTTCCAGACGATGGACCTGATCGCCCCTGACCGCCTGGACCGGCGCGAGGCGCTGGTCGGCATGCCCGCGCTGATCAAGGCCTATCTGCGTCTTGGCGGCCTGGTGGGCGAGGGGGCGTTCATCGACCGTGCCTTCAACACGACCGACGTGTTTTTGCTGATGGACACGGGGGCGATGTCCGCCAAGCACAAGCAGTTCTACGAAAGCCGCTGGCAGCCGACATGAGCCCGACCTGGCGCGATGCCGAACCGCCGGTGCCAGCCCCCCCGCGCGGGCTGCGTGACTGGTTGCGGGTGATCCGTCGCGGCGTTCCTGCGGTTCTGGTGCTGCTGCTGGGCGTGCTGTTGATCCTGCCGCTGCGCGGGGTCGAGCGTCTGGTCCACGGCCGCCGCCGCCCCTGGACCGGCCCGCATGTCCAGATCGTCTGCCGTCTGGTTTTGGCCTGCATCGGCCTGGTCTGGCGGCGCGAGGGGCTGCCCCTGCGGGGCCCCGGCGCGGTGGTCGCGAACCATTCCAGCTGGCTGGACATCCTGACCCTGAACGCCGCCCTGCCGGTCTTTTTCGTCAGCAAGTCCGAGGTCGCCCGCTGGCCCGGCATCAACATCCTGACCCGCGTGACCGACACGCATTTCGTCACGCGCGACCCAAAGCTGGCCCGCGCGCAGGCGCTGGAATTCGCCGAACGCATCCGCGCGGGCCATCGTCTGCTGTTCTTCCCAGAGGCACGTCGAGTGACGGACGCCGGGTGCTGCCGTTCAAGCCGACCCTGTTCCAGGGCTTTTTGGCCGAAAACCTGCCCGCCGATCTGGCGATCCAACCGGTCAGTGCGGTGTATTGTGCGCCGCCGGGACAGGATCCGCGATTCTATGGCTGGTGGGCGGACATGGATCTGGGGCCGCACCTGCTGTCGGTTCTTGCGGCAAGACGCCACGGGCATGTGACCGTGCGGCTGCACAGGCCGATTCCCGTCGCAGGAAACGACCGCAAGACCCTTTCCGCTGCATGCTATTCTGCGATAGAAGCCGACTTTCGCAGATCGGTCACACCCGTCTGAAAGCGACGCGCGAACCGCTGTCAAGACCTTGCCAGCCGCGTTGTGGCGCTATATCTGGTGTCCAACCCTGAACAAACCACCAAGGAATGAGCGTATGACCCGCTTTGCCGCCCCCATCGCCGAACAGATCTGGGACATGAAGTACCGGATGAAGGATGCCGAGGGGCAGGCCGTCGACGGGTCCGTCGAGGACAGCTGGCGTCGCGTCGCGCGCGATCTGGCGCGCGTGGAAAGCGACCCGGCCAAGTGGGAAGACAAGTTCTATACCGCGCTGGAGGACTTCAAGTACCTGCCCGCAGGCCGCATCCTGGCAGGTGCCGGCACGGGCCGGTCGGTCACGCTGTTCAACTGTTTCGTGATGGGCACCATCCCGGACAGCATGGGCGGCATCTTCGACATGCTGAAGGAGGCCGCCCTGACCATGCAGCAGGGCGGCGGCATCGGCTATGACTTCAGCACCATCCGACCGCGGGGCGCGGTGGTCAAGGGCGTGGCGGCGGATGCGTCGGGCCCGCTGTCCTTCATGGATGTGTGGGATGCGATGTGCCGCACGATCATGTCGGCAGGGTCGCGCCGCGGCGCGATGATGGCGACCATGCGCTGCGACCACCCGGACGTGGAACAGTTCATCGTTGCGAAACAGGACAGCGCGCGCCTGCGCATGTTCAACCTGTCGGTGCTGATCACCGATGACTTCATGGACGCCGTCCGCGCCGACGCACCGTGGGACCTGAAATTCGAGGCCGGGTCTACAGCACCGTCCAGGCGCTGGACCTGTGGAACCGCATCATGAAGGCGACCTATGATTTCGCCGAGCCGGGCGTCATCTTCATCGACCGGATCAACAAGGCCAACAACCTGTCCTATGTCGAGACGATCGCGGCCACGAACCCCTGTGGCGAGCAGCCTCTGCCGCCCTATGGCGCCTGCCTGCTGGGCTCGATCAACCTGGCGCGCCTGGTGACGAACCCGTTCACCGATGCCGCCGAACTGGACCCCGAGGGTCTGGACGACCTGGTCCGCACCGCCGTGCGGATGATGGACAACGTCGTCGACGCGTCGAAATTCCCGCTGGAGGCGCAGGCCCAAGAGGCCCGCAACAAGCGCCGCATCGGTCTGGGCGTGACTGGTTTGGCCGACGCCCTGCTGATGCTGGGCCTGCGCTATGGCGCGGACGATGCGGTCGCGCAGACCCGCGTCTGGATGAAGGCCATCGCACGGTCGGCCTATCTGGCGTCCGTCGATCTGGCCAAGGAGAAGGGCGCCTTCCCGCTGTTCGACGCCAAGAAATACCTGGCATCGGGGTTCATGTCCAAGATGGACGCCGACGTCCGCGACGCGATCGCCAAGCACGGCATCCGCAACGCGCTGCTGACCTCGATCGCGCCGACGGGCACGATCAGCCTCTACGCGGGCAACGTATCGTCGGGGATCGAGCCGGTCTTCGCCTATGCCTACAAGCGCAAGGTTCTGCAGAAGGACGGCTCGCGCACCGAGGAGGAGGTCGTCGATTACGCCGTGCAGATGTGGCGGGACCTGAAAGGCGACGCCGCGCTGCCCGATTACTTCGTGAACGCGCAGACGCTGGCGCCCAAGGATCACGTCGCCATGCAGGCGGCGGCGCAGGAATGGGTCGACAGCTCGATCTCGAAGACCATCAACTGCCCCGAGGATATCGGCTTTGAGGATTTCAAGGACGTCTACATGGCGGCCTGGGATCTGGGCTGCAAGGGTTGCACCACCTATCGCCCGAACGACGTGACCGGGTCGGTGCTGTCCGTCAGCGAGACGACCGAAAAGGCCCCCGAGGCCGACAAGGGCGCCGACGTGGTCTATCTGACCGAGCCGCTGGACCGTCCGGCAGCCCTGGAAGGCGCGACCTACAAGTTGAAATGGCCGGGGTCGGAACACGCGATCTACATCACGATCAACGACATCATCCACGGCAACCACCGCCGCCCGTTCGAGATATTCATCAACTCCAAGAACATGGAGCATTACGCCTGGACGGTCGCGCTGACGCGCATGGTCTCGGCCGTGTTCCGCCGCGGGGGTGACGTGTCCTTCGTGGTCGAGGAGCTGAAGGCGGTGTTCGATCCGCGCGGCGGGGCTTGGATGCAGGGTCGCTATGTCCCCTCGATTCTTGCGGCCATCGGCGGGGTGATCGAACGCCACCTGATCGAGACGGGCTTCCTCGCGGGCGAAGGGCTGGGCCTCAAGTCCGACCCGCAGGCCGAGGTGATGGCCGTGGGCGAAGCCCCGCGCGGCCCCTCCTGCTCCAGCTGCGGCCAGTACGGCATGCGCATGGTCGAGGGCTGCATGACCTGCCCCAGCTGTGGCCATTCGAAATGCGGCTGATTTAAAAGAGGTTGCGCTTTTGTCCTGATGGGCAGAAGCGTCTCATCTGCCGGCTTGCAACAAGAAGATCACGTCATTGCGCCAGAAAGCTGACGCTGCCTTTGGACTACGCGTCAACGGCAGCCATTCTCCAGATGCGGACAGGAAATGCGGGACCGTATCCGGTTGGACATCTATACTAGCCTAACCCCGCACGACGAATGCCAACCCGTCACCATTCCCAAGCCTTCACTTGTTCTTGGCAGCGACCGCGGCCGAAACGACATCCTTGGTGCTGGGTGCCGAGGCGTTTGTCTTGGGCTTTTCCTTTTTCGGCTTCTTTTCGTCGCGTTTGCGTTTGTCCATGCCCTTGGCCATTATCATCTCTCCAATAGCCGCCGGGGACCGACGGACGTACAATGATACGCCTTTGCGGTGGAAAGGATAGACACGTCGGCGGCATCACTGCCGTTTGCGGTCCATCAGGGTTCGTAGCCAGGCTCGTACTCGACGAATGCGCTCATGCACAGATCGGCACAGGGGTCTTTCTGGGCGGCGCAGGCGGACAGCGCCAGAAGGGCGCAGAGGGACAGGCGAAACATGATACTGACTCCGAAACTATAAAGCCATCATATAGGCTATTTGTCCAATTTGCTAACCTGTCTTTCCGGTCAGGGTTGGGTGGCCCTAGCGACCGCGCGGGGCCGAATAGACCGCCGCCCAATAGCGCGTCCGACCATCAGGGGCCAGCGCCTGTCCGATGCCGAAGTTGCTGATCTGGGGGATGACGATGTTCGACACGTGACCGGGCGAGGCATTCCATTCCGACAGCACGCGTTCCAGGCCGAACGGCCCGGCGGCGATGTTCTCTGCGGTGACGGTGGGTGCATAGCCAAGTGCCTTGACACGCTGCGCAGGGCCTGACGTCCTGCTGCCGGCATGGGTCATGCGACCGCGTTGGGCCATATCGCAGGCGTGCTGTGCCGCCGCGCGTGCCAGCAGGTCGTTTGCCTGAACCGGAGACAGGCCGGACCGCTGCCTGACCGCATTGGTGGCGCGGACCCCGGCCGCCTGTTCTGCCGCGGTCGTTCCGGGGCAACTGGCCGGCCCGGCGGCCGAGGCCTGGATGTCGACCGGCGATGCCGGCCCTGTCGGGGCTGTCGCGCAGGCGGCCGTCAGCAGTGCCACCGTCACCACCCCGAAACGCCAGTAAGGACCAGATGCCGACATTGCGTCACTCCCGTCATGGTTGTATTCCGGTTCAGTTGACACGTAACTGGCATGCCCTGTCACGCATTTTGTGCAGACTTCGTCGGAAACGGTCAGTGCGGCGGGACGTGAGCGGCAATCGTCGGCTCAACCTGAGGGGCATCACGCGCCCAGTCACGGCTTGTTACGCGGTTTGCGATCCGACGTGCGCGCAGGTTCGCCACGGTTCCTTCGTTCGCTGAGACGTACCCGGTGACACAGGGGATCGGCCATCCGGCTGACCGACCTTGGACACGACCAGGATCTGGGTGGCCCAACCGCCGCCGGGGTCCGCAAGGTGGAACCGCTGGATGGCCGCCACCGGGACAGCGTGACCCTCGATCTGCGCAATGCGCCATTCGACGGTCGGGCCGGCATGATTGAACGCGCCGGGGCGGAAAACGGTCTCGGGGCGGGCGGACGCCGTGACGCAGGGGACCCGGGTCACGAAGGTTGACCTGTGCGCCGCGAGAAACCATCTAGGACAGCAAGACCGCCCGGTGCCATGTCCGGTCCAGGGCCCCTGACATGGAATGGTGATGACGCGGTATCTGTCCTCTTCGACGCTGGCTTTTCTGGCGATCCTGGGCTTTCTGGCCTTCTGGATCGGCGGCGGCATGCTGAGCCGCCAACCTCCCGAAGAGGCCGCCCCGGTCGAGGTCGCGGTTCCCCATGTCGCGGCCAGCATCTCCGTCGCCGAAGAGATCGTGCCGCGCACGGTTCTGTTCGGCAATGTGGTCCCCGACCAGACGTCGATCCTGCGGGCACGCACCGCTGGCATCGTCGAGGAGGTCGTGCGTCAGGGCCATGTCGCCGAACAGGGCGACCAGCTGGCGCTGCTGTCCGCCGACGACCGCGAGGCGGGGGTGGCCCGTGCGCAGGCGGCGGTGGGATCGGCAGAGCGCGACTATGACGCCGCACGGCAGCTGCGCGAACGCGGCGTGACATCCGAGGCCGAGCTGCAATCGCGGTTTGCACAGCTGGAATCGGCGCGCGCCGAGCTGCGCGCCGCCCAGTTGGAGCTGCAGAACACCCGCCTGACCGCGCCGATCGGCGGCACCGTCAGCAATGTCATGGCCGAGCTGGGCAGCTTTGTCGACGCGGGTGGCGAGGTGCTGGAGATCGTGCGCAACGACCCCCTGATCGCCCAGATCGAGGTCCGCCAGTCCGAGATCACCTCGGTCTCGCTTGGCCAGGCCGCGCAGGTCGTGTTTCAGGGCGGGCGCGAGGCCGAGGGTCGCGTCCGCTTCATCGCGCCGGTCGCCACGGCCGAAACGCGGACCTTCCGCGTCGAGGTCGAGATCCCCAATGCCGACAACGCCGTGCCCGCGGGCCTCAGCGCGCAGATCTCGCTGGAGATGGACGGGGTGCGGGCGCACCGGTTATCGCCGGCCCTGATCCGGCTGGACGATGCCGGGCGGATCGGGGTGTTCGTGGTGGGTGACGATGACCGGACCCTGCGTTTCGTACCGGTCGATATCGTGCAGGCCCGTGCCGAGGCGATCTGGGTCACCGGTCTGGACGACCGCGCGCGGGTCGTCACCATCTCGCAGGGCGCGCTCAGCGACGGACAGCAGGCCCGTATCAGCGACACGCCCGACGCGTATCGCGGCGTGGTGGGCGATGGCGAAGTGGCCGACGCGGCCGCCCTGCTGGGCGCGGCCGAGGCCGCCGACGGCGTGGCCGGGCCATGAACGGGATCATCGCGGCGGGCTTTTCCCGCGCCCGCACGGTGATGATGGTGATGGTGGGCCTGCTGCTGGCGGGCTTCATGGCCTATGTCACGATCCCCAAGGAATCGATGCCCGAGGTCGACATCCCGATCTTCATCGTGAACGTCACCTATAGCGGTGTCAGCGCCGAGGATGCCGCCACCCTGCTGGCAGAGCCGATCGAGCGGCAGGTCAATGCGCTGGACGGCCTGCGCCGGATGGAGACCGTGGCCAGCGAGGGCTTTGCCTCGGTCACGCTGGAATTCCGCCCCGGCTTCGATCAGGCCGAGGCGCTGCAATCGGTCAAGGACGCCGTCGACGACGCCAGCCCCGACATCCCGCCCGAGGCCGACGGTCCCTTCGTGCGCGAAATCGACATGGCGCTGTTCCCGATCCTGACGGTCGCGCTGTCCGGCCCGGTCCCCGAACGCGAGCTGATCCGCCTTGGCCGCGAGCTGAGCGACGAGATCGAGACGGTCAGCGGCGTCCTGCAGGCCGACCTGACCGGAGAGCGCGAGGACCAGCTGGAGATCCTGATCGATCCGCTGGCGCTGGAAACCTATGGCATCTCTCCGGGGCAGCTGTCGCAGGCGATCCAGGCCAACAACCAGCTGATCGCGGCGGGGTCGTTCGACACCGGCGCGGGCCGCATCGGCGTGTCGATCCCCGGCACCGTGGTCCGCCTGGACGAGATCATGTCGATCCCGGTGCTGGTCGACGGCGCGACCGTTCTGCGCGTCCAGGACGTGGCCGAGGTCCGCCAGACCTTCAAGGACCCGGTCAGCTTTGCCCGCATCGACGGGCAGCCCGCGCTGGCCATCGACGTGCGCAAGACCGTCGGCGCGAATGTCATCGACACCGTGGAGGCGGTGCGCGACGTGGTGGCCCAGACCCGCGCCGAATGGCCCGAACAGGTCGGCGTCGTCTTCATGAACGACCAGTCCGAGGAAATGCGCACCCTGCTGTCGGACCTGCAGAACAACGTCATCGCCGCCGTGGTGCTGGTGATGCTGGTCACGGTGCTGTTTCTGGGCCTGCGCGCGTCGCTGTTGGTGGCGGTGGCCATTCCCGGGTCGTTCCTGGGCGGCATCCTGATCATCTGGTCGCTTGGCTTCACGCTGAACGTGATCGTGCTGTTCGCGCTGATCCTGGTGGTGGGCATGCTGGTCGACGGCGCCGTCGTGGTGGTCGAGATGGGCGAACGCCTGATCGCCAAGGGGCACGGCAAGGCCGAGGCCTATCTGATGGCGGCGCAGCGCATGGCCTGGCCCATCACCTCGTCCACGGCGACGACGCTGGCGGTGTTTTTTCCGCTGCTGTTCTGGCCGGGGCTGGCCGGACAGTTCATGTTCTATCTGCCCGCCACGATGATCGCCACGCTGCTGATGTCGCTGCTGATGGCGCTGGTCTTCGTGCCGGTCGCGGGGGGCGTTCTGGGCGGGGGGCAGGCGCTGCCGCCCGAACCGCATGCCGACGACACGTCGGGCGTGATGGCGCGCCTGTCGATCTGGACCATCGCGCGGCCCGGCGCCACGCTTGGCCTGTCGATCCTGTCCGTGCTGGTGATCATCTATGCCTATTCGCACCTGAACCGCGGGGTCGAGTTCTTTCCCGAAACCGACGCCGAACGCGCGCAGGTCCAGATCACCGCCAACGGCAACCTGTCGGTGCTGGAAAGCGACCGGCTGGTGCGCCTGATCGAGGCGCGCGTATTGGGCTTTGACGGGATCGATCGCGTCTATGCCCGCACCATCGGCAGCGTCGAGGAGCGCGTCCGATCCAGCCTGTCCAGTGATGTCATCGGCCAGATCCAGGTCGAGTTCACTGACTGGCGCACCCGCGCCCCCTCGACCGAGGTGATCGAACAGCTGCGCGCCGCCACGGCCGAGGTGCCGGGTCTGGGCATCCAGATCGAGGCCGCGGCCTCCGGCCCTGGCGCCTCGCGCCCCGTCCAGATCGAGATCTCGGCCGCCAACCGCCCGGCGCTGCAACAGGCCTCGGCCCGGATCGAGCAGATGATGCAGGCGCAGGGTCGTTTCGTGGACATCGCCAACGACACGCCCCGTCCGAACCCCGAAATTCGTCTGCAGGTCGACCGCGAGGAATCGGCACGCTTCGGCATCGACATGAACACCATCGGCACGGCGGTCCAACTGCTGACGACGGGTGTGAACCTGGGCACCTACCTGCCCGATTTCGCCGATGACGAGGTCGATATCGCCCTGCGCTATCCGTCCGATCAGCGCAACCTTGAGAACCTGTCGTCGCTGCGGGTGGCCGGGCCGTCGGGCGCGCAGGTGCCCATTTCGAACATGGTGCAGATGATCCCGGCGCCCGCGCCCTCCGCCATCACCCGCATCGCCGCGCGCGAGACGCAGACCCTGACCGCCGACCTGGCCCCCGGCGCGACGCTGCAGGCCGAACTGGCGCGCATCCAGGCCAGCATCGACCAGGCCGATCTGCCCGACGATGTCGAGGTCACCTTTGGCGGAGAGATCGAGGACCAGCAGGAGGCGATGACTTTCCTGATGGGCGCATTCGTCGCGGCGATCTTTCTGATGTTCACGATCCTGCTGATCCAGATGAACAGCTTTTACCAGGCGCTGCTGGTGCTGACGGCGATCGTGTTCTCGATCTCGGGGGTGTTCCTGGGCCTGATGATCCGGCAGGAGGCTTTCTCGATCGTCATGAGCGGCATCGGCATCATGGCCCTGGCCGGGGTCGTGGTGAACAACAACATCGTGCTGATCGACGCCTATAACGAATATCGCGGCGAGGGGGACGACCCAGACCGGGCAGCGCGCCGTGCCGCGTCCGAACGGGTTCGCCCGGTCCTGTTGACGGCAAGCACGACGGTCATCGGGCTGTTGCCGATGGTCTTGGGCATGACCATCGATTTCACCGGCCGCGATCTGTTCCTGGGGGCGCCGTCGGGGCAGTTCTGGATCCAGCTGTCGACCGGCATCGCGGGCGGTCTGGTCGTGGCGACGGCCGTCACGCTGGTCCTGACGCCGACGCTGCTGGCGTGGGATGGCCGCCGGCGTGTCCGCAGGCAGGTCCGGCGCGCGGGCGTAAAGCCCGCGGAATAAGAGGGGCCGCCCGCGTGGGGCGGCCCACCGGTCGGTCAGTCGAAGGCGCGGTCGGTGATCGTCGACACCCACGCCCCTTCGGGGGCAGCCTGGATCACCGGGTCCGATCCACCCGACAGCAGGATGTCGACGGTGCGCTGGTAATCGGCCTCGGCCAGGGTGCCGTCCGATCCCTCCAGCAGCTTGGCGATCTCGGTCATCATGCGGGTCTGGTGTTCCAGGGTCTGGGCGCCGGTCTCGTCGTTGTCCAGGACGATCTGGGCGGCCTCTTCGGGGTTCTCGGCCGCGTATTGCCAGCCGCGCATGCTGGCGCGGACAAAGGCCACCAGGTCGGTCACCTTGTCGCTGTCCTCCAGGGTCTCCTCCAGGACATACAGGCCGTCCTCCAGGGTGGCGACGCCCTGATCCTCATATTTGAAGGTCACCAGGTCGTCCTCGGCGATGCCGGCGTCGATCACCTGCCAGTATTCGTTATAGGTCATCGTGCTGATGCAGGCCGCCTGCTTCTGCAGCAGCGGATCGACGTTGAAGCCCTGCTTCAGCACCGTCACGCCGTCCGTGCCGCCCTCGGTCGACAGGCCAAGCGTGTTCATCCAGGACAGGAACGGATATTCGTTGCCCGCGAACCAGACGCCCAAGGTCTTGCCCGCGAAATCGGTCGCCGGATCGGTGATGCCGCTTTCCGTCAGACAGGTCAGCATCATGCCCGACGCCTTGAAGGGCTGGGCGATGTTCACCATCGGCAGGCCCTTTTCGCGCGCGGCAAGGGCTGCGGGCATCCATTCGACAATCACGTCCGCGCCGCCGCCCGCCAGGACCTGGGTCGGCGCGATGTCGGGACCGCCCGGCAGGATCGTCAGGTTGACGCCCTCTTCCTCGTAGAAGCCCTTTTCCAGCGCGACGTAATATCCCGCGAACTGGGCCTGCGTGACCCATTTCAGCTGCAGCGTCAGATCGCCCGCCTGTGCGCCACCGGCCATCAGCGCAAGGGCCGCGGCCCCGGTCATCAGTCGTGTCATTTCCCGTCTCTCCTGTTGGTGGGGCCTGTTGGCCCCGGTTAGTTGCGCTGCGACGGGTGCCAGAACGTCACCTTCTTTTCGATCAGCGCGACAAGTCCATAGAACAGCGTTCCCGCAAGCGCCGCCACGACAATTTCCGCCCAGACCAGCGGCAGGTCCAGACGCCCCACCGCGGTCGAGATGCGAAACCCCATGCCGCGCGTCGGGCTGCCGAAGAATTCGGCAACGATCGCCCCGATCAGGGCCAGCGTGGTGGTGATCTTCAACCCGTTGAACAGGAAGGGCATCGCGGCGGGCAGGCGCAGCTTCCACAGGGCCGCGCCATAGGGGGCGGCCCAGCTGGCCATCAGGTCGCGCTGCATCGCATCGGTGGCGCGCAGGCCCGCGACCATGTTCACCAGGATCGGAAAGAACACCATGACCACGACCACGGCGGCCTTGGAATGCCAGTCGAACCCGAACCACATCACCAGGATGGGCGCGATGCCGACGATGGGTAGTGCGGCCACGAAATTCCCGATGGGCAGCAGGCCGCGTTGCAGGAACGGGCTGCGGTCGATGGCGATGGCGGTCAGCACCGCCGCCGCGGCGCCCATCAGCCAGCCGGTGACGGCGCCCTTCAGGATCGTCTGGACGAAATCGGTCCACAGGATGCCGGTATTGGCCGCAAAACTGGCCGCGATCTGGCTGGGCGCGGGCAGGATCACCGTGGGCACCGCATAGGCGCGCACCGCCATCTCCCACAGCGCGATGATCGTGCCGCCAAAGATGATCGGCACAATGGCGCGCGTGGCGCGGGTGTCGAACCCGGCCAGCCAGGCGTTGAACAGCCAGGCGATCAGCCAGACCGCCAGCAGCGGCGCCGCCGTGGGCGCCAGCCAATGTGCGGCGACCAGCAGGATCAGACCGCCTGCGACCAGCTGGATGTTCTGCAGGAACGAATAGGTCCGGCCAAGGCGCAACGCGGTCATCGTGCCAACCCCATGCGGTCAAGGGTGCGTCGCTCCAGCCAGCCGACGATGGCCACAAGGCCTGCGGCCAACAGGGCTGCGACGAACAGCGCCGACCAGATCTGCACCGTCTGACCGTAATAGCTGCCCGACAGCAGGCGCGCGCCCAGGCCAGCGGTCGCCCCGGCAGGCAGTTCGCCCACGATGGTGCCGACCAGCGCCGCGGCGATCGCGACCTTGAGGCTTGCGAACAGGTAAGGCAGCGACGACGGCAGCCGCAGCCGCCAGAAGACCTGGGCGTCGCTGGCGCTCCAGCTGCGCATCTGGTCCAGCTGCATCGCGTCGGGGGTGCGCAGGCCCTTGACCATGCCGACCAGCACCGGAAAGAACGACAGCCACGCGGCGATGATCGCCTTGGGCAGCAGGCCGGTGATACCCATGCTGGACAGGACCACGATCACCATCGGCGCGATGGCCAGGATCGGCACGGTCTGGCTGGCCACGGCCCAGGGCATCACCGACTGGTCCATGCTGCGGCTGTGGACGATGCCGACCGCCAGCAGGATGCCCGCGCCGGTGCCGATGGCAAAGCCCGCCAGCGTCGCCGACAACGTGACCCAGGCATGCCAGACCAGGCTGCGGCGCGAGGTGATGGCCTGTCCGGCCAGCCCCTCCCACAGGCCGACGGCGACCTGATGGGGCGCGGGCAGCACGGGGCGTTCCTGGACCAGGGTGCGCGCGACGAGGTCGGGCAGGGTCAGCGTGACCTCGGCCCGTGCGGCCTGGTCACGCTCCCATTGGGCATTCATGCGGATCGCGGCCAGGTACCAGACGGCCACGATGACCATCAGCACCGTCAGTACGGGGACAAGCCGACCCTTAGTCATGGCCGTGACCGTCGCGCAGCCCTTCGCGGACCTCATGGGCCAGCGCGATGAATTCGGGCGTGTCGCGGATGTCCAGCGGGCGATCCGGGGGCAGGGTGCTGTCGATGATGCGCGTGATGCGGCCCGGACGCGGCGACATGACGACGATCTTGGTCGACAGGTACACCGCCTCGGGGATGGAATGGGTGACGAACCCGATGGTCTTGCCGGTCTTGCGCCACAGGGCCAGCAGCGCCTCCTTCAATCGGTCGCGCACGATCTCGTCCAAGGCGCCAAAGGGCTCGTCCATCAGCAGGATGTCGGCGTCAAAGGCCAGCGCGCGGGCGATGCTGGCACGCTGCTGCATGCCGCCCGACAGTTGCCAGGGAAACTTGCCGCCAAAGCCCGACAGCTGAACCAGGTCCATGACCCGGGCGATGCGCTCCGCACGGTCGGCCTTGGAAAACCCCATGATCTCAAGCGGCAGAGAGATGTTCCCTGAGATCGTCCGCCACGGATACAGCCCCGGCGCCTGAAAGACATAGCCATAGGCGCGCGCCCGACGGGCGGCGTCCGGCTCCATCCCGTTGACGCGCAGGGTGCCGCCGGTGGGCGTCTCCAGCGCGGCGATGCTGCGCAGGAAGGTCGTCTTGCCGCAGCCCGACGGCCCGATGAAGCTGACGAATTCGCCGGGCGCGATGGACAGGTCCACGTCCTTGAGGGCGTGGACCGGCCCGTCGGCGGTCTGGAACGTCAGGCTGACGCCGCTTGCCTCGATGACGGTCAAGTCACACCCCGCTTGCGGGAATGCCGCCGCGCTGGACCGGGCGGGGGGCGGTCAGGTCCTTCCACGCGGACAGCGCGCGGTTCACCTGGCCGCGCGGCTCGCGGGCGACGAATTCGCCATGCCCCTCGCGGCTGTCGACCTTGCCTTCGGTCACGGCGACCACGCCGCGGGTCAGGGTGAACCGCGGCAGGCCCTTGACGGTCTGCCCCTCGAACACGTTGTAATCGATCGCGGATTGCTGGGCTCCGGCAGTGATCGTCTTGGTCGCCTCGGGGTCCCAGACCACCAGGTCCGCATCGCTGCCGACCAGCACCGCGCCCTTTTTCGGATACATCCCCAGGATCTTGGCGATGTTGGTCGAGGTGACGGCCACGAATTCGTTCGGCGTCAGCCGACCCGTGCCCACACCATGCGTCCACAGCATCGGCATCCGATCCTCAAGACCCCCGGTGCCGTTCGGGATCTTGGTGAAGTCGCCGATCCCGGTGCGTTTCTGATCCGTCGTGAACGCGCAGTGATCGGTCGCCACGACCGACAGGCTGCCTGACTGCAACCCTGCCCACAGGCTGTCCTGATGCAGCTTGTTGCGGAACGGGGGCGACATGACCCTACGGGCGGCATGATCCCAATCGGCGTTGAAATACTCGGACTCGTCCAGCGTCAAGTGCTGGATCAGCGGCTCTCCCCAGACCCGCTTGCCGGCGGCGCGGGCGCGTCGGATCGCCTCGTGGCTGTCCTCGCAGCTGACATGGACCACGTATAGCGGCACACCTGCCATGTCGGCCACCATGATCGCACGGTTCGTGGCCTCGCCCTCGACCTGGGGCGGCCGGGAATAGGCATGCGCCTCGGGGCCCGTGTTCCCCTCGGCCAACAGCCGCGCCGACAGTTCCGCCACGACATCGCCGTTCTCGGCATGCACCATCGCCACGCCGCCCAGATCGCCCACCCGGCGGAACGACGCGAACAGCTCGTCGTCATTCACCATCAGCGCGCCCTTGTAGGCCATGAAATGCTTGAAGCTGGTGATGCCTCGGTCCACGACCGCCTGCATCTCATCGAACACTTGCTGGCCCCACCACGTGACCGCCATGTGATAGCTGTAATCGCAATGCGCGCGCCCGGACTTGTTGTCCCACATCTGCAGCGCGTCCAGCAGCCCCTGACCGGGCGAGGGCAGGGCAAAATCCACCACCATCGTCGTCCCGCCCGCAAGTGCCGCCCGCGTCCCGCTCTCGAAATCGTCGGCGGAATAGGTGCCCATGAAGGGCATCTCCAGATGCGTGTGCGGATCGATCCCGCCCGGCATGATCAGGCAGCCGCCCGCGTCGAGAACGGTGTCGCCAACCAGCCCCTGACCGATCGCCGCGATCCGACCACCCTCGATCAGCACGTCGGCCTGATAGCTCAGATCCGCCGTGACGATCGTTCCGCCCCTGATGACCGTGCTCATGGCATCCCTCTTCTTCGTTGTCCAAATACCCTGGGGGTCCGGGGGTGAAACCCCCGGCCGCGGTCCGCGTCAGCGGACGATTTCGGCCGCGTCCAGAACCGCGTGCAGCAGCACGTCGCAGCCCGCGCGCGCCCAGTCCGACGTGATCGCCTCGGCCTCGTTGTGACTCAGGCCGCCCTCGCAGGGGCACATGATCATCACCGTCGGCGCGACCTTGGCGATCCAGCAGGCGTCATGCCCCGCGCCCGAAACGATATCCATGTGGCTGTAGCCCAGCTTCGCGGCAGCCCCGCGGACCTTGCCCACCAGGTCCGCATCGAACGTCACCGGGTCGAAATGCCCGACCGGTTCGATCTCGATCCCCAAGCCAAGTTCGTTTGCGATCTCAGCCGCTTCGACCTCCAACCTCGACCGCATCGATGTCAGCTTGTCCAGATCGGGTGACCGGAAATCGATGCAGAACACGGCCTTGCCGGGGATCACGTTGCGGCTGTTCGGGAACAGGTTCGCCTGACCCACGGCCCCGACGGCATCCGGCTGATGCTCCATCGCGATGCGGTCCACCGCCTCAATGATCCGCGCCATGCCCAGGCCCGCGTTCACGCGCATCGCCATTGGCGTGCTGCCCGTATGCGCATCCTTGCCGGTCAGCGTCACCTGCAGCCACCACAGACCCTGGCCATGGGTCACGACGCCGATCTGCTTGCCCTCGGCCTCCAGGATCGGACCCTGCTCGATATGCAGCTCGAACATCGCATGGATCTTGCGATCGCCCGGCGCCTCGGTGCCGCGCCAGCCGATGCGGTCCAACTCGTCGCCAAAACGCTTGCCGTCGGCGTCTTGCCTGCTGTTGGCATAGTCCTCGGTCACCACGCCCGCGAACACACCCGACGCCAGCATGGCCGGGGCGAACCGTGCGCCTTCCTCGTTCGTCCAGTTGGTCACGACGATCGGCCGCCGCGTGCGGATGCCCAGATCGCGAATGGATCGGATCATCTCCAGCCCCGCAAGCACGCCCAGCACGCCGTCATAGCGCCCGCCGGTCGGCTGCGTGTCCAAGTGGCTGCCGATATAGACCGGGTCCAGATCGGGCTCGGTCCCTTCGTGGCGCATGAACATGCTGCCCATCCGGTCCACGCCCATTGTCATGCCGGCATCCTCGCACCAGCGCTGGAACAGGGTGCGGCCCTCGGCATCGGCATCGGTCAAGGTCTGACGGTTGCTGCCCCCGGCGATGCCGGGGCCGATCTGCGCCATCTGGTCAAGACTGTCCCACAGCCGGTCGCCATCGACCGTCATGTTCGCAGCCGTCATCATGCCACTTGCGTCGCTCATTCGCAGTCCTTCCTGTCGGGCCGCCCCGTTCTGTCGCGGGGTCGGCTGGATGGGTCTTGGCCGCTTACGCGGCGGTCTTCAGCACCTCGCCAAGCGTGCCGATCAGGTGATCGATCTGCGCTTCGCTGATGATCAACGGCGGCGACATGGCGATGATGTCGCCGGTGACGCGGATCAGGATGCCAGCCTCGAACGCACGCACGAAGATATCGAAGGCGCGCTTGCCCGGCTGGCCCTCGATCGGGGCCAGTTCGACAGCGCCGATCAGGCCCAGGTTGCGGATGTCGATCACGTTCGGATGGTCGCGCAGCCCGTGGATCGCCTCCTGCCAATAGGTTTCCAACGACGCGGCGCGCGTCAGCAGGCCTTCCTCGGCATAGGTGTCCAGCGTGGCGATGGCCGCGGCGCAACTGATCGGGTTGCCGGAATAGGTATAGCCGTGGAACAGTTCGATGATGTGCTCGGGGCCCTGCATGAACGCGTCGTGGATCTGCGCGGTCGCCAGCACGGCGCCCATCGGGATCACGCCGTTGGTCAGACCCTTGGCACAGCAGATCATGTCAGGCGTCACGCCGAAATGCTGGGCCGCGAAAGGGCTGCCAAGACGGCCGAACCCGGTGATCACCTCGTCGAAGATCAAAAGAATGCCGTGCTTTTTCGTGATCGCGCGCAGCTTTTCCAGATAGCCCTTGGGCGGCATCAGCACGCCCGTCGATCCGGCCATCGGCTCGACGATGACGGCGGCGATCGTCTCGGCCCCGTGCAGGGCCACAATCCGCTCCAGCTCATCGGCCAGGTTCGCGCCATGTTCGGGCTGGCCCTTGGTGAAGACGTTTTCCGGCAGATGCGTGTGGGGCATGTGGTCGACGCCCGCCAGCAGCGTGCCGAAATGGCGGCGGTTGTTGACGATGCCGCCCACGGAAATCCCGCCGAAGCCCACGCCGTGATATCCACGCTCGCGTCCGATCAGGCGGGTGCGGGCCGCATCGCCGCGCGCCCGGTGATAGGCCAGCGCGATCTTCAGCGCGGTGTCGACGGCCTCACTGCCGGAATTGGTATAAAAGACGTGTTCCATCCCGTCGGGCGCGATGTCGACGATGCGGTTGGCCAGCTCGAACGCCAGCGGGTGTCCCATCTGGAAGGCGGGGGCATAGTCCAGCTCTCCGACCTGGCTCTGCACGGCTTCGGTGATCTTGGGGCGGCAATGGCCCGCGTTGCAGCACCACAGGCCCGCGGTGCCGTCCAGCACCTGGCGACCGTCGGCGGTCGTGTAATGCATGTCCTTGGACGCGACCAGCATCCGCGGCGCCGACTTGAACTGGCGGTTCGCGGTATAGGGCATCCAGAAGGCGCGCAGGTCGTTCGGGGCGGGCTTGCGGTCAAGCGGCATGGGGATCGTCCTCACGGATTATTGACCAAACGGTCAGGATCAGGCTAGCACGGGGCAGGGGGCAGTCAAGCGTCCTGACAAGCTGGGTGACAATTCCGACCGATCTGCCCAAAATCGGATCATGCCAGAGCCGGAGGTTCGATGACAGAGACCAGCATGCCCCAGATGACCCGGATCCAGCAGAAAAATCGCGAGCTGATCCTGAACGGCGCGTTGGAGGCGTTTTCGGCCAACGGCCTGCGGGGTGCGACCATCGACCAGATCGCGCGGGCGGCGGGCCTGTCCAAGCCGAACGTGCTGTATTATTTCGGCTCCAAGGACGAGATCCACAAGGCGCTGTTGACGACCCTGCTGGAGATGTGGCTGGCGCCGATGCGCCAGATCGACCCCAAGGGAGAGCCCCTGGCCGAGGTGCTGCGATACGTGCAGGCCAAGCTGGCGATGTCGCAGGATTATCCCCGCGAAAGCCGCCTGTTTGCGCATGAGATCCTGCAGGGGGCTCCGCACCTGACCGAGATTCTGGGCGGCGATCTGCGCCAGATCGTCGACCGGACCGTGGCAGTGCTGGAGGGCTGGATGGACCGGGGTCTGCTGGCGCGGGTCGAGCCGCGCCACCTGATCTTCTCGATCTGGTCGATGACCCAGCACTATGCCGATTTCGAGACCCAGGTCCGTGCGGTTCTGGGCGACGGCCGCGACCCCGTGGCCGAGGGCGCGGCGTTTCTGGACGATCTTTACCGCAAGCTGCTGACGCCCTAGGCGGGCTTGTCCAGCATCTCTGCGGCGGTCAGGATCAGGGACAGGTTTTCATGCGCCGCGGCGATGAAATTCTCGCGCGCCCCCGAGACCCAGTCCTTGGTCGCGGCGTTCGTCGCGGCGATGATCGCGGCGGCCAGAATCTCGATCACGCGTTCGTCCGATCCGGGCATGCGGCGATGCAGCAGCGCGCGCATCTGGGCGCGCCGGGCCAGCATGGCGCTGTTGCGCAGCGCCTCCAGCTTGGGGTCCTTGTCGGACAGGGCCAGCATCGCGCCGATCAGCTCGCGCTCGTTCAGATAGCGGGCCAGATGCGCCTCGATCAGCAGGCCAAGATCGTCGATCAGCCGTCCCTTGCCCGCGACGAAGATGTCGGACGCTTCGGGCGGGTAATCGGGCGGCGGGCCCATCAGGGCCGCCTCCTTGTAGGGATAGTAGTTGAAGAAGGTGCGGGTGCTGATGCCCGCGTGGCGGGCGATCGCCTCTGTCGTGACGTTGGGAAGGCCGTCGCGGACGGCGAGTTCGATGGCTGCGGCCTGGATTTTCTTGGCAGTCTTGAAACGGCGCGTCTCGAGGGGGCTCATGCAGGTCCGATCTTGTCTTGTTGTCCCGGCCAGCGTCGCAAGCCAGCGTTGCGGCGGCAAGCCCGAAAAATGCGGAAAACGCCGTCTGCTGTTTGCAGAGGGCGTTTGCACCTTGCGATAAGGTCGTTGAGGATCAGCTGCCCCAGGTGCGGACCGGACCGCAATCCATGTGCACGAAGTTCGACCGGCTGTAGCGCCCCACACCGCCTGCGCGGCAGGCGACGGCGGCCTGATACATCTGCCCGACCGAACGCGACTTCAGCCGCAGGTCGGCCGCCTTGCCCGTCAGGTGCAGCGAGTTCTGCGCCACGCCGCCCGACTGACGCCGCAGCATCGCGTTGGTGCGCGGAGAGCGGTAACCCGACAGCATCATGTAGGGCTCGTTGGTCTGCAGCAGGCGCGACGATGCGGCTGCGACGTCGACCATCCGCGGGTCGATGCCGATCACCTCACCCGTGCGCCAGTCGCGCATGAAGACGTTGATCTCGTTCAGGGCCTCGCGGATGTACTTGCCGTCGACCCAGTAGACCGTGTCGATGCTTTCGCCGGTCCGGCCGTTGTACATCTTGACCCGCCGCATGTCGCCCGCGTTGCCGCGCAAAAACCCGAAGGCATTGGCCATCACCGGAGCCGCCGCAACACTGGTTGCCGCGAACACACCCAAGATGCCGCGACGGGAGATAAGGTCCATTGTCATGTCAGATCGCCTGTCCTGCTTCGTTTTTTTTAGCCGGCGACGGATCGCGGCTTGTCGTGGTTTATCCCCGACCTGATTAACAATATGTCAAAAGACTGTGCGCAACGAAACGGATTCTGCCGGGATGGCCGATCCTAGCGCGAGTTTCGGCAAGATTTCGCCGAAAATTGCAGTTGTTGCAGATCGGTTCCGGCGCTGTGGCGTTTTGGCAACCCGTCCTTTTCCTCTGCACAAACAGATATGTGGGGTGTGGCGCCAGTCACGGCGGCATGGGACAATGGCGGACGAGTTTCGGAGGTTCAGATGGCGGTTCGGATGGTCGGGGGCGTGCTGGCGCTGGCGCTGGCAGGGGTGCTTGGGGCGGTTCCCGGGGTGTCCGGCGCGCGCGAACCTCTCGCTGCCGTGACCGTGGCCGTTGCGCCACGGCTGGATTTCACCGCGGAACAGATGGCCCTGGCGCTGGCGGTGTCCGGCGACGCCGATCTTGCCGCCTTTTACGGCAGCAACGGGCTGCGTCCGATCTTTCTTGGACCCGAGGGAGAGGCAAGACGTTCCGCGTTGCGCGAGGCGATCCAGAACGCCCCGCGTCACGGAATCCCCGCCGCGCGGTATCAGCCCGATCGCCTGACCGACGCCCAAGACCTGACGGCCGAGGTCGCGCATGCCCGTGCCCTGTCGCGGCTGCTGCGCGATCTGACCGAGGGCATCCTGAACCCCGCCCGCGTCGACCCCGAGATCAAGCGCCAGCCCCTGCGCACTGCTGTGACCCCGCTGCTGGCCCGGTTCCAGGTCGCGGCCGATCCTGCGGCGGTGCTGGCAGGGGCGGGGCCGGACCATCCGGCCTATCTGGCGCTGCAGCAGGCGCTGTCCGGTCCGGCCGATCTGGTGGTGCCGCCGGGGTTGCCGCGGATCGCCACAGGCGTCTGGCGACCCGGCCAGCGTGCGGCAGCCGTGACCGACCTGCGCGTGCGCCTGGCGGCGATCGGTTTCGCGGCCACCGGGCCGGATCTGTCGCTGTATGACGACGCGCTGACCCAAGCGGTCGCGGCGTATCAGCGGGCGGCGGGCCTGCCCGATGACGGCGTGGCCGGACCGCAGACAATCGCCGCTTTGAACGGTGACGGTGGCGCCGGGCAGGATGCGCGGCAGCGCGCGATCCTGGTCGCGCTGGAACGGATGCGCTGGATGGCGGCCGAGGATCTGGACAGCCGCCATGTCTGGGTCAACATCCCCGAATTCAGCACCACCATCATCGAGGACGGGGCCGAGGTGTTCCGCACCCGCAGCGTCATGGGCAAGGACACGCCCGAAATGCGCACCCCCGAGTTTTCGGAGCTGATGGCCAATGTCGTGGTCAACCCCAGCTGGAACGTGCCGCGGTCCATCGCCGTGCGCGACTATCTGCCCAGGCTGCAGGCCAACCGGTACGCCGTATCGCATCTTGACGTTGTGGATGGCGCGGGTCGCGTCCTGGCGCGCGACGGCATCGATTTCACCCGCTTCAGCGCGGCCAGCTTTCCGTTCCGCCTGCGCCAGAAGCCCAGTGACGTCAATGCCTTGGGCATGGTCAAGTTCATCTTTCCCAACCCCTGGAACATCTATCTGCACGATACGCCGTCCAAGCATCTGTTCGCAAACCGCGTACGGGCGGATTCGAACGGCTGCATCCGCATCGGTGATCCGGTCGATCTGGCCCATGCGCTGCTGTCGCACCAGACCGACGATCCGGCGGCAATGTTCCAGCGCGCCCGCGACCGCGAGCGCGAGACCTGGCTGTCCCTGACACCGCCGGTTCCCGTGCATCTGGTCTATTTCACCGCCTGGCCCGGCCCGGACGGACGCATCCGGCTGTTCGACGACATCTATGGCCGCGATGCCCGCATCTGGGAGGCGCTGCAGACCCACGGGTTCGGTGCGACGGCCCCTGCGGTGGTGGCCGAACTGCCCTCAGGGTTGTGACCTGCCCCGGAACGCAGGCACTGGAAGCAGCCCCGCAAACAGGCTAAGTCCTTGCGCGAAAGGGGGGACCATGGTCCTGACGATGGGTGAGCTGGCGCGGGCTCTGGACGCGCGGTGCTGGGGCGACCAGTCGATCCGGGTGACCGGCGCGGCGGAACCCGCGGCTGTCCGCCCGGTCGATGCCCATGGCGGCACGCTGGCCATGGCCATGGCCCCGAAATACGCCGAGGCGTTGACGCCCGGCAGCATCGCCATTCTTGCCGAAGGCATGGACCCCGAAGCCTATGGCCTGAAGGCCGCCATCTTTGCCCCCCGTCCGCGCCTGGTCATGGCCGGGCTGACACGTGCGTTTGATCCCGGTCCTGACATCGCGCCGGGCATCCATCCCACCGCGGTCATCGATGCGTCCGCCACGATCGGCGACGGCGCCGCGATCGGACCTTTCGTGGTAATCGGCGCGCGTGTCCAGATCGGGCAGGGCGCCCGCATCGGCGCGCATGTCAGCATCGGGCGCGGTGCGCGCATCGGGGACCGGGCCCTGATCCATCCGGGTGTGCGCATCGGCCATGACGTCGTGGCCGGCGACCGCCTGATCGTGCAACCCGGCGCGGTGATCGGCGGCGATGGATTTTCCTTCGTCACCCCCGAGGAATCGGGGATCGAGGAGATCCGCCGCACCCTTGGCACCCGCGCGGCAGTGACCCAGCAGCATTGGACGCGCATCCATTCCCTGGGCGCGGTCGAACTGGGTCACGACGTCGAGGTCGGCGCGAACGCCACCATCGATCGTGGCACGATCCGGTCGACCCGCGTCGGCGACGGCACCAAGATCGACAACCTGGTGATGATCGCCCACAACGTCGTGGTGGGCCGCGATTGCCTGCTGTGCAGCCAGGTGGGCATCGCCGGATCGTCGGTGATCGGCGACCGTGTGGTGCTGGCGGGCCAGGTGGGCGTCAGCGACAACATCCAGGTGGGCGACGACGTGATCGCGGGCGGCGCCACCAAGATCTATTCCCGCGTGCCCGCAGGCCGCGTGATCCTGGGCAATCCGGCCGTCAAGATGGAGACCCAGATGGAGATCCAGAAGGCCATGCGGCGGTTGCCGCGTTTCGCACAACAGCTGTCCAAGCTACAGGAAACGGTTACACGCCTGTTGGAAAAGGGCTGAACAGGAGGCGACATGACAGACGACATCACCCAGCGCATTCGGGCCATCATCGCGGAACAGGCGATGCTGGACCCCGACCAGATCACCGATGAGGCGACCCCCGCCGATCTGGGCATCGACAGCCTTGGCTTGGTCGAATCGATCTTTGCCATCGAGGAGGAGTTCGACATCTCGATCCCGTTCAACGCGAACGAGCCCGAGAAGTCGGAATTCGACATCTCGAACATGGGGACGATCATCGCCGCGGTGCACAGGCTGGTCGCGGAAAAGGCCGGATGAGCGGTCCGGTGGACGAGGCGCTGATCGACGCCGGTCGCGCGGCACCCGCGATCCGGCCCGCGGCCGAGATGACCGGTCGTGGCGGGCTGCGCCGCGTGGTCATCACCGGGGCAGGCACAATCAACGCGCTTGGCCACGATGTCGCCACCACGTTGGAGGCGTTCCGCGAGGGGCGCTGCGGGATCACGCAGCTGGATTTCCGCGACGTGGATCGCCTGTCGATCCAGATCGGCGGCCAGGTGCATGACTGGACGCCCGAGACCTATTTCAACCGCCAGCAGATCCTGCTGTATGACAAGTTCACCCAGTTCACGCTGTTGGCCGCCAAGCAGGCGGTCGAACAGTCGGGCCTGCATTTCCAGGGTGCACTTGGCCTCCGGTCCGGGGTCATCCTGGGCACTGCGGGCGGCGGGCTGAACACCTGGGACGAGAACTATCGTGCCGTCTATGAGGAGGGGAAGAACCGCGTTCACCCCTTTGTCGTGCCAAAGCTAATGAACAACGCCGCCGCCAGCCATGTCAGCATGGAGTTCGGCCTGCGCGGCCCCGCCTTCACCGTCGCCACAGCCTGCGCCAGCAGCAACCACGCGATGGGCCTGGCGTTTCAGATGGTCCGGTCGGGTGCGGCCGACGTGATGCTGTCGGGCGGGTCTGAGGCGATGCTGTGCTTTGGCGGCGTCAAGGCCTGGGAAGGCCTGCGGGTGATGTCCAAGGACGCCTGCCGTCCGTTCAGCGCCAACCGCAACGGCATGGTCCAGGGCGAGGGCGCGGGCGTCTTTGTCTTCGAGGATTACGAACACGCCCGTGCCCGCGGCGCCGAGATCCTGGCCGAGGTCGTGGGATTCGCGATGTCGTCGGACGCGCAGGACATCGTCATGCCCTCGGCCCAGGGGGCAGAGCGCGCGATTACCGGGGCGATGGTCGATGCGGGCCTGAACCGCGAGGATATCGGCTATATCAATGCCCACGGAACGGGCACAGCCGCGAATGACAAGACGGAATGTGCGGCGGTGGCGCATGCGTTCGGTCATCATGCGGACCGACTGATGATGTCGTCGACCAAGTCGATGCACGGCCACCTGATCGGCGGCACCGGAGCGGTCGAATTGCTGGCTTGCATCATGGCGCTGCGCGACGGGGTGATCGCGCCCACGATCGGCTATCAGGAGCCCGACCCGGAATGCGCACTGGACGTCGTCCCGAACGAGGCGCGCGAGGCGAAGGTCGATGCCGTGCTGTCCAACGCCTTCGCCTTTGGCGGGCTGAACGCGGTGATCGCCCTGCGCCGCGTCTAATCCGCAAACCCGCCACATTAAAAAGGCCGCGCCCCCAAGGGACGCGGCCTTTTCGTCAGGCAATATCAGGTCACTCGGCCGGGACGTCCTCGGCGGGCGCGTCTTCGGCAGGTTCATCGGCCGGGGTCGCGTCGGCGGCCGGAGCGGGCGCGGGTTCGGCGGCGTAGGCTGCCAGCTCGTCAAACGCGGCGGTGAAGCCAGCCAGAGACATGCCCAGCTGAACCGGCGAGTCCGGGTCGCCGCCGAAGGGCAGCAGCTGCACGGTGGCGGTGCTGCCGGCCTTCATGCCTGCCAGTTCCTGAGTGGTGAAACCCAGGCGCGCGATGCAGCCGACCGGGGCGCAGAAGCTGAACGGATAGCCGCGCATCTCTCCGCTGCGACCTGGAAGCCCAGGCCGTCGATCAGATCGGTCTCCAGCGGGGCGACCAGGGTCGCGCCGGCGGCGACGTCGCCGTTCGACAGCGGCACCATGGTCAGCTCGGCCACGGGATTTTCATCCTCGTCGGTCAGCAGCTTGTACATCTCGCAGGGGTCCTTGCCCTGATCGGCACGGATGCAGCGGATCGTCCAGTCGCCGTGCTCGGACTTGGCGTAATAGCTGCCGGGTCCGTTCGGATCGCGCGCAGGCTGGCCCGCGGGTGCGTTCGCAGCAGCCGGGGCGTCTGCAGGTGCCGCGGGCGCATCGGCAGGTGCCGGTGCATCTGCGGCCGGCGCATCCGCCGCCGGTGCGTCGGCTGCGGGCGCTTCCGCGGCAGGAGCTTCGGGCGTGGCGGGGGCCGGAGTGTCCTGAGCGAATGCGGGCCCGGCGATCAGGGCCAAGGCAGCCAGCAGCGCGTGCGAGGGTTTGATGAACATGGATCTTTCTTTCTTTTGCTCAACGCATTGCGGCTGATCTAGCACGGGACCGGGGCTTGTCAGTCCCCCGACCAAGCACGGGCTGTCACCAAGGCTTGAGGTCGGGCGGTGCTGCGCCCGCCTGCGCAAGGATTCGCGCATCGACGATGAAGGGGGTGGAACCGGTTGGCCCCTTCGGGCGTCATGCCTGAACGCGAAAGGCCGTGGTTTTCACCACGGCCCCCGACGCGTTGCGTAATTCTCCCTGCCGGACAGGCCGGTCATCATTGAGGTGCACGCTAGTCGCGCCAGCGTGATCCGTCAACGGTCAATGAATTCTTCCCTGATCACATAAAAAAAGCCGCGCCCGAGGGCGCGGCAGTCCAACAGGGAGGAAGGTCCGGGTCACGGCTGCGATCCGGACAACTTCACCTTGCCATGAAAGCGTTAAAATTGTCTTTTCAAGGCGTGCGTTGCGCAAAGTTTTCTTGGGGGATGCGATGGCCTCGGTTCTGGACCTGGATGCGGGAACGATCTTCGTGGGCGGTGCGGGCGCCGGATACACCACCCCCGAGGCGCTTCTGCTGAAGCTGGCCAACCGGCACGGGCTGGTCGCGGGCGCCACCGGGACCGGCAAGACGGTCACGCTGCAGACGCTGGCCGAAAGCCTTTCGGCGGCGGGCGTCCCGGTGTTCCTTGCCGATGTGAAGGGCGATCTGGCGGGCTTGGCCAAGGCGGGATCGGACCAAGGCAAGCTGCATGAGCCCTTCGCGGCGCGGGCCGCGCAGATCGGGATCGACCTGACCTATGCGTCCTATCCGGTCACGTTCTGGGACGTGTGGGGCCAGCAGGGTCACCCCGTCCGCACAACGCCGGCCGAGATGGGACCGCTGCTGTTGTCGCGCCTGCTGGACCTGACAGAGGCGCAGGAGGGGGTGATGGCCATCGCCTTTCGGGTCGCCGACGAGGAGGGCCTGCCGCTGCTGGATCTGAAGGACCTGCAGTCGATGCTGGTCTGGGTCGGACAGAATGCCGCCGATCTGTCGACACGCTATGGCAACGTCAGTGCCGCCAGCGTGGGCGCGATCCAGCGGGCGCTGCTGGTGCTGGAGACGGAGGGCGGCGCGAACCTGTTCGGGGAACCGGCGCTGGCCCTGACCGACATCATCCGCCAAGACGCCGACGGTCGCGGCGTCATCAGCATCCTGTCGGCCGAGCGTCTGATGAACGCCCCGCGCCTGTACGCGACCTTCCTGCTGTGGCTGCTGTCCGAGCTGTTCGAGCAGCTGCCCGAAGTGGGCGACCCGGACAAGCCGCGCGTGGCGTTCTTTTTCGACGAGGCGCATCTGCTGTTCGACGACGCACCCAAGGCGCTGATCGACAAGGTCGAGCGGGTGGCGCGGCTGATCCGGTCCAAGGGGGTCAGCATCTGGTTCGTGACCCAAAGCCCGGCGGACATTCCCGAATCGGTGCTGGGACAGCTGGGCAACCGGGTGCAGCACGCGCTGCGGGCGTTCACCGCCAAGGATCAGAAGGCGCTGCGCGACGCGGCGCAGAATTACCGCACCAACCCCGATTTCGACATTGCCGAAACGATCCAGCAGGTCGGCACTGGGGAGGCCGTGACCTCGTTCCTGCAGCCCAAGGGTGTGCCGGGTATCGCGCAACGCACGCTGATCCGTCCGCCCTTCAGTCAGGTGGGCCCGATCACCGATCAGGAACGCGCGGCGATCCGGGCCGCGTCCCCCATGGGGCCGAAATACGACACGCCGCTGGACCGCGATTCCGCGCATGAGATGCTGGCCCGCAAGACCGAAGCCGCAGCCCAGGCGGCCAGCGCCAAGGCGGATGACGGCGGTTTGTTCGACATCCCCGCGGGTGCAGGTCGGGGGCGGCCCTATCAGCCGCCCGCGCGCGAGAAGGCCGCGCCGCGCGGGCGGTCGGACAGCATCGTCCAGACCTTTGGCAAAAGCCTGGCGCGGCAGTTGGGGACCCGGACCGGGCAGGCGCTGGTCCGGGGTGTGCTGGGTTCCCTGATCAAGAAGCGTTGATCCTTACAGGGCGATGGCCGTGACCGGCATCGGCGCCGCGTCGATCGCGGCGCGCATCTCCGCCAGGATGGCGATGACCAGCAGGACGTGGCGGCGCAGGTCGTATTCGGCGGCCTGGGTCACGCGCAGGTCGTTCTGGATCTGCTCCTCTGCCCGCAGACGGGACAGGACGGCCCCCGGCGCGGGGCTGCGGTCGCTGCGCAGCAGGCGGGGAAGGTCGCGATCGCGCTTCCAGGTCTTCTGACCTTCGCGGGCGGCCCGGATCAGCGTTCCGGGACGGCGCAGGCCCTGATTCGTGGGACGGGGGCGAAAGACGATCACGTTCGAGACTGCGGTCATGGGGCTGATCCTTTGCGTTTGCCACGTGGTCACCTTCACACAACCTTGAGCTGTGTTGCCAAAAGCCCTGCCGCAGCGCGCGGTGGGGCAAGGCTTCTTTAGGAATTGTTAGGGAATGTTGCGGCTATGTGCAGAAACACCCTGTTAACCACAGGGACAGAATTCAACCCAGGGTAGTCTGCTGCCGGGCTGCCCGAGGACGACAAGGGACCTGACATGACCATATTGACCGGTGATTTCGCAATCCACACGGGCATCGCGGAGCACCGTGCGCAGGTGCAAGGGCAGACCTGCGCGCAAGACGACATGACCGAAGATGCGCGCCTGTACCTGCGCCACGTCGACCAGGGGGTGACGATCCGTGCCCTGGCCCGCGAGGCCGGGGTCCATGCCTCGACCATCCTGCGCCGCATCCGCCGTTTCGAGGCGCGTCGCGACGATCCGCTGGTGGATGCGGCGCTGGCGCCGCGTCCGCAGGGGGCCGCGGCACCCGACGAACGCCAGGCGCTGCGCGTGCTGCGCCGGCTGGCGGAACCCGGCGCGTGCATGGCCTCGGCCCCCGGCATGGATAAGGCGATCGTCACCCGCGATGACATCCGTACAGCCGTTCTGGAACGCGCCCTGGCAGAGATGATGGCGCTGAAGGGGTGGGTGGTGCAGACCCGCGGCGGCGGGCGCATCCTGCGTTACGTGATCGCGCCGGCGGGGCGCGAGGCGCTGCGCCAGATGCTGCGGTCTCCGCGCCAGCGCAGTGCGGTTCCGGGACCGTCATCCTTTGCCGACGCGCAGCCGGTCCATGAGGACGCCCAGCCCGCCCACGGCATGGCCGAGGCCCAAACAGCCTTTGATCACGGCGACCGCCACCGGGTGTGGGAGGATCGCGTGATCGAGGATCCGGAGGATGGCCGCCGCCGTCAGACCCGGGTGAACATCGCCGAAAGCCCGCTGCTGGTGCTGGCGCGTCGGCGCGACCACGATGGGCAGGCGTTCCTGACGCCGGGCATGGTCACGGCGGGCGAACGCCTGCGCGAGGATTTCGAACTGGCGCAGATGGGCCCGCGGGTGACGCAGAACTGGGATGGCTTCATGACCTCGGGGATCGACGTGTCGCGCGGTGGCGGTGGTTATCGTGGCGGATCGGAATCGGCCCGCGACCGGGTGGCCGTCGCGCTGCGCGACCTGGGGCCGGGCATGGGCGACATCGTGCTGCGGGTGTGCTGCTTTCTGGAGGGGATCGAGATGACGGAGCGCCGCCTTGGCTGGTCCGCGCGGTCCGGCAAGATCGTGCTGCGGCTGGCCCTGATGCGGCTGGAACGCCACTATGCCGAGACCTATGGCAAGGGATCGCGCCTGATCGGCTGAAGGCCATTGCCGCCCAAGGGGGCCGATCGATAAGATGGCGGACACAGACCGCGCATCCCCGATCAGGCCCCCTTATGAACATCACCCTGCGCCAGCTGCGTTATTTCCTGTCCCTGGCGCAGCACACGCATTTCACGCGCGCTGCCGAATCGATCAACGTCACCCAACCCGCGCTTTCCATGCAGATCCGCGCGCTGGAGGAGGAGGTCGGCGCCCGGCTGGTCGAACGCACACCGCAGGGCGTGGTCCTGACCCCGCAGGGCCGCGCGTTGCAGGACCACGCCCAACGGGTCATGGCCGCGATGACCGATCTGGAACAGGATCTGCGCCAGCCGGGGCAGGGCGGTCGGTTGATGCTGGGCATGATCCCCACCGTCGCGCCCTATCTGCTGCCCGAGGCGCTGCCCATCCTGCGCGCCCGCGACATCGGCCGCGACCTGCACCTGCGCGAGGCGCAGACCGATCGCCTGCTGGACGAACTGCAGGCGGGGCGCCTGGATGCCATCGTGGTGGCCAGCCCACCCGAAGGTCCGGGGCTGCAGGCGGTGCCGCTGTTCACCGACCGGTTTCTGCTGGCGGGCAGCGCGGCGCGCATCGCCGATCTGCGCAGCCGTCCGCTGTCGCCCGACGCGCTTGACCCCGGTCAGCTGCTGCTTCTGGACGAAGGGCATTGCCTGGGGGACCAGGCGCTGGAGGTCTGCGGGCTGAACCGCCGCGCGGCACGGCTGGACCTGGGGGCCGCGTCGCTGTCGACCCTGTGCCGGCTGGCCGCACAGGGCATGGGCCTGACGTTCCTGCCCGAAATCGCCCGCCGGCAGGAGCTGGCCGCGGCCCCCGGCCTGACCGCCGTCCGCTTTCCCGACCCGCAACCCGCGCGACAGGTCGTGCTGATGCGCCGTGCGTCGACACCGGGGCAGGGCTGGTTCGACGATCTGGCGCGCCTGCTGACCGCCGCCGCACGCCCATTGCTGGATGCGGGCTGACCGCAAGGCAGCCATGTGGACGCAAGGGCAGGGGATGCGTTGCCAAATCGTTGCAAAGCCCCTATTTCTGCACGAACCGCGACCGAAAGGACCATGACCTTGCGCGACCTCAGGATCCCGGATCAGCGCCACCCGGAAAAGGCGCACCGACCCGATCAGGCCCAGCCCAAGAAGCCGGACTGGATTCGCGTCAAGGCGCCCACCTCGGCGGGCTACAAGGCGACGCGCGACCTGCTGCGCGAACATCGCCTGTCGACCGTCTGCGAGGAAGCAGGCTGTCCCAATGTCGGCGAATGCTGGAGCCAGGGCCACGCCACCATGATGATCATGGGCGAGATCTGCACCCGCGGCTGCACCTTCTGCAACGTCGCCACCGGCAAGCCGCAGGCGCTGGACACGTTCGAACCCGGCCGCGTCGCGCATGCGGTGCAAAAGCTGGGCCTGAACCACGTCGTCGTCACCAGCGTCGACCGCGACGATCTGGATGATGGCGGGGCCGACCACTTCGCCCAGACCATCCGGGCGATCCGCCACCGCTCTCCGACCTCGACCATCGAGGTTCTGGTGCCCGATTTCCTGAAGTCGAAGCCCGGCGCATTGGAGACCGTGGTCGAGGCGCGTCCCGACGTGTTCAACCACAACCTGGAAACCGTGCCGGGCCTGTACCCGGAGGTTCGCCCCGGCGCTCGCTATTTCCACTCGCTGCGCCTGTTGCAGCGGGTCAAGGAGCTGGATCCGACGATGTTCACCAAATCCGGCATCATGGTCGGACTGGGAGAGGACCGTCAAAGCGTGCTGCAGGTCATGGACGACATGCGCGCGGCCGACATCGATTTCATCACCATCGGCCAGTATCTGCAGCCCAGCCCCAAGCACCATCGCGTCGACCGCTTTGTCACCCCCGAGGAATTCGCGGGCTATGAGAAGGCGGCCTATGGCAAAGGTTTCCTGATGGTGTCGGCCACGCCGCTGACGCGGTCGTCTTATCATGCGGGCGATGATTTCGCGCAATTGCGCGACGCGCGACTGGTCAAGCTGGGCCGCGCCTGAAACGACGTTGCAGGGGGCGCACGCCGCCTCTTGCAAATCGGCGCGGCTGGATTTACGCCAAGCCCATCGGTCCGCAGGGACCGCCGCCGAAAGGGCGCCTGGACCAGTCCGGGGGCGTGGCGGAATGGTAGACGCGACGGATTCAAAATCCGTTTCAGCAATGAGTGCCGGTTCGAGTCCGGCCGCCCCTACCACGCCCTTTCGCATTCCTTGTCCGCAAAGATTTTGCTGCGGTGCGGGAACAATCCAGACCCTGTGACGGTTTGTCCATCGAAGGTGACAAGACACCGATGAAAGGACCTTACCATGGCACAGAACCCCACCGCAGACGACATCAAGCGTGACGCCCGTTCGGCAGCGAACGAAGCACAGAGCGACATCAAGGATGGCGCCCGCAAGATTGCAGATGACGTCCGTGACACCGCGCGCGATCTGGCAGACAATTCTGGTGCCGCACGCCTGAAGGACCGCGGTGCCGCGCTGGCCGATGATGCTGTCGAAACCGGCCGCTACTATGCCGAGCGCGCCAAGGAAACCGGCCAGGAATACGCTGACAAGGCACGCTATGAGGCAGAGCGCCTGTACGAAGCCGGCCAGCAGAAAGCCACCGAAGTCGCACACTATGCCGAAGAGCGTTACGACGAAGTGTCCGAGATGGTCCGCCGCAACCCGGCCCAGGCTCTGGGCATCGCGGCTGGCGTCGGCTTCCTTGTCGGCCTGCTGATCTCGCGTCGCTGAGGTCGGGCATATGTTCGATTTCGCCCGACGCGTTCAAGAAGCTGTCGGCGACACGGTACGGCGCACGGCCCTAAAGGCCGTCGCCGGAGTGGTTGGTCTGGTGGCGGGGGGCTTTCTGACCGCCGCCCTGTGGTCATGGCTGGCGACCGAACTGGGCTGGGGCTCTGCCTTGGCGTCGCTGACGATCGGCGGTGGTCTGATCGTCTTGATGATCATCCTTCTGGCCGTTTCTTCCAAGCGCAAACATCAGATGCCCACGACGGACGATCTGAAGCGCGAGGTCGAGGCGCGTGTATCGCTGGCAACGGAAGCGGCCGTTGGTCGTGCGCGGTCCGAAGCGACCCGCATGGTCGAGTTTGCCGAATCCAAGGCGAGTTCGCTGATGGACCAGGCTGGAACGCGCGCGACGAAGCTGGCGTCCGATGCCGAGGAGAAACTTTTCGGCACGGTCCGCAACACGGCGAAGGCCGTCGGACTGACGTCAAGCAATGTGACTGCTGCCAAGCACAAGCTGCATAGCGGTACAGATCAGTTGCGTCAGGCGTCCGACAGCAACGCGGGAACGATGGCCAAGTTGGTCGGCGCCTTTGCAGTCGGCGTGACCTTGGCTGCCGCGATGCAGGAACGGCGCGGACATGATGATCTGGACTACGATCCCGACGACATGATGTAGAAAAAAGGGCGCTTCGGCGCCCTTTTTTATTGGATATCAGGCATTTGCTTCGCGGATCTTCTCTGCTGCATCCTTGTCGAACGCGACGCCCTTCTTGTCCAGCAACTGGTCCAGTTCGCCGGACAGGGTCATCTCGGTGATGATGTCGCATCCACCGACGAACTCTCCCTTGACGTAAAGCTGCGGGATCGTCGGCCAGTCCGAAAAGTCCTTGATGCCTTGGCGGATGTCGGCATCAGACAGCACGTTCACGCCCTCATAGGGTACGCCCATGTAATTCAGGACACCCGCAACCCTGCTGGAGAATCCGCATTGCGGCATCTCGGGGGTGCCTTTCATGAACAAGACCACGTCGTTGCGGTCGATCAGGTCCTGGATGCGAGTCGTCGCGTCGCTCATTTCGGCAATCCTTGTTTGGGGCAGGGGGCGCGTCAGTCGGGCGCCTTGGTGGTGAGGGCCAGAGCGTGCAACTCTCCGGCAGGGCCGTCCATCTTGCCCTGCAGGGCGGCATAGACGGCGCGCTGCTGCTGCACGCGGTTCAGGCCGCGAAAGCTCTCGTCGATAACTTCGGCGGCATAGTGATTTCCGTCACCGGCCAGATCGGTGATCGTGATCTTTGCCTTGGGGAAAGAGACCCGCAGAAGGGCCTCGATATCATGCGCTTCCATGGCCATGGGCGGATCCTTGTCTTTGTCCCAACAGATGTAGGGGATGCCAGCAGGGGCTGCAAGGCCGGCACGAGAACGGCCGCACCCCGTGGGGGCGCGGCCGTTCCTGCAGACGTGGTGAAAAGATTATTGGGTCGCGCTGACAGCGCCGACGGTTCCACCGACAACCGCGCCGGCAGGACCCGCAACGGCAGCGCCGCCCAGACCGCCCGTCGCCGCGCGCTCACCGACGGTCGTGCCGCAAGCCGAAAGCGCCAGCATTGCGCCGCACAGTCCCAAGGTCACATATTTCATGGTAAAAATCCTTTGATGTCTGATCCTGTCAAACAGACGCAAACCAAGGCCCCCAAGTTCCGGATATGGCACTAAAGCGATGTGGAACTGTGCAAACTCTCCACAAAATTCCACACCGGCATTAATTTAGCCTAGCCTGTGCAGGCGGATGAACCCGGCAATCGGAACCTGCACTGATTTGGTGGGAATAAGGCTTGGAATCCTTTGGCGACCCAGCCGCTGGCGCAGACGGTTGACCTCGCGTTGACCGAAGGGCTGTTGATCCATGACCCTATGGCGGATCGGGATCAAACTGCGTTCTGGAAAGACAAGGGTTCTTGTCTTGCCCGCCTGGCGCGCTTCTCCATTGCGCCGACGCTCGAATTGATAGCAGGCCAGCGCCTGACTCACGGGCGAGGGGACATGCGAGCCATGCCTCATTCGCCTAATGATCTGTTAACGTACTGAAGTGGGCTTCAGCAGAATAGCTACACTTTGGGCGAGGTAATCAACTCAAAAACGCTTAACCTGTCTCTCGCGGCTGCCAACCACGTGATGTCGGGTGCTAATGTGCTCGTATACGGGCACCTTTAGCGCCTCCGGGCTATGCCGCATCATCTGATGAGTTGTCAAAAAGTACTGGATGAGCTGGACGACGATCTCTGTCCAGATGATCTCGCGCTAAGGGATACCCGCGATAGCGCGGCGCTGGAAGACTGTAGGATGTGATGCTCGGGAGAGCCGCTCAAACCGGAAAATCTGCAAAGCATGGGTAATCGCACACGAGAATAGAACCACCGTGCAGGGCGGCTATGTTGCAACCAAGTAGAA
>NZ_BBPH01000100.1 GCF_000787695.1 Paracoccus sp. PAMC 22219 | reverse complement strand
AAATCCGGTTCCTCCCACGCCAAGGCGCGGGTCCCTCCCAATTTCACCGCTCCGGCCCCGTGTGTCAGATCACCGTCCGGCCGCAGGTCGGGCTGCGCCCACCCTGCTTTGCCCTTCGGATGACATGAGGTCATCCAAAGTGAAAAGCAGCGATGGCTTCGCCACTGGCGGAACAGGAAGGAGCGCCACGACATGTCGGACAGCATCAAGACACAGGGCCAAGATTGGGCTGCGGCCCATCAGAGGCAGACTTTTGTGACAGGAGGGGCAAGCCCGTCTTCGCAGCGGGAACAGGCCCTACTGTTTTCACGCAATTTTCCCCACCGCTGAAGGCAGAACTATCTGACCCCTGCCACGCCCATTTTGGGCACCCGACCACGGCGCAAAGACCGGGCGGGAACGTCGCAAAGAAAGGAAAGCCAAATGGCACTTTTCGAAATTGTCACCATGACCGACGACAGCGGCATGAGCCGCGTTGTGACCGATGACCTTGCCGCATGGGTCGACGACATGGGCACCGAAATCACCGGGACCGAGACCCGCACGAACCTGCGGACCGAATTGCAGGGCCAGCCCAAGATTGCCGGTTTCCTTGGCCCCTTCTGGGGCGGCCTGTCCCAGACCGGCGATGCCATCATCCGCTATGAGGATGCAGGCACCTATTCGGCACTGAGCCAGTGAGGGAGCCGCAGATGACCCGTTTTTCTGTCGTACAGACCGATATTCACCCCGCCCCCTACGTTGCAGCAACAGGCACCGCGCGGAGTGCCCAAATCTTGGCCCGCCTTGTGCGGGAGCGTTGCCCCGGAAACGCGTTTGGCATCCGCGAAAGCGCGGCCTTTGACGGGCCGAAAAGCAATGGTTTCATCCGCGATTGCGCCCGATCCTTGGAGGTTCAGCGGATCGCAGCGGATGAACTGTTTGCGGAAGCCGACGAGAACCCCGACCAGTTGGTGAAGTGGCACGTCTATTTCTACGACGCCGGGACCGGGAAATTCCGCTTCACCGTGAACGCCTATCTGGATCACGATTTGCCCGTTCGGGCAAAGTGTGAAGCCGACCCCGAATTGGCCGGGCGGACGGTCGTCTATGGCGATCCGCCCACGATGGAGACGCTTTACCTGATGCTCGATGCCTTTGCGGCAAAGCCGGAGGCAACGGCATGAGCGGGTTTTCCTTCAACGGTTTTGTGGCGGGGGATACCCCCGCCACCTTTACCGACTTTCGCGTGTCGCCGGTCAGGATGATCCGCGAGGGCACGGATGCGGAAGCCATCGAGGTTTGCAGCCCTGCAGGCCGGGCTTTCTGGTCGATCTATGGCGACACCGGCGCAGGCTGGCGGCTTGTCCATGACGCCGAGGCCGACGACGCGGGCCTTGCCCTCGCCGCCCTGTCCGGGAACGCGGCAGCCCGGTTCGAGTATGCCGACCTTGAGACTGTCACTGTCGCCGGGACGCTGGCCGATCTTGCCGACCGTCTGGCCGAACGCATCCACGACGAAATCCCCGGTTACGACAACCCGGAAGATTTTCGCGGTGACGACTTCGACGCGCACCCGCTGTCCGAGCTGCGCGAGCAAATCCTTGAAGCCATCGAGAACGAGGCAGCAGCATGAACACCCGCAGTACATTCAGCGCCGGGGCGCTGGTCGCGCCCATGAACATCCTGAGCATCTGCGCCGCCCGTGAGGCCGCGCTGACGCAGATGCAGGACGCTATCGGCACCCTGTCGGACGGCTACAGCCGCGCGCTGGACGCGGCCGAGACGGCCAAGGGCGCGACCGCGGGGCATTCCTGCTATCTGCACTACAGCGACAACGAGGCCGTGAAATCGACCCTGTTTTCCGCCTTTGATCCTGTTGCCGTCCTGGCCCGGTATAAGCGCACCCTCGATGCCGCAATTTGGCTGCGGATCGTTGAGGAAAGCCGCCTCAAGGAAATCATGGACCGCACCGAGCGGGACCAGCTGGACAAGCAGATGAGCGCAGATGACATGCCCGAGCCGACGCTTGAGAACATCCGCGCCACCTTGGAACGCCTGACCCTCGATGCCGACCTGATTTTCATGCGCGGCGTGGCCCGCGCCTTTTCCGAACTGGACCCGGCTTTCAAAAGCCACGACGCGTTCAAGATCGGCAAACGCATGATCTTCACATGGGTTTTCGATGATGGCGGTTATTGGTCCTATTCCGGCAGGGGCGAACAGATGCGGCGCACCTTGGCGGACGTCGAGCGGGTATTTTCGCAACTGTCCGGCCAGCGGAGCTATGGCGACCTTGAGGGCGCGATCAATGCTGCCCGGCGCGGCGGATGGGGGGCGCGTCAAACCGAGATCGAGACCGAGTATTTCACCGCCCGATGCTTCAAGAACGGCAACCTGCACCTGTGGGTGAAAGACGCGGAGCTGCTGCGGAAGGTCAATCAGGTCCTAGCGAACTATTACGGCGAAGTGCTGGCCGATGCCGCCGCGTCCGACGAGCAGCCCGCCGACTTTCGTGCGGGAACTGCCGTTGCCAAGGATCTTGCCTTCTACCCGACGCCTGCGGCGACGGTTGAAGAATTGCTTTCTGATCTGACGATCAAGGCGGGCACCCGTGTTCTGGAGCCAAGCGCCGGGATTGGCGCTATCGTCCGACCCGTCTTGAAGATGGGCGCGACGGTGGACGCTGTTGAAATCCACCCCGACCGGGCGGCGGCATTGCGCGGCATGGCTCACCCTGCGCTCAAGGTTCATTGCGCAAATTTCCTGAAGGTCACGCCTGCGCCGGTCTATGACCTGATCCTGATGAACCCGCCGTTTTCAGGCACCCATTTCATGGATCACGTCAAACATGCGTGGGACTTTCTTGCGCCGGGCGGCGAGCTGCGCGCGATCCTGCCCGCGTCCGCCGAGGTTGGATCGACCACCAAGCATGAGCGGTTCCGGGCATGGGCCGCACAGCATTCCCCGCGCGGCTATCGCTGCCACCAGTGGCGCGACCTGCCGCCTGAGAGCTTCGCCAGCGTGGGCGTCCGTATCAACACCGTGGTGCTGACCCTTCAGAAGTGCTAGGCAAAACCTACTCCTTTTTGCGACGGAGTGACTTAGGCCCCGCTTCGGCGGGGCCATTTTTACCGACCACCCATCGGAGTGCCATGAACAAATTTCCCCCAATGCGCCCTGAGGATTTGCCTGAGTGGAGTGGTATTGGTGAATATTTTGGCGCAGTTAGGTCAAATTTAGACGGGCCCATGCCTTTGTTTATTAACGCGGCTGATACGGCGATGGGTATTCTTATTCGGAATTTGAGTAGTCCGGGTAAGCTTAGAGCCGTTGGGCTAATAAATTACGCATACAGCAATTGGCGCTCGGCAGTCGTGCTTGCACAGGCAGGATGTGTCCATCAGCTTCCTCTTGTTCTGCGACCTTCGCTTGAGGCGCTGACTTACGCTCACCTCTTTGCCAGCAGCTCAGAGTGGCAAACTTGTTGGGAAAATCGACATAAGACAAAAGCGGCCGCACAAAAATTTAGGAAAGATGGCCCCAAAGCAGCAAGAGATTTCTTGAAAAAATCCAACGCTAAATTAGCGGCGGAAATTGCAAGCCTTACAGAAAATTTTGTTGATTTTGGCGGGCATCCTAACATTGGCGCTATAGAGCATCTTAGTAGTTATTATACTAACCCAACTGACGGTAACTCAGCGTTTGTTGTTTTTGATCAGCTCGCTGGTGAAGAAAAAAGGTATCAAGCTAATATTTGGATACTTCGATTTTCAGGAATTATTTTAAATATTTTAAAGATGATGTGGCCTGAAAGATACATGCTATTGAGGATTGAGGATATGGATAAAACATATCGTCAATTGGGCGTGGAATTTATTAGAGCAAATCAATTCAAACGGAAGACTAAGCAGGAGTAAGCTGATCCGGGCGTCCCCTTC
>NZ_BBPH01000101.1 GCF_000787695.1 Paracoccus sp. PAMC 22219 | reverse complement strand
GGGAAAATGAGACAAGCAGCCTCGCCTTTCCGGTGGCAGCAGGTCAGAGGCCACGATCCGTTGCAGGCCCCTTGTGGATAACGGACTTCAAACCTCCGTGCCCTCTGATCTCCACGGTCAACAGCCGCGGACTGCCAATATCAAAGGGTCTCAAGCTACGCAGCCGGTTCTTGCGTGTCCGTCTGCCTCCTTGCCCAACATCCACTCAGAACTGAGCAACACCGGAGTGTGTTACCATGTTAAAGAACATCCGCATCTCGACACGCATTGCCGGCGGCTTTGGTGTGATCCTTCTGATGCTGGCCCTGTTTGCGGGGTTGACTTGGTCTCAATTGAACAGCCTGCGTGATGTCAGTGCCGAGGCAGATAACGCCGAGGCTAGGGCAATCATCGCCGCTGATATGGACCATGGCGTCGGCAAAGCCACCATCGCAGTCGGAGCGTATCTCGAGGCGCCCACAAATGAGAGCGGAGACGCGGTCACCGCAGCGATCCAGCATGTTCGTTCCCTGGCCGTGGATCTGGATGCCTTGGGAAGCAAGAACGGGGCACCGATGATCGCACTCAAGGACCGTCATCTTGCAGAGGCGCAGGTTTTCATCGATCTGTATCAAGCACGGGCCGATCTGATCGCCCGCATGCAGAAAACCGCAATTGAGCACCGCCGCAACGTCGAGCAGTTGCAAGGTCTGTTTGAGGGTCGAGGGGCGCGGGATGATGCCTATGCCGCAATGGCCGCTTCGAACAGCCTGCTCGTTACCCGCGCCAGGGTCGACCGCTTCCTGTCGGGTGCAGATGTCGCAGATTTCGACGAGGCGCAGGCCCCGTATGAGGAGACGCAATCCCAATTGCAGGATATCGCGCGCCGCCCCATTCCCGATGATGCCCGCGCCTTGGTGACGACGGCCCTGGCCGGCGTTACGGATTACTGGACGGACGCCACGACGCTGCGCGAGCTTGAACTGAATGTCCGGCAAGCGGTTGCGGCAGTCGAGGTGACATCAACGGAAGCAGTGGCATTGGTCGAGGTGATCCGCGACACCGCCGGCGGCCTCCTGGCGGAGGCTGACGCCAGGTTCGAGGAGATCATGCAGACGACCGTCGCTTCCATCCTTGGTGGCGTGGCTCTTGCGATCCTGATCGGAATGTCGATTGCGACGATTCTGTCGCGCGATCTTCGCCGACGGCTGTCGCAGACGGTGGATCAGACACGCAGCTTGGCCAACGGTGATCTGCAGGTCGAAATCAAGGGACAGGACGGACGAAACGAATTGGCCGAATTGGCGCAGGCCTTGGGAGTGTTCCGCCAAAATGCGATCGACCGGCGCGATCTGGAAGAGCAGGCTCGTCAGGCACAGGATGCCGCAGCCGCCGCTCGCGATACCGAAGTCCGTCAGCAGGCGCGCGTTGTCCGTGACATCGGCGCGGGTCTGGACCGTCTGTCCCGGGGCGACCTGACCGAGCAGATCCCCAACCCCATCTCTGACCCGTTCCCGGCCGGATATGACGCGTTGCGCGAGGCCTTCAATACGGTGGTCGAGAACCTGACGGGCACGGTGGCGCGCATCACCGATGTCGCCGATCAGGTCCGTGGCGGGGCAACCGAGATCACCTCGGCCGCGCAGGATCTGGCGAGCCGCGCCGAAACCCAGGCTGCGACGCTGGAGCAGTCGGCCGCGGCCCTGACCCAGATGAGTGCCAGTGTGACCTCGACGGCCGACCGGGCGCGTCAGGCCGAACACGCCAGCCGCCAGAACCGTGATATCGCGCAGAGCAGTACCGAGATCGTGCGTGATGCGGTGACCGCAATGCGGGGGATCGAGGCATCATCCGACCAGATCACCCGCATCATCAGCGTCATTGACGATATCGCGTTCCAGACCAATCTGCTGGCCCTGA
>NZ_BBPH01000102.1 GCF_000787695.1 Paracoccus sp. PAMC 22219 | reverse complement strand
GCGGGCCGCCTCGGCCTCGCGAAGCGACGCGGCGAAGCCCGGGTCCCGGACGTCGGCCGCGCTGATGTCGCGCTCAAACTCGACATGGGCCGCAAGCCCCGCCAGAAGCCCCGAGAAGGCGCGCGAGATCGGCGTGTGGGTGAAGTGGCGCGATGCCGGTTCCGTCACGCCGACAGGCGTGGTAAGGCTGCGATTAGCCATCATCGATCTCCATCTGATCGGTTTCGGTTAGGGCCAGGTTGAGGGGTGCAACCCTCACTTGGTCCGTTGCAAATGTGTGCAACTGAGTTTAATATGCATCGAATAAATTACGATGTCAACTGCACACAATGTGAATCATGGCAAAAACAGCAGCAATATCGGTCCGCGTTTCGCAAGAGACCAAAGAAGCTGTCGAAAAGGCAGCGAGCATCGATGACCGCTCAGTCGCATCGTATATCGACCGGCTACTTGTTCAGCACCTCAAGGATACCGGCTATCTGCAGAAGTAATATGGGCAGTAGTGCCTGCTGTTACGCACCTGGGCACCGAGTGTAATATCACTTGCGGCGCTTCAATAAGCTGTAGATCAGGAGCGCAGTCGTTGCGATTACGAAACCGCAGGCGATGGGGCGTTCCAATAAAATCATCGGATCCCCGCGTGAGACCAATAGGGCGCGGCGCAGGTTCGTCTCGATCAGCGGGCCGAGGACGAGGCCTAGGCGCAGCAGTGCAGGGATGAAGGCGGCCTGCATCGGCACATAACCGATGATCCCGATGGCAGCGACCATGACGATGTCGAAGGTCGAGCCGCGCACGGAATAGACGCCCTAGCAGACGAAGATGATGATCGCCGGGTAACGCCAGCGGAACGAAACGCGCAGCATCGACACCCAGATCCCGATCAGCGGCAGGTTCAGGACCAGAAGTAACAGGCTTCCGATCCCGAAGCAGACAACGGGGCCCCAGAACATGTCCGGGTGGGCCTGCAGCATCATCGGGCCAGGCTGTATGACATGGATGACCAGGGCACCCAGCATCAGCGCCATGATTGGATCGCCCGGAATGCCCAAAGTCAGTGTCGGGACGAAGGCGGTGATCGAGGCTGGGTTGTTGGCGGCTTCGGGGCCAGCGACCCCCTCTATGGCGCCCTTGCCAAAGCGTTCGGGCCGGCGGGCGACGCGCCGCTCCAGCGCGTAGCTGTGGGAGGACGAGATGGTCGAGCCGATGCCCGGCAGCGCGCTGAAGAAGCCGCCAAGCGCAGTGCCGCGGGTGATGGGCGCCACCATCCGCCGCAGGTCGTCCAGCGTCAGTTGCCCTTGGCGGCCGGGGCGTCAATGGTGAGCAGGCGGGTGTGCCGCTTGAAGTTGCTTTCCACCAATTGTCAATTTGGATCGAGCGATCACACTGGTATTAATTACCTAATACTCAAGTCTGGTCCGAACGTACCCGGCCCATTGCGGCCTGACAGCGCCGGCGTGGCGGCGCCCTGCAGCATCCCCAGACCGGACGTTCGCGCTTGGCGCAGCGAGATCTCACAGGCAAAGTCTGCTATGCGGGATTTCCAGCCATTCGCCGCAGTTGCATCGCAATCACCTCTACCGCGAGTAGTGCGCGGACGAGGGCGGGGAGCAGCCTTTCGCTGCAGAAGCAAAACGTGTGCCGACTGCACGCATTGAGACAGCTACTCTGCGGCCCTCTGACCCTCTTCAGTATTATTTTCGAAAGTACTTTGGGTGAAATTTGTCGTTCGAGGACGAACAAGCCCTGCGGCATCTAGCAGCGCTCGGTTCGCTTGGCGCGATGTTGAAAGGACATAATCCCATTCGACTGCCTGGATGATAACGCTCGAATGATCTCCACCAAGCCTTCTCTCTCGTCCTCGACGATTATGGACGTAATACCAACCTGAAACCTCCTCTGCAAGCTTCCCATGAAAATCGGCGACAACGAGACAATGAAACTGACAGTCGTCTGAAACACGAATTCTTCTGCGCCCAAAACCTTCTATTTTCCCGCCCTTTATCTCTGTTACGTATCTCCGAACTTGGTCCTCTATTCGTTCATCCGGTTTATAGTTTTCGCGTCCAGGGTGTTTTAGCTCAACAATAAACACCGTAGAAAGAGGTTCAGTGTCCTCGACATCTTCAGCGCCCCCCTGATTACCTACCGGTCCCAATGCATAGAGCACGTCCCATAAGAATATATCAGGCCTCAGGTCACTGTCATTTTCCGCAAGAACCGCAGCCAATCGTTTGTCAGATGAAAATCCAGAAGCGAATGCTAGGCGTTCGTCAAGCAGCCAAAGGTCGTGAGCCGCACGCTCTTCATCTTCAGGATTAGATGAATTTATCTTCATCGGGGCAAGCAGAGTATGCAGGGTATTCTCTACATGGTTCTTGTCCTTGTCGGGGCTGGTTCGGAGACGCCTAATCAAGCGATCCATTAAGTCTAAAACAACCCTCCTTCTTGCTGCATGGTGACCTAGGGCGGCTCTTTCGTTATCCTGCACCCCCTCAGCAGCTCGGCGCACTACTTCACCAAAATTCTCGGGCACTTGATCACCAGCAACGATCTTCTCGACCAGAGATGAAAGGGCTTCTTCTCTCTTCTGCTCCGCACGAAAGCGAGGAAGCGCTAGTCTGCTTACAAAATCTTCCGGGCTCTTCGCGTTCGCAGGTAACGATGCAAAAATCTCATCACTGTTGGCAAATCCAAAAATAGGTTGATGACGCAGGAACTTATCGAATTCCGCTCTGCGTGCTTTATCAAACTCGCTCAACTGGTCCGAGATGAACTCTGATCGAGCAGCTTTAACTGCGCCCTTTACAATTTCAGAAACTTCGGCTTCAGGCAGAGTAAATGATGTGCGGCTTTCAGCAACACTATTATCAAGTAGTTCGCCGCTTACCAAAATATGAAGCGCCAAGTCATCAAGATGTCCAGCCCTTAGCGGACCAATCGCAATGAGATCATCGACATTTCGACTTTCAACCGTTCGGCTGTTGCCAAGCAAATGAACTTGATGGCGTCCCGCCAACCCAGAGCTGGCTTTTTTGTCACAAAGAAAGCAAGTCACAGCCAGGCTTGAGCCATCTTGCACGCAAATATCACTAACTGCTTCGGGTCCTCTTGCAACTAATTCCGAAACATCCTTTGGATAAGTCGCAGTCTGCAAAGTGCCGCCTTTTGTGGTTGCAGATAAGGTAACCACTGGACCGACCTTACTCAGAAAATTCGAGATAAACTCTGCTGCCAAGTAATCATTGATAGTTGCTGCTCTTTTAGGGAAGAGATCCAAATAAGGTCCCTGACGAAGCCCTTTGAATCTAACTATAGTTCCTGTAGCATCTGGCATTAGGTCATGCTGAAGGTTGCCATTTTCGACTACCTGGTCTTGCTGTGCCAGACGAAACTCAAAGGATCTCCTTGAGATGCCAGTATCAGTTTTGAACTGAGAGATAACTTCGATTTTATTAAAAGCATCTAGCCAATATAAGCGACCAACTCCCTTGCCGCCACGTTCTTTTTTGAAATCGGTGTCAATCTCACAAAATGCATCATACCGATATTTATCAAGGCCAATACCATTATCTGATATTTCGATACAGATATCATCTGCCCCAATATCCGAAATTACTACCTTAACAACGCCATTCGAAAGGCCTTCGAGTTCTTGACATCGGTCATCTATTGCCATGATCGAATTACTAACGGCCTCCAAGAAGGGCTGCATGGCTTGCGCATAATTTCTTGGCTTAGTCAGCTTCCGAACCCTGTTGGGTAAGTTCTCGGTCATCGTAGGCATGTGAATTCCTCAAGTAGCAAACCGACCATTGCAGTTCGTCCATCACTTGTCACGCATGGTCGAACGACTCTGCGGATGCATCGGGCTGCAGCAATTCATGTGCGTGGTGAACGTCCGCTTCTGGCCGACTGCTCTTGCTGCGCCTGCATTCGCTGCGGGACGGACAAACGTCAGAGAGGGGCTCCTTAACGTCGATCTGCCGCATTGGTGCCGGCAACGGTCCAGGCAGCCCCTGACCAGCGCACTGGGCCCATACCGGACGATCGGCACACGGCGGGCGCTGCGGTGTTGCTTTCCCACACCGGACGTTGATGATCGGCGTAGCACAAGCTCTCATGTATCATTGATTCTGCGGGACAAGTTCAGCTGATAGGGGCCACATCGTCTTAGAACGCTGCTGAAAAACGTCCTGCTGGACGCTGAAACTGACACATGATTCACTTTCCAAGTGGGTTGATGGGGGAAGGCGATGCGGGGTGTCGACAAGACGAGCGGATCGCTGTTCAGCTACGTCAATCTTGAGGATCGCATTCCGGCGCGGCATCCGCTGCGCAAGATCCGGCATGTGGTTAACAATGCCTTGGTTAGCCTCGATATAGATATCACGACGCTCTATGCCGATTTCGGCCGTGCTAGAGCGGATGAAGTTGACACTCATTGATTAGCAATATTAGCATAAAGACAAGCTCCACAGAATGCCGAGCTGCACTTGAGAATTTGCAGTTCCCCTACAAAATCGCTGATCGATGCCAATGTCGCCTAGATAAGCTTTACGATAACATCGATTCGAAGCGGCTCGTGGCGGCTCAAAGAAAATCAAGCAATTAATTTGTTATGGAATAATATGTCAGACAATTTCTTGATTACCCCCGATAAAGTAGACCAAAAGCTCAATGATTTGCTAGAGAAATTTCTAGATGCGTCGGGCGATTTGTTTAGGAAAAATCAAGGCTACATGAAAGAATTCGAAGGGGGAAGATATTCATGTGCCTATGTCACATTATCAAGGCGCCTCAAGCAAGCGCTCGCTGTTGACCGCGAGCTATTGGTAGTTGCCTCCACTTTCACAGATCAGCAAACGAGAACCATTAAATTTGTTCAGGCAGAAATAGCCAACTCGTCTGGCCGTTTGGAGCGCAGTGTCGCTATTGTTGTTCACCTCGATCCTAATGGAAATATCAAGCTTAGGAACTGGGGTAGAGAAATAGGAATCTCGCTCTTACCAATCGATGGCCGCGCCGATTTGGGAGAAGCTCGCGATATCGAGAAGCAAATTTCTGCGCAGCTATTTTCTCATGATCCATTTGACGTGACGGGGCCAGTGTCAGGCGATAATCAATTTTTTGGTAGACGAGACGAAGCAATAGACCTTGCCCGAAAATTGCAACAGGGTCAAATAAGATCTTGCTTGGGAATTCGGAAAGTTGGAAAGACTTCCATTATCAATCGTGTTCTTAAGGAAATACCGCTTCACTTTGACTGCAAGACGATAATGATCGACTGCTCAAAAGATGATGTTTTTGAAATGACCGCAGAAAGATTACTTTCGTCTATTTCGGAAACTTTGCAAGTAATGCAGCAAAAGAGTGAGGATTACCTAGTGCTCCAAGCTAGCGAAAATAACGAAAGTTTAGCTGTAGCACGTATCAATCTCGAAAATAGTGTTCTTGAAATTGAAAGCGTCGTCCTTATCGTGTTTGATGAAATAGATTACATAACGCCAGGAAGTCCAACGGTCGACCACTGGAAAAAAGACTTTAATCGTTTTTGGCGAAATATTCGGTCAGTTTACCAGGAATGTGACCGGCAAGGAAAGCCGTTTTCGCTTCTTATTGGAGGTGTGTCTACACACTGGTTTACGGTCGATCAAATAAATGGAGTTGAAAATGCCGCATTGGCATTCGTTCCTGAAGAGTTTCTGAGTCCAATGCCATCGGGTGCCACGGTAGCAATGTTGAGGCGACTTGGTAAAATCGCCGGATTACATTTTTCTGATGATGCGGCTTTTTGGATCTCGGAAGAGACCGGAAACATGCCATATTGGGCTCGTAAATGTTGTTCATTTATCCAGCGGCAAATTCCCGTTGGAAGCCGACCGGTTACTATTAGCAAGGAGGATGTCGCGCCACTGGTTGAAACATTCGTCGAAAATGAGGGCTGTCCGATCGCTGAGGTAGCGCTGAATCATCTTTTCCGGGTGCATCCAGAGATGAAGGCGGCAAGTATTAGTATATCTGCCGGGGAAGCAGGCATTGTTCCAGAAGCGACACGGCGCACGTTGCGAAAGTATGGCGTAATAAACCTAAAGGATGAATTTTCCGGAAGTATGATCCGTAAAGCCTTTAGCTCGATAGTGCAAACTGGAACGACATCGCAGGTATATAGCGACGTAGTCGTGAGCAATGAGAGGAACGGATTAGAAGACTGGGCAGAGGATCTGGCAGCGCTAGGGCAGAGAAGAAATTTAATTGAGAGAAAACTTCGCAGCATTGTTCTTAACTTTCTGAGAATGCAGGCGTTGCAGTCAAAAAAACTTGATGGGCTAGCGGAGCATATCTTAGGAAGCCTACCAGAGCACCGTCGAAAGCAACTTATTGGCTTACCCTTGGACGCCCTTTTTCACAAAATGATGTGGCCTGAGCTTACCGCGCTCGTGAAAAAAAATTGGTCTCCTTTGAGGCGGTTTTTGGTGATCAAAAATTATTTGATGAGAACTCAATTTTAATTAATGATAGACCCGATGCCCATGCCAAGGAATGGGATATTGCTGATTTTGCGCTTTATCGTCGATCACTTCAATGGCTCGAGGAGCGCTTGGCAAAACTGCAGTGAAGAAAAGTGTAAAAACTGGATCGGTAATAAGTCACCGATAAGTAAATACCTTGCGAGATCGACTTATCCATCTGGATCGCTCGCGGCATCTGCTTCAGGGAGGTCAGTTTGTAATTAATATTATCGCCGTATCATAATGTGTTGGCCTCTTGTCAGGCCAATCAATTCGCGAAAACTGCGGATTACTAAAGTAATCGAAAAACTGGTGGATGGAGGTGAAAGACTCTCGGCATGACAACAAAATCCTCTTCGGGCTAGTTATGGAGCGGCCTTACCGTATGCCGTCTGTCCAGTTTCGGCCATCTACATTGATGGGTTCGCTTTAGCAAACCCCAGACAGGCCAGATGTCTGCTCTTTTGCAACGCTGCGTTAGTTATGCTGCGCCGCCATCGGTCCGCTTCCCGCCCAAAACAGCCCATCACCACGCTACGTGGCGGATCTTTCGCATTGGAAGCAAACTTCAGCGATAGATATACGACTTGAAGTCGGAGTCCTGTGTGACGGTGCCCCGATACATGCCTTCGCAGTTGAAGGGCAGGGACAGGTTTCCCTGGGCATCGACGGCGATGACACCACCGGATCCGTCATTCGATCCAAGGTCCTCCATGACCACATGGTGCGCCGCGTCCGCCAGCGTCTGCCCTGCATGACGCATTCGGGCCGCAATCTCGGCCGCGGCATGCCACCGGATGAAGATCTCGCCATGCCCGGTGCCGGATACCGCGCAGGTTTCGTTGTCCGCATAGGTGCCCGCGCCAATGACAGGGGTGTCGCCGACGCGTCCGGGCGACTTGGCCGTCATGCCGCCGGTCGAGGTGGCTGCGGCCAAGTTGCCGTGCGCATCGCGTGCTACGGCACCCACGGTCCCGTGGCGACGGGCAGGGTCGGTATCGTCGATGCCGTCGCGGCGCATCTGCAACGTCGCCTGTAGAGCGTCCCAACGCTGCTGGGTAAAGAAATAGGGTGCATCCTCGAACGGCAGGTCTGCATCGCGTGCGACCTGGAGGGCATTGGGGCCGATCAGCAGCACATGATCGGTCCGCTCCATCACCGATCGGGCAGCCAGGATCGGGTTGCGCGGCCCCATGATGCCCGCGACGGCGCCCGCCTTGCGCGTGGCGCCGTCCATGACCGCGGCATCCATTTCCTGCCGGCCGTCCGACGTGAAGACCGCGCCCCGGCCCGCGTTGAACAGCGGTTCGTCCTCCAGCACGCAAACCGCCGCCGTGACGGCGTCCATCGCGCTGCCGGCCTGCGCTAGGACATCATGCCCTACCTGCAGCGCGCGGCGCAGACCTGCGTGATACCGGGCCTCCAGGTCATCGGTCATGGTGTGGCGAAGGATCGTGCCGGCCCCGCCATGCACTGCGAGTGAAAATTTGGTCATCAGGAGGCTCCGTTGCTCAGTCCGGCCTGTTCCGCGCAGTAGGCCGCGATCTGGGCATGTGTGGCGATCCAGCAGTCATCCTTGGCTACGATCCGTTCCAGAAGTTGCTCAAGGATGAAGATGCGACTCCGGTATCCGGTAACATGCGGGTGCATAGTCAGCAGGAACATCCCACCTTCGGCATAGGCGCCCTCGAATTCTCGCAGGAAGATGTCCAGCACATCCGCGGGCGGCGTATAGGGGCGCTGCGCCCCGAAGCGGTTCATCATGAAATACACCGCATCGTCGCGGATCCATTCGACCGGCAACTCGACCATACCTGTCGGCTGTCCATCCTGCAGGATCTCGTAGGGGTCGTCGTCCGAGAACAGCGAGCTGTCATAGAGCAGCCCCATCTCTCGTGCGATCGACAGGGTGGCGGGACTGTAATCCCAAGACGGCGTCCGCATCCCGACGGGGCGCTGGCCGCTGACACGCTCCAGCGTGTCGGCAGCGCGCATCATCAGTTCGCGCTCCGTCGCGGCGTCCAGTGTGGTGTTCAGTTCGTGGATCCATCCATGCAAGCCGATCTCGTGCCCGTCCTGCGCAAGGGCGCGCTGTTCATCCGGATGCAGCAGTGCCGCGACCGCGGGGACGAAGAAGGTCGCCTTGACCTCTTGGCGGTCCAGCACCTGCCGAATGCGGGGAATGCCGCGCCGCGCGCCGAATTCGCCCCAGCTGAGACGGGCCACGGAATTGCCGCCGTCGCGCAGTTCGTTGGTCTCGTGATCGCTGTCAAAGGACAGTGCCACGGCGCAGCGCGCACCGCCCGGCCATCGGTCCGGCAGCAGGCTGCGGCCCGCGCGCACCGCGCCGACCTTGGTGCGCCATACGTCCTCGGGCCATTCGTGCGGGTCCATCATCCGTGTCCTCCGTCCACCTGCAGGATCTGTCCAGTGATCCAGTCCGCCTGCCGCGAGCACAGGAACGCGACCGCGTTGGCGATGTCGTCGGCCTGCCCAAGACGACGGAGATGGATGCTATCGATAATGCGCTTTTGCCTATCGGGCCCGAAGGCCTGCCACTGCTTTTCGGTCGAGGGATTGGACAGGATGAAACCCGGCGCTACCGAATTTACTGTGATCCCCGACTGCCCTAGTTCCAGCGCCAGTTGTTTGGTCAGCCCGACCAGTGCATGCTTTGCGGCGGTATAGGCCTGGATGCCCGTTAGGCTGGGCTTCAGACCCGCGCCAGACGAGATGGTCACGATCCGGCCGGCGCCCGCCGCCTTCATTCCGGGGGTCAGCGCCTGCGCGCACCACATGACTGCGTCGACATTGGCCGCGAAGATGGCCCGCCAGTCGGCTTCGTCCACGGTGTCCAGGGGCCGGCCGACTTGACCACGGACACCGCCGGCGGCGGTGATCAGCCCGTCGACCCGACCGTGCCGGTCCAGAACCGTTTCACAAAGCGCGCGGGCGCTCTCCTGCCGCCCGAGATCACCTGCGTGACAGCTGACGCCCGGCAGCCGGCCAGCGGCGTCAGCCCGGCATCGTCGATGTCCATCGCGGCCACGGTCGCGCCCGATCCCGTTAGGGTCCGCACGATCGCCGCCCCAATGCCCTGTGCCGCCCCCGTGACGGCAAAGACCTGTCCAGCCAGGGTCAGCTGCATGTCGCCACCATCCGGTCCAGAAGCGCGGTCGATTGCGTCCGGGTGCCGTCCTCGATGCCGTGGATCAGGGCACATAGTTCCGACAGGGCAGGGGTCGGAATGCCGTGTCCACGACCGATCTCGATCAGGACGCCGATCTGCGCATCGACCTCAGTCTTGCGCTTGCGGATGGCCAGGTCGCGATAGATGCCGGAATGGGTCTTCGCCGTCTTGCGATTGTGCGCCACCATGGCATCGATCGAGGCGTCCATCCGCGCCGCGTCGCGGGCCAGGAATGCGTCCGGATCGAAACCGTTGAAGCCTAGGGGCGTCACCCCCTCGGCCTGGGCCAGGCGCATGACCTCATGGCCCAGGGCGGCATAGACCGGGCGCCACGGGGCAGGGTCCATCGCGTCGGACATCGATTCCGGCGTCAGCGCGGTCGCGAACAGCAGCGCGCCATAGCCCATCTTGCCCCACAGATAGCCCCAGATGTTGTTGGTCACGACCGCCTCGGGTTCGACCAGGGCGAACAGGGCGTGCATCTCGCGCACCCGCGGGCTGATGCGACCGTCCAGTTCGCCCAAGGCGACCGCAGCCCGATTGCCGTAAAGGATGCGGCCCGGCTCCAGCCAGTCCGCGCCGAAGTTCACAAAGCAGCCGACCGTGCGATCGGCGCCGATCATGTCCGCGATCACGCGCTCGTTCAGGCCGTTCTGCGCCGACACGACGAAGCCGTCTGGCGCAAGGTGCGGCATCAGCATCCGCATGGCCTGCCGGGTGTGATGCGCCTTCACGGCCAGGATCACACGGCGATAGGTGCCGGTCAGCGTGGCGGGGGTCTGGGCCGGCAGGATCTGGACGAACGCCTCGACGGGACCTTCGATACGAAGACCGTCGCGGCGGATGGCCAGGACATGATCGGCCTCGATGTCGACCATCTGCACAGGGTGGCCGGCGCGGGCGGCATAGGCGCCCAGAATGCCGCCGATGGCCCCTGCGCCCCAGATCAGGACGGGTTCACCTGCGGTCATGCCCAATCGCCCTCGATCAGGGCACGGGTTTCCGCGACGGCGACCTGCCAGATGTCGTCCATTTGGTCGTCTAACTTCTGATAGTGGCCGCCGTAATTGCCGTCTCCGATTAGGTCGCGCACGCCTTTTGCGTTCCGATCGCGCAAGCGGTCGAAATCGACATAGGGTTTCTGCTCCGGCGGCACCGGGCGCCCCGGCAGTCGGGTCCAAGGGAAATTCTCCATCCATGATGCGTGGGAGGCCACCGGGTCGACGGCCTGCACGGCAGCCCAGGTGCGCGGCGCCCGCCACCAGTCATGGAACCGACACCGCGCGCCGGGACGGGCCTGCATCCATTCGGCGCAGACCGGCTGGACCGGGCTGTTGCCACCATGCCCGTTCACGATCAACACACGTCGGAAGCCTGTGTCGTAGAGACTGTCCAGGATATCGCGCACCAGTGCTGCATAGGTCGACAGCTTCAGGGAAACGGTGCCGGGAAAGGCCATGAAATAGGGCGTCAGTCCATAAGGCACCGCCGGAAAGACCGGGACGCCCAAAGGTGCGGCTGCATCGGTGGCGATCTTCTCCGAAAGGATTGAATCAACCGACAGGCTCAGATGGGCATGCTGTTCGGTGCTGCCCAGGGGCAGGATGCAGCGGTCGTCCTTCTGCAGATAGGCCTCGATGTCGAACCACGAGCTTTCGGAAATCTTCATGGCGTTTCTCCTTTGATGGCGCCAGCCGTGCGGAGGGTCTCCAGCGCCGGCAACAGTTGGGTCTGCACGGCATGGCTGTCGGGGGTGTGGCGATATTCGATAGTGGTCTGCTGGGGGCCAAGGTGGGATCCCAGATAGTCCGCCCCCGTCGCGTGAATCAGCACGTCGCAGTCAGCCAGCAGGCGATCAAGATCCTCGGCGTTGCGTGCGACGGCAGTCACACGACCCAGATGCGGTGCGAACCGACCGACGCCGGACTTCAGCACGCTGAGGAAATCATCGAAATACGAGACCAGCAGCACGCGCGCATCTGGTCGGATGCCGGCAAGGGCCACGCGTGTAGCCTCGTTCGGGATCAGGATCATGCTGACCTGCGGGATGCCCGGAAACAAATCGGCCGCCTGTGTCGCAAGCGTCCGCGGAGAGACGACCAGATCGACGCGGGCAGGCAGGTCGTCCCGCCGGTCGATGGTCCAAGGCATGACGACGTCGTCGGGCGACAAATACGGCGTCAGATCCCGGGAATAGGCCGCGGTCGCATCGCTGAACGTCCCTAATACAATGACGCGCAGGGGACGCGGCGCGGCGGACGCCGCCATCGTCACGCGAAAGGCGATATCCTGCGCTGTCAGCCCCAGTTCACGCCCAGCGGCGACGAGCGCGGCGATCTGACGTTCCAGTGCTGCCAACTGCCGCGCGCGCGCGGCGCAGGGGATGCCGCGGTCTGTGACGAAGGTGCCCGATCCGACCCGCCCCTCGATCTGGCCCCGCTCCTGGAGGGCGGCAAAGACGTTGCTGACCGTGACGGGCGACAGGCCCAGTGTCGCAGCAAGCTTTCGGACCGACGGCAGGCGGCTGCCAGACGGGATGTCCCCCGCGGCGATTCCATATTCCAGTGCCCCGCGCAGTTGCACGGAGACCGACACCGAAGAGGTCGGGTCGATGGCTTGGGCAATCCGCAGCAGGGCGGCGTCTAGGTCAGGGGTGGGAACGGTGCTCATATCGTATCATTGAATGATAACAGTTAGCCACTCAAGAGTGTTTTTTGCATAATAATAGCCGATCCTCATGGCCATAAGCTTCGCAAACAGTGCTCTGAATGGTATTTCGTTGCTAAAATTGCTTGACGTGCAAAAAAAATCTCATCTAGTGTTATAGTCAATGATAACAGGTGAGGTTCGGAAATGGCTAAAAATGCTCTTTGCTCGGGTATCGCTCTCATCACTTTGCTCGCCGCGGCGCCGGCAGTCATGGCACAGGACTTGACGATCGGCCTGCGCGCGGGACCGGATTCGATCGACCCGCACTGGTCCACCCTGGGCAGTCAGGCCGAGGCGCTGCGCCACGTCTTCGATACGCTGGTCGATGCTGATGAGACGCTGCAGCTGCAGCCGGGCCTCGCCGTCAGCTGGACGCCCATTGACGACACCACCTGGGAGTTCAAGCTGCGCGAAGGCGTGACCTTCCATGACGGCACCCCCTTCACCGCCGAGGACGTCAAGTTCTCGATCGAGCGCATTCCTGCCGTCACCGGCCCGATGCCTATGACCCTTTATACCAAATATGTCGCGTCGGTCGAAGTCGTGGACGACTATACGCTGCGCATCACGACCAACGGGATGGCACCGTCCCTGCCGAACGACTTCACGCGCCTGTTTGTCGTTCCGTCCGAGACCGGGATGGAAGCAGGGAACGAGGAATTCAATTCCGGCGAGAAGGCAATCGGCACCGGCCCCTACAAGTTCGTCAGCTGGCAGCCCAAGGGCGATCTGGTGGTCGAGCGCAACGATGACTACTGGGGCGACGCCCCGGCTTGGGAGACGGTGACGCGCCGCGAGATTCCCGATGATGCCGCCCGCGTCGCGGCCCTCAAATCCGGACAGGTTGACATGATCAACTATGTGCCAGCCACGGATTACCTGTCGATGCAGGCTGACAGCAGCCTCGACACGTTCGTATCGGATTCAATCTACATCCTGAACATCGCGCCGTCTGTCAAAGATGAGGAGCCGCAGCCCATCAAGGTCAACGGGCAGGAGATCGATGGCAACCCACTGCAGGACGTGCGCGTCCGCAAGGCGCTAGATCTAGCGATCAACCGCGACGTCCTGGTGAACGTGGTGCTGGAGGGTCTGGGCACGCCGGCCAACCAGCTGATGCCCGAAGGGTTCTTCGGCTATTCGTCGGACATCCCGGCGCCGGCCCATGACATCGATCAGGCCAAAGCGCTGCTGACCGAGGCAGGTTATCCCGACGGGTTCGAGATCGACTTCACCTGCACGAACAATCGTGTTCCCGGCGACGCGGTGGTCTGCGAGGCGCTGGCCCAGATGTGGTCGCGCCTGGGTCTGACGGTGAACGCGCAGGCCTTGAACGGCACGGTATTCTTCCCGGCGGCGCAGCGAGAAGAATACACGATGACCATGTCCGCCTGGGGCACGCTAACCGGCGAGGCGGCCTATACCTATGGCGCGCTTGTCCATACCCAAGACGCCGAGAAGGGCTTTGGCAACTTCAACCGGTCCGGCTATTCGAACCCCGAATTCGACCGGATCTTCAGCGAGGGAAGCCAAACCTTGGATACGGACGCGCGCCGCGAACTTTACGAGCAGGCGTCCGAGATCGCGATGGAGATCGTGCGCTGATCCCTACCGTAATTCTGCAGAGCGTGTGGGCATCGAAGGCGGGCATGGTCGATTTCACCCCTCGCGTCGACCAGGAAACCCGGGCCTACGCGATCACCCCGAAAGAGTAATCTGACAACCGTGTGGCGCGTCCCTTTTACGAGGCGCGCCGCCGACGCCCCCTGTCGGGCGATATCGGGCAGGGAAAAAACGGGGGATTGCGATGTTTGGCTATCTTGTCGGTCGACTGATACAGGCGATGATGGTCGTGTTCGTCATGTCGGTAATCGTCTTTGTTGGCGTCTACGCGATCGGCAACCCGATCGACGTGATGATCGACCCTGGCGCAAGCCAGGAGATCCGCGAGAACCTGATCCGGCAATACGGGTTCGACCAGCCCCTGTGGCAACAGTATTTCACCTTCGTCGGCAATGTGTTCCAAGGCGATCTGGGCCGGTCTATGGTCTACAACATCCCGGTCACGTCGCTTGTCTTCTCGCGCTTGCCTGCAACGCTGGAACTGGTGCTGGTGTCCGTAGGCATCGCTACGCTGATTGGTGTGCCTGCCGGAATGTATGCGGGCTACCGTCCGAACGGCATCCCTGCCAAGCTGATCATGGCGCTATCCGTCTTGGGTTTTTCTGTCCCGACCTTCTGGATTGGGATGCTGCTGATCATGGGGTTCGCCGTCAATCTCGGCTGGCTGCCTTCGGGGGGGCGCGGAGAGGTCGGGCATGTCCTGTGGTTCAAGACGTCCTTGGTGACCTCGGATGGCTGGGCCCACGTGATCATGCCGGCGGTCAATCTGTCGCTGTTCAAGATGGGCCTGATGATCCGACTGACCCGTGCCGGCATGGTCGAGGCGATGGGAACGGATTACGTCCGCTTTGCGCGCGCGCAGGGACTGCCCGACCGGCAGATCGTGTTCGGACACATCATGCGCAACATCTCGATCCCGCTGGTCACCGTGTTCGGGCTGGAACTGGGCTCGACTCTTGCGTTCGCGGTGGTCACCGAGACCGTCTTCAACTGGCCGGGCGTAGGCAAGCTGATCATCGACAGCATCCTGCAATTGGACCGACCGGTCATGGTTTCCTACTTGGTGATGGTCGTGCTGCTGTTCGTGATGATCAACTTGGTCGTCGACCTGATCTATGCGCAGCTTGATCCCCGCGTCCGTCTGAAGGGAGGCTCTTGATGGCCCATATCGGAAACGTCCTCGTGGTCCCTTCCGCGGCCCCGGCAGAGACGCGAGTGATGCGCTTGCGCAACTTCTGGTCCGACTATCGCCGGTCATGGGTGGCGGTCGGCGCGCTGGTGGTGATCGTGGCGTTGCTGGTCGCGTCATTTGGGGCACCTTGGCTGGTGCCGCAGGATCCCTATGATTTGGGGCAACTGGACTGGGCGGATGCCTTCCTGCAGCCGGGTCAGACGGGATCCGGCAACTATGTCCATCTGCTCGGCACGGACAATGCGGGTCGCGACATGCTTTCCGCGATCCTTTATGGGTTGCGGACCAGCTTCCTGATCGGGATCTCGGCCGGGGTGCTGGCGCTGACCCTGGGGATCAGCATCGGCCTGACGGCCGCGTATTTCGGCGGCCGGATCGAGGCGTTGCTGATGCGGATCGTGGACCTTCAGCTGTCCATGCCCGCCATCCTGCTGGCCTTGGTGATGGCCGCCGTTCTGGGGCAGGGAGTGCCGCAGATCATCTTGGCCTTGGTGGTGGCGCAATACGCCTACTTTGCCCGCACGACCCATGGCGCCGCGTCCGTCGAGCGTCGAAAGGACTATATCGAGGCCGCCCGGTCGACCCCGCTTCCAACCTGGCGGATCCTGTTCAAGCATCTGCTGCCCAACGTCCTGCCACCGCTGATCGTCGTGGCCACCGTGCAGGTTGCCAGCGCCATTTCATTGGAGGCGACGCTGTCCTTTCTGGGCGTCGGCCTGCCGCTGACCGAACCGTCACTGGGGTCGCTGATCTCCAACGGCTTTAAGTATATTCATGCCGGGCGCTCATGGCTGTCCATCTATCCCGGCGTCTTCCTGATGATCACGGTCGTGGCCATCAATCTGGTCGGCGATCAGGTCAGGACAGTGATTGACCCGAGGAACAGCAGATGACCGCAGCACTCGACGTCAAGGGACTGACCACGCGGTTCGAGACCCGCGCAGGTCATGTCACGGCGGTCAACGATGTCAGCTTTGCCGTGCAGCCCGGTCGGATCATGGGCCTTGTGGGCGAAAGCGGGTCTGGAAAGAGCGTCACCGGATTCTCGATCCTCGGCCTGATCGACGCACCAGGAGAGGTGACGGCAGGAGCCGTCCTGGTCGACGGTGTGGATCTGCGGCAGCTGTCCACGGAGGACCTGCGCAAGATGCGCGGCCGCAAGGTCGCGATGGTCTTTCAGGATCCGATGATGACCCTGAACCCGGTCCTGCGCGTGGGCGACCAGATGACGATGGCGGTGCGGGTGCATCAGCCCATGTCCAAATCGGATGCCTTGCAGCACGCACGGAAGGCCCTGGAGGTGGTGGGCATTCCATCCCCCGCGGAACGCCTCAAGGCCTATCCGCATCAGCTGTCCGGCGGCATGCGCCAGCGGGTGGCGATCGCCATGGCGCTGCTGCACAGCCCGTCCGTCATCATCGCCGACGAGGCCACGACGGCACTGGATGTCTCGATCCAGGGCCAGATCCTGGCCGAAGTGCGCGAGTTGGCAGACGAGACTGGCGCTGCCATCGTCTGGATCACGCATGATCTGGCCGTCGTCTCCAGCCTAGCCGACGATATCTGCGTGATGTATGCGGGCCGCATCGTCGAACGCGGCACTGCCGAACAAGTGATCGGGGGGCCGCGGCACCCCTATACCCAAGGGTTGCTCGATTCGATCCCGGCGCGGCACGAACCCGGGCGCAAGCTGCCGCAGATCCCCGGATCGACGCCACAGCTTTCGCGTCTACCGGAAGGGTGCCCGTTCCAGCCCCGCTGCCCCCGTGCGACCGACCTGTGCCGCACCGAGCCGCCGCTGGATGTCCGCGACGGGCAGGCCGTCTTGTGCCATCACCCGTTGGAGGGCGTATGACCGTTCCGATCCTCATGATTGATGCCGTCTCTAAACGGTTCACCCGCAGGCCCGGACTCGCAGAGCGTCTGGCCGGAAAATTTACCGGCGGGGGCAAACCCGTGACCGTGCATGCGCTGACTGACGTGTCACTGGAGGTCGCTAAGGGCGAGGTTCTAGGTATCGTCGGTGAATCCGGCTGTGGGAAATCGACCCTGGGTCGAGTGATTGCGGGCATTCATGCCCCCACCTCGGGCAGCGTGACATTGAACGGTCAGCAGATCGCCGATCAGCGGCGGGGCAACATCCACAAGCTGACGACGCAGGTCCAGATGATTCATCAGGACCCCTTCGCCAGCCTCAACCCGCGGATGAAGGTTGGCGAGACGCTGGCAGAAGGTCCGCGCTATCATGGCATCATCCCCGCGGATCAGGTGCGCACCCGCATCCGAGCCCTGCTGGAGCAGGTAGGGCTTGAGGCAGCGTATGCCGACCGGCTGCCGCACCAGTTTTCCGGCGGCCAGCGTCAGCGGATCGCCATTGCCCGCGCTTTGGCGATGCAGCCCGAGGTGCTAGTGCTGGATGAGGCCGTGGCCTCGCTCGACGTGTCGATCCAGGCGCAGGTGCTGAACCTGTTCATGGACCTGCGCCACGATCTGGGCCTGACCGCGCTGTTCATCAGTCACGATCTGTCAGTTGTCCGTCATGTCTGCGACCGCGTGGCGATCATGTATCTAGGCCGCTTGGTCGAGTTGGCACCGGCCGATCAGCTTTATGCGGATCCCCGCCACCCATACACTCGGGCGCTGTTCGCCTCGATCCCGACCGTGGGCACCGGCCGCGGCCGGTTCGAGGCCATCAAGGGAGAGATCCCGTCTCCGATAGCACCGCCACCCGGTTGCGCCTTCCATCCGCGCTGCCCCTTCGCTGGCCCGAGGTGCCGCGCCGAGGTGCCGAGGCTGACCACGGCCGGGCCGGTGCGAACGGTGGCGTGCCATCTGAACGACGGCGGGGTCGACATGCAGAAAGGTGCCGCATGATTACGAATCTACGCACTCGGATCGGACAGCTGAACGACGTCCTTTGCACGGTCAACATGCTCAATTGGGACGCACGCACGCAAATGGCCTCGGGGGGTGCCGAAACGCGCGGCCACCAGGTTGCAACGCTGATGGGTATCGCGCGTCAGATGATCCTCGACCCGGCCATGCAGGATGCTGTTGATGCGGCCGGCGACGACCCTCAGGCCTATGCCGTGCGGGAGGCCATCGACCATCACGCCCGCTTGCCGGCGGATCTGCTGCAGGCCAAGGCACAGCATGCGACAGTCGCTGGCGCAGCTTGGGCAAAGGCTCGCGCACAAGGTGATTTTGCAATCTTCCAACCGCATCTGGAAAAGGTCGTGACCTTGGCACGTCGGACTGCCGATGCTCTTCGTCATCAGGGGCATCCTTACGATCCCATGGTGCAGGTCTTCGAACCGGGCGAGACGGCGGCCAGCTTGGAGACACTGTTCGACAGCCTTCGCGCGGGCATTCTTCCCATCCTGGATCGCGCACGCGCCCGACCCGCACCCCGTACGGATTTCCTCTATCGGGACTACGATCCGCGGCTTCAGAGGCAGTTCGCGACCAAGATCGCCCACGCTTTGGGCTATGATTTCGACCGGGGCCGCCTAGACACCGCCGTCCACCCCTTCGAGGTCAGCTTTACTCGCAATGATGTCCGCATCACGTCACGGTGGCCCCGCAACTATCTGCCGATGTCGATCTTCGGCACCATCCACGAGGTTGGCCATGCGCTCTATGAGCAGGGCGTTGACCCGATCCACACACGCAGCGCCTTTGCAACCGACATGATTGGGCTCTACGCCGTGGGCGGCACCAGCTTCGGCATGCATGAAAGCCAGTCGCGTCTTCTGGAAAACCACGTTGGGCGCAGTCCGGCCTTCTGGCATGCGCATTTCCCGCATCTTCGCGATACCTTTCCTGACCAGCTTTCCGACGTGACGACGGAAGAGTTCGTCGCTGCGGTCAACAGGGTCGAACCGGGGCCCATTCGTGTTGAGGCTGATGAGTTGACTTATGACTTGCACATCATGCTGCGCGTCCGGATTGAGATGGCCCTCATGGAGGGCAGCCTCGAGGTGGCTGACATACCCGACACCTGGAACCAGGCGATGAAATCTGATCTGGGGATCGAGATCGACTGTGACGCTCACGGGTGCTTGCAGGACGTTCATTGGTCATCCGGATATATAGGATCGTTTCCGACCTACACGATTGGCAATATGACGGCCGCACAGTTGATGCGGCACCTTGGAGAAGGATCGCCAGGGGTCATCAGCGCGGTGAACGAGGGCAATCTAGAACCACTCCGAGGCAGCTTGAGAGAGGCGGTTTGGAATCACGGGCGGTCATTGACACGTGCTCAAATATTGGACCGCCTCGGCTTGGCGAGTGACAATCCTTTCGCTTATCTCGAATACTTGGACCACAAATTCAGCTGACAAACTGTTCGAATATGCTTGGCCGCGACGCGGAAACCGTTGCAAGGCCGATAATCGGCCGGGCGCATGTCCATCAATGTCATTGAGGCAACTCGATGACTTAAGTTGTCATATTCGACCTCGATTTGCTACCTAACCGGTTCGCTTCGGAGAGTGGTTGCCCTGCGGTGGCTGAGCTATTGCGGCAATTCGGCACTCCGGTCAGCTAGTTTTCACCATCAAGGCTGATCCTGCCGCAAGAGATGTTGCTCCGCATACGAATGGCCGCTTCTCGCATATACATAAGCTAATTCGGTGCAATACCAACACGCCGCTTTTCAACCCTCCCATCGACAAGGGTGCTCACCTGACGTTCGATAGGGTGACCGTCCGCTTTGGGCTGATGCCGCGACTGCTATACTGCACCACCGTCGGGCTGCTTGCCGCCCTTGCTGACGGATCAGGCGCCGGACCTGCGATGCCAGCACCAAAGGTCCGCTTCGGCATCCTGAGAGCCTTGGTTTGCCGCACCGCTGTCAGGCTGCTTTCCGCCCTTCGAGTCGGTCAAAGCGCCAACGGTGCTGCGCTTGCAACGAATGACCGCTCCTGCGTTCTAGGGCCGCTGGTTAGCCGCGCCGCCGCAAGTCCGCTCACCGCCCTTCGTGACGGACTAGGCGCTGGCCGTGCTGCGTCGGCGACAAGCGTCTGCTCCTGCGTCCTGAGACCCTTGGCTTGCCGCTCGGCGGTCAGACTGCTTCCCGCCCTTGTGGTAGATAGCGGCGTCAGTGGTGCTGCGGCACGGACGAACGGCGCCGCGACGTGATGCGGAATATCCATTCCACACCGCCATCACGCTGCTTCTTCTCCGACGCAGTCATTCTCGCTGAGAACGTCTTTAAATCATCCTTGTCAGTGGTGCTCGGCTCCTGCCTCATCCAGATTGAGGTTGAACTGTTGCCCGAGCGACGACATCAACGTCGTCCCCAGACCCGACAGCAAGATGAAGCTTAATCGTGGGAGATGCGCAATGAGCACAAAGCGACCGACGTTGGAAGACATAGCCCGGGTCGCGGGCGTTTCGCGTGCGACGGTTTCCCTGGTCGTTCGACAATCTCCTCTCGTGGCCGAACACACGCGGATGATGGTCGAAAGGGTCATGGCGGATCTCGACTATGTTCGAGACATCGGCGCCGCCCGGTTGCGCAACAACAGCAGCCGGACAGTCGGCGTGATCGTGCCCAATCTTGTGAACTCGTTCTTCACCGAGTTCCTGACCGGCGTCGAGCAGGTGATGCGTGCGCAGGACCGCGTCGTGCTGCTGGCCAACAGCGAGGATGAGCCGCAGCGCCAAGACGAGATCCTGCAGCGGTTTCGGGGTCATGGCGTGGACGGGGTGATCCTTTGCCCCGCTGCCGGAACGGATGCGGCGTTGCCGGCGCGGATGCAGCGTTGGGGGTTGCCGATGGTCCAGGCGCTGCGTGAGGTCGGCACGCAACAGACGGACTATGCAGGCGCCGACTATGTCGCCGGGGTTGGCCTGGCGCTTCAGCATCTTTCGGATCTGGGGCACCGACGCATCGCCTTTCTGTCGGTGCGCGCCATGACCTCGGCCAAGGCGGAACGGCTGGAGGGCTTTTCACTGGGTTTGGCACGGACCGGCGCCATCGATGCGGGGATCGTGGAGGCCGACTTGACTTGGGAGGGTGCAGCTCTCGCCGCCGATGGGGTTTTGGCCCTGCGGTCAAGGCCAACGGCCGTCCTATGCTTCAACGACGTTCTGGCGGCCGGACTAATGTTGGGGCTGCGCCGTGCGGATCGTCAGCCGGGACGGGACATCGCGGTGGTTGGCCTGGATGATCTGCCGCTGGCGGAACTGACCTATCCGCCGATGAGCAGCGTCGCCATGTGCCCGGCGGCGATCGGCGCAGAGGCTGCGCGGCTGCTGACCACACGTCTGGCAGAACCGGGGCGCCCGATTGAACGGTTCCTTCAGGCTCCCACGTTGATGGTGCGCGAGAGTTCCGGGACAAAAATCGTTTGACACATCTGCATGGCTGCGTTTTAGATCGTTCTAAATCGTGAGATCGAGCACATCCGCAGGGGAGGGCAGATGTATCGCTTCAACTTTCAGCCGGTGTTCGACAATCTGGACATGCTGGCCCACGGGGCCTGGCTGACGGTCCAGCTGTCGTCCTTGGCCATGGCCATCGGGCTGGTTGTGTCGGTCCTCGGGGCGGTCGCCAAGACGTCTGGTATCAAACCGCTACGCTGGATCGTCGATGCCTATGTCGAGGTGATCCGCAACACGCCCTTCCTGATCCAGATCTTCTTTATCTTCTTCGGCCTGCCCGCCCTGGGTATCAGCATGTCGCACAATACCGCGGCCCTCGTGGCGCTGGTGGTCAATGTCGGCGCCTATGGGACCGAGATCATCCGCGCAGGCATCGAATCGATCCCGCAGGGCCAGATCGAGGCCGGACGCGCCCTGGCCCTGTCCCCCGTGCAGATCTTCCGCCACGTCGTGCTGAAGCCCGCCCTGCGCAACATCTATCCGTCGCTGACCAGCCAGTTCATCTATCTGATGCTGACCTCCAGCGTGGTGTCCGTCATCTCGGCGACCGACCTTGCTGCGGCGGGGGCGGACCTGAACGCCCGCACTTTCGCCAGCTTCGAGATCTATCTGGTGCTGACGGTCCTGTATTTCCTGCTGGCCTTGGGCTTCTCGACCCTGTTCGCGACGCTGCGGCGGGTGTTCTTCGATTATCCGGCGGGGCGCTGACATGATCCGTGAGTTCTCCTCCGCCGACGTGCTGTTCATCCTGATGGCCATCCGCTGGACGCTGATCCTGTCGCTCATCGCCTTCGCGGGCGGCGCGGTGGGGGGCATGGCGCTGGCCTTGGCGCGCACGTCGCAGGCACGGGCGCTGCGCTGGATCTCGATTGCCTTCATCCAGGTCTTTCAGGGCACGCCTCTGCTGATGCAGCTGTTTCTGGTCTATTTCGGGCTGGCGGTGCTGGGCCTGCCCATCGACCCGCTGCTGGCCGCGGCCGTCGCGCTGACCCTGCATGCCAGCGCCTTTCTGGGCGAGATCTGGCGCGGGGCCATCCAAGCCGTCCCTCAGGGCCAGTCCGAGGCCGCGACCGCGCTGGCCCTGTCCTATGGCGACCGCATGCGCCATGTCGTGCTGCCGCAGGCCATGCGCACCGCCACCGCGCCCACGGTCGGGTTCCTGGTGCAGCTGATCAAGGGGACGTCGCTGGCCTCGATCATCGGCTTCACCGAGCTGACGCGTGCGGGCCAGATCGTCAACAACGCGACCTTCCAGCCCTTCCTGGTCTTCGGCACGGTCGCGGTGTTCTACTTCATTCTGTGCTGGCCGCTGTCGCTGCTGGCCCGGCGGATGGAGGCGCGCATGCGCCTGGCCGTCACGCGCTGAGTTTTCACTGAGGAGGAGGATACCATGACACTGACCCGTCGCCTGTTCGCGGCCCTGGCCGCCACGACCCTTCTGGCCGCACCGGCGCTTGCCACCGAACTGCAGGCGGTCCGCGACGCCGGGACGATCCGCGTCGGCATGCTAGTCGATTTCCCGCCCTTCGGCATCCAGGACGCCTCGGGCACGCCGGACGGCTATGATGCCGACGTGGCCAAGGCCCTGGCCGAACATCTGGGCGTCGAGGCGCAGATCGTGCCCGTGACCGGACCGAACCGCATCCCCTATCTGTTGTCGGGCCAGGTCGACGTGCTGGTCGCATCGCTCGGGATCACCGCCGAACGGGCAGAGCGCGTCGATTTCTCGATCCCCTATGCGGGCATCGCCATCGGCGTCTACGGAGGCACCGACGTTGCGGTCGCGGGACCCGAGGATCTGGACGGCAAGTCGATCGCCGTCGCCCGCGCCTCGACCCAGGACACTGGCGTGACCGAGGTCGCCCCCGAGGGGACCGAGATCCGCCGCTTCGACGATGACGCCACCGCCGTGCAGGCGCTGATGTCGGGGCAGGTGCAGACCATCGGTCTGTCGAACGTGGTCTTCTCGCAGATCTCGGGTGTGGCGGGCGACCGTTTCGACAAGAAGTTCGACCTGTCCAGCCAGGTGCAGGGCATCGCGGTTGCGCCGGACTCGGACGCCCTGCTGGAGGAGATCAACGCCTTCGTCACCGCCGCGCGCGAGGACGGCAGGCTCGACACCATCCATGAGAAATGGCTGGGCGAGCCGCTGCCCGACTTCGTCAAGACCGACCAGTGACCCGGATGCGCCCGGCCCGCGCGGCCGGGCGCCCTTGCGCCTCAGGGGAGCCCCGATGACCGAACACGCCATCACCATGCGCGCCGTCAACAAGTATTACGGCGCCTATCATGCGCTGGTCGATATCGACCTGACCGTCGACCGCGGAGAGCGGATCGTGATCTGCGGTCCGTCCGGGTCGGGAAAATCCACCCTGATCCGCACCATCAACCAGCTGGAGACGATCCAGTCCGGCCAGATCGTCGTGGACGGCATCGCGCTGTCGGGGGCCGAGAATGTGGCCAAGGTCCGCCGTGATGTCGGGATGGTCTTTCAGTCGTTCAACCTGTTCCCGCACATGACCGTGCTGGAGAACTGCATGCTGGCGCCCATGAAGACCCGCAAGGTCCCGCGCGCCGAGGCCGAGGCCACCGCACGGCAGTATCTGGAGCGTGTCCGCATCCCCGAACAGGCCGACAAGTATCCCGCCCAACTGTCGGGCGGTCAGCAGCAGCGCGTGGCCATCGCCCGTGCCCTGTGCATGAAGCCGCGCATCATGCTGTTCGATGAACCGACCAGCGCGCTGGACCCCGAAATGGTCAAGGAGGTGCTGGATACCATGATCGACCTGGCCCGCGATGGCATGACCATGCTGTGCGTCACGCATGAAATGGACTTCGCGCGCGCCGTGGCCGACCGGGTGATCTTCATGGATCGCGGTGCCATCGTCGAGGAGAACGCGCCCGAGCCCTTCTTCACCAACCCGTGCAACGAACGTCTGCAAGCGTTCCTCGGGCAGATCGCATGAGGCGTCCCACGGTCTTGGCGCTGGCCACGCTGAAGCCTGCCGCGATGCAGGAACGGCTGTCCGCCGAATACGACCTGCGGACCGCGATCGAGGACGCCGCCGGAGCGCGGATCGTGCTGACCTCAGGCGCCCTCGGGCTGTCGGCGGCGCAGATGGCGCTGCTGCCCGCACTGGAGCTGATCGCGGTGAACGGCGTCGGCGTCGATGCCGTCGACCTGGCCGAGGCGCGCCGCCGGGGCATCCGCGTGACCACCACGCCCGACGTGCTGTCCGATGCCGTGGCCGAGATGGCGCTTGGCCTGGCGCTGGCCGTCGGGCGCCGCATCGCCGAGGGTGACCGCTTCATCCGGGCCGGGTCATGGGCCGCGGGCGGAAAGCCTACTCTGGGCCGTCCGGTGATCCGGGGCAGGGCAGGGATTCTGGGTTACGGCCGCATCGGGCGCAGCTTGGCCGACCTGCTGCGCGGGCTGGGAATGGAGGTCCTCTACACCGCTCGCGCCGAAAAGCTCGATGCGCCGGACGCGTTCAGCCCCGATGCGCAGGGGCTGGCGCGCGACTGCTCGCTGCTGTTCGTAACCGCCGCAGGTGGGTCCGAGACGCGGGGTTTGGTCGATGCAGCCGTCCTGAAGGCGCTTGGCCCCGAGGGCATCGTCGTCAACGTCGCGCGCGGCCCGGTGGTGGACGCCGGGGCACTGGCCGAGGCGCTGCAGACTGGCACCATCGCGGGGGCGGGGCTGGACGTCTTCGACGACGAGCCCACCGTGCCGCCCGCGCTGATCGAGGCACCGAACTGCGTGCTGACCCCGCATCTGGGCTCAGCCACCGATGAGGCCCGCGCCGCCATGGCTGCGTTGGTGCTGGAGAACATCGCGGCACATGTCGCGGGCCGTCCGCTTCCGACGCCTTATGGGGGCTGAAATGGAATTTCTCTGCATCGGCGAGCCGCTGGTCGAGTTCACCGGCGATCCCGTGACACCGGGACGCTTCGACCGCCGCGCCGGCGGCGACATGCTGAACACTGCCGTTTATCTCGCCCGGCTTTGCGGCTCCGGCACGGTCGGCTATCTGTCCCGCCTTGGCGATGACGCGATGAGCGGCTTTCTGAGGGCCACGCTGGCCGAAGAGTGCATCGCCGATTTGTGCGCGACACAGCCGGGCGGGCGTCCCGGCCTCAGCTTCATCACCACCGATGCAGAGGGAGAGCGCAGCTTCACCTATTGGCGCGACCAGTCCCCGGCCCGCCGCCTGTTCGCGGTGCCCGAGGAGCTGGCTGCGCTGGATGGGGCGGGCACGCTGGTCCTGTCGGGGGTGACGCTGGCGATATTGCTGCCTGAGGGGCGCGAGGCGCTGCTACAGGCGTTGGCGCGCTGCCGGTCGCGGGGCGCGCGGATTGTGCTGGACACGAACTACCGTCCCGCGCTCTGGCCTGATGTGGAGGTGGCACAGGCAATCATCGGACGGGCCGCCCAGCTGGCCACACTGGTCCTGCCGTCGCTTGATGACATGGCGGCCTGCTTCGGCGTCGCCGATCCCCTTGCGGCGATGCAACGGCTGATGGCGATGACCGAGGCAGAGATCGTCCTGACCACCGGCGGCGACGCGGTCATGCACCGCACGGCCGGGGGGGAGGGCGTCGACCGCTGGCCCCTGTCGCCCCTCCGCGCGGCGGTCGACACCACCGGCGCGGGCGATAGCTTCAACGCCGGCTGGCTGGCGGCGCGCCGGACCGGTGCGGCCCCCGCCGATGCCATCGCCCGCGCGGCGGCCCTTGCAGCGCAGGTCGTCCTTCATCCCGGTGCGATCCTGCCGCGCCATGACATGCTATCGCCCGAGGAGACTGCTACATGACCCCCATCTTCGACGCCGAAGCCGCCGCCCGGGTGCTTCTGGAGGTGCGCGGCGGTGGTGCGCGCCCTGTAGGGCTGCCTGCCACGCCCCCTGATCCCGACGCAGCCTATGCCGTGCAGGCCGCGGTCATGCGCCAGTTGTCGGGACCGGCCAGCTGGAAGATGGCGCTTCTGGCGGGCCGTGACCGTCACACCGCCGCCATGCCTGCCAACGAGGTCGTGGCCAGCGGTGCGGCGCTGGCACCGCTGCCCGCCGATGCCGCGATCGAGGTCGAGACAGCCTTCGTCCTCGGCGCCGACCTGCCCGCCGCAAGCACGCCCGAGGCCGCACTTGCGGCCGTCGCCGAGGTGCGACTGGCCTTTGAGATCGTGTCGTCACGCTATCGGGACCGGACCCTCGTGCATCCGCTGGAGGCGATGGCCGACTGCTTCAACTCGGCGGGGATCGTGTTGGGCGATGCCATTCCCGACTGGCGGGACCGGCTGAACGGGCCGCTGGACCTGAACCTGTCGCTGGACGGACAGCTTGTCGCCGCGACCGAGCAGGGCGCGACCTTGTCCCAGACCGCCGATTTCCTGGCCTGGCTCTCGACCCGTGCGGCGGATATGGGCTTGCCGCTGGTGGCGGGGACGGTGATCATCTCGGGCGCCGTCTCGGCCCAATCCCGCTTGGTAGCGCCCGGGAGGCAACGGCCAGCGCAGGACCGCTCGCGGTTGGCGCCGCATTCTCGGATGCCGCAAAGCTCGAGTCATTGTTACCTTAGCTGATGGCACCTTTACCAAGTTCTTTCCAAGTTTGATCATGATTGCCAGCGACGGCGCAGGTGAAGGCATTGGACTCGACTTTCGCTCAGCAGGAGACGCGGGAGTCATTTATCTTGAGATGACGAATATCGACCTCGCTGAAAGCGCTCGACTTCTTGCACCGTCATTCACGGGACCCCTCGCCTTGGCAAGAGTGATCGAGCAAAGGGCCTCGTGCGTTGATCCGCTGCCCTTGGTGACGGGACGGATGCGGGGCAGCCTCCGACCCGCGCCTTCGGCCTTTTGCGGACGGTCGGTGGCCGCGAGATGCTGCGGTGCAGGTTCGCCAAACCCGACGTTGCTGCAGGGCGCAGAGGGGCAGCAGATCGCCAGTGAATGGCACCGGACCTAAAATAATTAATGCCCCAACCTGGGCATCGGCGGGCTCACCCCAGTCATGAAGCTGAAAATGATCGCGTAAGTTCTTACGGTCGCGGCGCGCTAGAACGGGGAGGATGACCATGCCACCCTCGAATGGGTCGATCGGTTCAACAACCGCCGCCTGCTCTGGCCCGTCGGGAACATCCCTCCGACGGAAGAGAGGCAAACTGCTACGCGGCTCTGGAAACCGAAATCATGGCAGCGTGACTAACAGTAATCAGCCTCCGACAAACCCGGAGCGGTTCACCCCTGCCCACGAGCGCTGGCATGGATGGGTCTATGTGTTGCGGATCAGGTCTTTTTACTGACTTGGGCTTCAGGGGTTAGAGGACAAAAGGGATCGGATCCGATGGGAACAAGTTACGTCACGGTCCTTGCAGGCCATCCGGGTGGGGCGGATCGCCGGACCGGGATCTGGGTCAACGACTCGATCCTGCAACTGTTGCTGCGGCTTCTGGCTCTGCATCTTCCCGAGCCATGGCCGGGGTCGGAGGGAAAGGACAGCAGAACGATCCGGGACCAGTGGCTTCTGGCATCCGCAATTCCCTTCACGGGCTGCGTTCGGCATGATCTGGAAACGATCGGGACGGCTCCAGCCGGTCTTTCGCTTACCCGTTCGGCCCTGACCTCGCTGATATCGGCGCTGGACGGCAGGCCGCCCATGCTGCCGGGGCAACTGTTTTCCCTGTTGGGCATGGGTGACGCGGGCAGCGTCGATATCAGGACAGAAGATCTGATATCGACGGCAGTCGAGATCCAGACCCTTCTGGATGATGATCAGGCCAGCTGACCCTGTCCTGACGACCGCGTCAGGTCGCGGTTCCGCCCTGCCGGCGCGGTCGGGACCGCAGCCAGCGGAACGCAAGGACCAGCCCCACGACAAAGCTCGCACCGATACTGGAAATGATGACCAGTCCGAGGAACAGCATCTCGCAGCCCCGCGCATCCCCCGTGGCCACCTCAAGCGCCACCATACCACCGTATAGACCCAGACCGGCCCCCGAGATGATCGCAGCACCGACGATCCCGAGGCTGCCCAGGTAATCAGATGCCAGCCCGCTTGGCATGGTCGGGTCCCGATTTGTATGGCCCTTTAACCTGAAACCGTCCGATCGTCATGGCGCATCATCGACCACGATGTCGCAATCCGGTTCGGCCCCTGTGGCGCTCGCTGCATCATTGCACTCGTCCAATGCCGACTGGCGGGTGTCATCGCCGCTCCAGATGGCCAAAGCCGCCGTGTTGCGCGATCGGGCGACGAAGATAGGGCCGTCCATCTCGCCAGCTCCTTGGTCCAGCGCACACATCACATCGTGGGACAGTTGCGGCGTATCCTCGTCCCACTCTTCCGGCTCGATCTGGCCGATCAGGCGACAGTCTGAGGCTTCCTCGGTCCGCTCCTCCTCGCAATCGCTCAACGCTGCCCGCTCGGCGGCTTCCAGCGAGTGAAACTTGGCGCGGACGCTGACCGCCAGCTGCTGAGAGTTCGCGGGCACGTGCGCCGCAATCGCCCCGAAGAAATGGTCCTCGCCAATCCCGTCGATGATCATGGTGCCGATGTCCTGCACCGCCTGAGGTGTCAGACCATCGTCCAGGATGACCAGCCGATAGCGTTCGGGATCCGGAAGCAAGGCGAGGGTCTGCTCGGTCGTCAATGGTGCCTCCGGCCCGGGTGACTGTGCGGAAACTGCGGATACGGAAACCGCCAGGCCGCAAGCGATCCCTCCGAGCAGTCGCAATAGGGTCGCCACCTGACCGACCGCCGCGGGCATGACCGTCTTGTCTTGCGTCATATGCCGCCCTATCGCTCTTCGACCGCGTTGGTCGGCAGCAGCCATAGTCCTCGTATAGAGGCAGGGGTCAAGCGCAGGCTGGAACGCTGGCACGCAGACGACAGTCCCCGATGCGGCGGCGATCCGCCCCGCCACCAAGGACAGAACTGCGTTCGAGCCGACCCGATACTGCCAATCATTCACGCACTGAACGCCTCCGATGCGTTCAAACAGCGTCACCCTCGGGATGAATGCTTGCCCGTGCGCGGTTTCTTTGCTTCACTCGGGTTATGGAACATTCCGTCGCCATGAGAATCGCTGTCTTGGGGGGCTCTTGCAGCAGTCCGGTGACGGCATGCAAATCTCGGCGTCGCCTTCCCAGCTGGAAATCGCGTTCCTGCCGCCTCTATGTCACGCTGTTGCACACGATCGGCAACGACAGACACTGACCGGGGCAACCCCGACCTGCGGAATTCTGACACAAAATAAGTCCTGAACGGACAGGCCGTCACACGGCTTTAGGATTCCGCATCCTTTCCTCCTCCATCCTCAACAGGGAGTATTCAGGCATGGACCTGAACCGTCGCACCATGCTTGGCATGGCGGGCTCTGGCATCGCCATAGCCTATTGCGGTGCAACATCGGCCTTGGCGCAGGCCAGCCGAGAGCTTGTCATCGTCACCTATCCCGGGGCCCTTTCGGGTCCGCATCGCTGGCTTGCCGATCAGATGGAGGCGCGGCATCCCGGCCTGCGCATCCGGCTGGTTCCGTCCGACAGTCAGGACATCGTGGCCCAGATCAAGGCCGCGCAGGGCTATGTCCCCTATGATGCCGGGCCCAATGACGAGCCGCCGCATCTGATCGGCCTGTCCGAAGGGTATCTGGCGCAAAGGGATGATGCCGCGATTCCCAATCTGGCAAACGCGCTGCCAGACTTTGTCGCCAAAAGCCAAGGCGCCGGAGTGCCCGCGACCTATTCTTTGGTTGGGCTCGCCGTCAACACCGATGTCGTGCCCGAGTTGCCGCAAAGCTGGGCCGACATGTGGTCGCCGCGCTTTGCTGGGCAGGTGGGCATAGCGCGCACCTCGTCAAACCTGGGGCTGGCGACGCTGGTGCAGGCCGCCAAGATCTTTGGCGGATCCGAAGACGACCTAGAGATCGGCTGGCAGAAGCTGAAGGAACTGGCCCCCCGCGCCGCCCGGTCGCCCGCAGCCCTGACCCAGATGCTGGAACGCGAGGAAATCGCCATCGCGCCCCTGTGGAACAACAACACCGCCGGACTTTCGCAGATGGGCCTGCCCATCAGCTTCGTGAAGCCCTCGGACGGACCTGTGGCGATCCTGTCCTTCTTTTCGGGCTTTGCCAATTCGGCCCAACCCGAACTGGTCGCCGAATGGCTGAACGGGATCCTGTCTCAGGAATATCAGGCCCATGCCGCCGCGGCACCTTATTACTTCGGCCCCACGGTAACCGGGGTCACCGTCCCGCCCGAAGCGGCTGCCTTCACCCCCAGTTCGGCCGAGGAAATCGCCGCGCTGCAGACCATCGACTGGACCAAGATCGTGCCGCAGCGATCCGAGCTGGTCGACCGGTTCGACCGCGAATTCTCCATCTGATCCCGATATCAAAAGGATGAACCCCATGACCCTTTCCCGTCGCCACTTCCTGGGCACTGGCGCTGCCCTCGGCGCTGCCAGCTTCGCGATGCCCGGCCTTGTCCGCGCCCAGTCGTCGCGCGAACTGATCGTCGTCAGCTTCGCCGGCCAACTGCAGGAACCGCACCGCTGGCTGGCGGACCAGATGGAGGCCGAGATCCCCGGCCTGACCGTGCGCCTTGTGCCCAGCGAAAGCCAGGACATCGTCGCCCAGATCAAGGCCGCGCAGGGCTTTTCGCCCTATGATGTCATGCCCAACGGCGAGCCTCCGCACCTGATTGCCCAGACCGAGGGTTATATCGTGCCTTTGGACGCGGCCGCCGTCCCCAATGCGGCCAACGTCGAACCCACCTTCATGGCACTGGCGAACGGGTTTGGCGTGCCGACCAGCTACTCGCTGATCGGCATCGCCTACAACGAGGCGCTGGTCGAGACGCCGCCGACGTCGTGGGAGGACATGTTCGCGCCGGAACTGCGCGGAATGGTCGGCTTCCCGCGGGCCTCCTCAAACCTTGGCCTTGGCGCGCTGGTGGCACTGGCGCGGACGCGTGGCGGATCGGAATCCGATCTGGAGCCGGGTTGGGCCGCGTTGGAGGAGTTGCAGCCGGTCATCGGCCGCTCGCCTTCGCAGCTAATCCAGATGCTGGAACGCGAGGAAATCGCCATGGCCCCCATCTGGAACAACGATGCCGCGGGAGCGGCTGGAAAGGGGCTGCCGATCCGCTTCATAATGCCCGATCCGGGCCCAATCGTCGTGCTGTCGATGACCTCGCAGATCGAGGGCACGCAGCATCCCGATCTTGTGCATGACTGGATGAACCGCCTGCTGTCGCCCGAATATCAGGCCCGTGCGGCGGATGCGCCGTATTTCTTCGGTCCCACCGTCACCGGTGTCCCGGTGCCGGATGCTGCCGCCGAATACACCCCCACCACCCCCGAGGCGCTGGCTCGGCTGCAGACCGTGGACTGGTCCGTGATCGCGCCGCAACGCGGAGAGATCGTGGACCGCTTTGACAGGACCTATTCCTGATGCCCATTTCTGATCTGTTCATGAAAGAGGACATCGGGCGCCAGCCCGATGTCCTGCGTGACCTCGCCCCGGCTTTGGCGGCCCTGCATAATTGCGCAAGGGATATAGCCGCTGTGGCACCGGTGGACCGGGTCTGGGTCATCGGCTGTGGCGACGGTCTGTTCGCTGCCGAGGCGGTGGCCCAGATCGCACGCCGGTCGGGTCTGGACTGGTGCTCCGTCGGTCCGATGGAGCTGCTGGTTGAACCGGATCGCGTCCGCCCCGGCGATATCGCGGTGTTGATGTCGATGTCCGGCAATGTCGATCGCACGGTTGAGGCGGCGCAACTGGTCCATGACCGCGGCCTGAGCCTGCTGGCGATTGTCAATGGCGACGGCGGGCGACTGGGGCAGCTGGTTCACGACCGGTGGTCCATGGATCTGCCCGATCTGGCGCCTTTCCTGTGCGGCACCGCCAGTTTCACCGCCACGATTGCCGCGCTATCGACGGTCATCGAGGGCCTGTCGGGAAGGACGATCCCCGATTTGGCGAACAGCGCCGCGACGCTTGCGCGCGCAGACCATGCCGCCAACAAGCTGTTCAGTGGGATGGATCTGGGCGCCGTGACCGGACTGCGCTTTCTGGCATCGGGCGCCACGCTTGGTCTCGCCCGGTATGGCGCGGCCAAATGCGTCGAGGTCGCCGCACGCCCCGTCTGGAGCGCCGACTTGGAGGAGTTCGCCCATAGCCAGTTCTGGACCATGTCGCCGCACGATCTGGTGGTGCTAATCGCCACCTCGGCGACCGAGGCCGCCTATGCCGATGCCTCGGCTGACGCCCTGGCGCAGATGGGCACGCAGACGCTGGCCTTCGATTGCGACGATGCGCCTGTGTCGCGCGCGACGATGCGCCTGACGGTTCCGCAGGCAGGTCCCGCGGGGCTGTGCCATCTGCCGGGGCTGCAGCATCTGGCCTATGCGGTGGGCACCGCCGACGGTCTGGATCCGAACCGCCGCCTACACCTCAAGACGGACGAAGCCCGCTTCCGCACCAGCCGCCTGCTGACGCGACGTTCCCTGCTGGGCAGCGGCACATGAATGACGTCACCATTCTGGGCTATCTGTCGATTGATAGCCTGTCGCACCACGATGGTGCCGCTGTTCAGCAACCGGGCGGGGCGGCACTGTATGCGGCCCTTGGCGCACGGCGCGCGGGTGCTACAATCGCGATTGTGGCCAGCGTTGGACCGGATTGGCCCAAAGGCTGGACCCGTGCCTTGTCCGGTTGCGGCATCATGACCCATCGCGTGACGCGCCGCGCCGATCCGACTCGTAGGACGCAGATCTTGCATGGACCGGGGCTGCGTCAATCGCCTCATTTCGGCCGCGAAGACTGGCTGGCGGCGACGCGGGCGCATCAACCTGACCCTTCGGGCGCGGACGGCCGGGTGCTGGTGGCGACGCCGATGCCGGTCAGCGCCCTTGCAGGCATTCTGGACGCCGCCGGTGACCGAGCCGTCGTTGCGGATACATCCGAATGGGTGGCCGCCAATCAGGCCGCCGATCTGCACGCGCTTTTGTCCCGCCTGACCGTGTTCGCGCCTAGCTGCGAGGAAACGCGGCTGCTGTGCCCCGGCCTTGACGACGATCAGGCTGCGCTGGCGCTGGCGGCATTAGGGCCCTGCCTCGTCCAGAAGCGTGGTGCGCAGGGGCTGGTGGTCGTGCAGGGAACCGTTCTGAACCGCTTGCCCGCCCATCCGACGCAGGTCGTGGACCCGACCGGCGCCGGAGATGCCGTCGTCGGGGCCATCGCCGCGGGCCTTGCCCGGGGCCTGACCCCCTTTGCCGCCGCGCAGGCGGCCATGGCCATAGGAGCGATGGCTGTTTCCGGGCTTGGTCCATCCGGCCTTGGCCTGCGCGTGCCCGACCAAACCCTTCCGGAGGAGATCTGATGAGCGATCTGGAAATCGACCGACTGTCCAAGCGTTATGGCAAGCTGCAGGTGCTGACCGACTGCAACTTGATGGCCGAGGGCGGGTCCGTGGTAACCCTGCTGGGGCCGAGTGGCTGCGGCAAGACCACGCTTTTGCGCAGCATCGCGGGGTTTGTCGAACCCGATGCGGGGCGCGTGATGGTGGGTGGGCGCGACATCTCGATGCTGCCGCCCAACCGGCGCGAGGTGGCATACGTCTTTCAGAACTATGCCCTGTTCCCGCATCTGACCGTGGCGCAGAACGTGGCCTATGGCCTGACCGTCCGCCGCCGCCCCCGGGCCGAGATCGCCCGCCGCGTCGACGAGGCATTGGGCCTGGTCGCGTTGTCCGATTTCGGCGGGCGCTATCCAAAGCAGATGTCGGGTGGTCAGCAACAGCGCGTGGCCATCGCCCGCGCGCTGGTGCTGGAACCCAAGGTCCTGTTGCTGGACGAGCCGTTCAACGCGCTGGATGCGCAACTGCGCCTGACCATGCAAGTCGAACTGCGCAAGCTTATCGACCGGATCGGCATCACCTCGATTTTCGTGACCCATGATCAGGCCGAGGCGATGATCTTGTCCGACAAGGTTGCGGTGATGCATGGCGGCCAAATCGAGCAACTGGCGCCGCCACTGCAGATCTATGACCGCCCCTCGACCTCCTTCGTGGCCGATTTCATCGGTCGCGCCAATATCATGCCAGTCCAGGTCCGCGCCGGGCGGACCGACACGCCCCAGCCCGTGCCCACACCCCGCCCCGACGGCCCCGCGGTGATGATCGTGCGCCCCGAGAACTTCGAGGTCGTGCCCGGCAACGTCGCCGGCTGGCCGGGGCGCATCGGCTTTGCGACTGCCCTCGGCGCGACGATCGAATACGAGGTCGATTGCGGTATGCCCGAGGCACTGCGCGTGTCGATGGCGCGGGCGCCCGGTTCTGGACCGCTGGCACAGGGCACCGACGTGACGCTGCGCCTGCGATCCACCGACGGCGCGATCGTGCTGGGCAGGGGGGCCGCGCATGTCTGATGTCACGCTTGACGCCTTGCCGCCCCGCCGCTTTTCGTGGCGCAGGCGCATCCTGGAAGGCGGAGGCCTATGGCCCGCCGTGCCTGCACTGGTCTATCTGGCGGTCTTCCTGGTCGCGCCCATCGTAACGCTGCTGGGCTTCGGCTTTGTCACATTGGATCGCGGACAGGTCGCCGATGGCAGCTTTACCTTGGAACACATGACCGGGGTGCTGACCGATCCGCTGGTCTGGCGGCTGACCTGGCGCAGCTTCTGGGTGGCTGTCGTGGCCACGACCCTGACGCTGTTTCTGGCCTATCCGGTCGCTTATGCGTTCAGCCATCTGCAGGGCATCTGGCGCACGTTGCTGCTGGTGGCGATCATCTCTCCCTTGCTGACCTCGGCGCTGGTGCGGGCCTATGCGTGGATCGTGATCCTGGGCGGGCGGCGGGGCCTGCTGAACCAGACACTGCTGTCCACAGGGATCATCGACCAGCCTCTGCAGATCTTAAACACCTCGATGGCGGTGCTGATCGGCATGACGCAGATCCACCTGCCATTCATGATCCTGCCGCTGTTGGCGGTTCTGGCCGAACGTGACCGCCGCTTTGAGGAAGCGTCGCTGAACCTGGGCGCCGGTCAGGTTGCCACTTTCTTCAAGGTGGTCGTCCCGATGAGCCTGCCGGGCATCGTCGCGGGCTTTGCGCTGGTGTTCGCGGTATCCTATACCAACTTCATCATCCCGCAATTGTTGGGCGGCGGTAATTATTCAACGCTGGCGGTGCAGGTCTATGAACAGACCATCGTGGTGCTGGACTGGTCGCGCGGGGCCGCCTTGGCCACGCTGCTGTTAGGCAGCTGTTTCCTTATGATCCTGTTGATCACCGCGGTTGGGGCGCACCTGACGCGGTGGAGCGAGGTTCCCAAATGACCCAATCGCTTTTCGACCGCATCGGCAAGGCGGTCCTGATCGGACTGGCCTGTCTCTCCATTCTGCTGCTGGTGGGTCCCAGCCTGATCGTGATCGCCATCTCGTTCGAACCCAGAGGCTACATCGCCTTTCCGCCATCGGGGTTTTCGATGCACTGGTATGGCGAGGTGTTCCAGAATCGCCAGCTGATGGATGCCTTCCTGACGTCGCTGCGGGTGGCGGGGCTGGTCATGCTCGTCTGTCTGGCCCTGGGCATCCCGGCGGCATTCGCCGCGATCCGGGGACGGTTCGGCGGCAAAAGTGCGCTGAACGCCTTTCTGCTGTCACCGCAGATGATGCCCGGGATGGTGATCGGCATCGCCACCTTGTTCTTTGGCGCCTATTTCGCATGGCGCCAGTCGGACCTGATGCTGGTGGTCAGCCTGTCGGTGTTCTGCCTGCCCTTCGTGGTGCGGATCGTCATGGCGCGGCTGGCTGCTCTGGATCCCGGTCTGGACGAGGCCAGCGCCAATCTGGGTGCTGGCCGGGCGCAGACATTCTTTCGCATCACACTGCCGCAACTGGCGCCCTCGGCCATCGCTGCCGCAGCCTTCACCTTCATCGAGGCTTTCGACAATGTCACGGTGGCGTTGTTTACATCGGATGTCAGGGCACGGCCCCTGCCGGTCGAGCTGTATTATCTGGTGCAGTTCGAAAGCACCCCGATGATCGCGGCAATCTCTGCGCTGCAGATCGGGTTCTCACTGATCGTTCTGGTCATCCTTGCCCGCACCATCGGGCTGGATCGGATCGGACGATAACAATCATGGACGACGAGATGACAGATTTCACTGCGCGCCTGCGGGCGCTGACTGCCGAACCGTCACGCGACGATGCCCGCAACGAGGCGCGGCTTGGCCGTGTCCAGCGCACCCGCGACGAGATGGGTGGGCAGGGCAAGGCCATCCGCGACACGCTGGCCAGCGCGGCGCCAGGCCTTGACGGGCTGGCCCGGATGGCTGCCGACACGCCGTTCCGACACATCGCCGTTTTTGGGTGCGGCGACAGCTGGTTTGCGGGCATGGCGATGCGCCATGCGATGGAGACCGCGTCGAGCCTGCCGGTTCTGACCGTGCAGGCGCTGGACCACGCGCATTATCCCTCTCTAGCGGTCGGTCAGGGCACGCTGGCCATCGGCATCAGTTCGGGCGGCAACACACCTGCTGTGATGCAAGCCGTGGCCGCAGCGGCGCGGCAGGGTGCGATCACCCTTGGCCTGACCAATACCGAAGGCAGCCCGATCACCCACTCGTGTGACCTGTCGCTGATAGTCCAAGCCACCCGGCGCGGCTGGCCCACGCAAGCGACGTCCGCGACCATGGCACTGCTGGTCGAGATTGCGGCGCGGATCGGACGAGCGGGCAGCCGCGCGGGACTGCTGGACGAACTGGCGGGCGTGATCGACGCGCAGATTGACGGTCTGGACAGCCAATGCCGGTCTTTGGCGGGGGGTATCGCGTCCGCCAATCTGGTGCTGACGACCGGCCTTGGTCCCAACTATGCGGCCGCGTCAATCGGTGCCGCCAAGATCCGCGAACTGTCCCCCATCCACGCCTTTGCGCTGCCGCTGGAGGAGGTGCATCATTACCGCTCGTTCAAGCGCGGCGATCCGGTGATCGTGATCGCCACCGATCCCGCGGCGCGTGAACGCGCGCTGGACACGGTGCTGGTCGCCGAGGATGCGGACGCCCCCGTCATCGCCATATTGTCCGGCGCCGCGCCCGCTATCGAAACCCGGGCCCAGTGCCTGCATCTGCCAAACCTGCCCGAGGGATTCGAGCCGCTAGTTTCGATCGCGCCGCTGCATCTGCTGGCCTATCATCTCGCGGTGATCCGCGCCGAGAGGGGGCTGGGCGCACCGCTGAACCTGATCGCGACGCCATGACCGCCCCATTGGCCATCGCGTGTGGAGGGATCCTGATCGACAATGTCGTGACGCCTGCGGCAGGGTCAACGAGAACGCCTTGGGCGGCAATGCCGTCTATGCCGCCGCCGCCCTGCGTCTGTGGCTGGGGGCGGGACAGGTGGGCATCGTGGGCCATGTGCCCGCGAATTACCCCACGCATCTGCTGGACCGGCTCCGGGACGCCGGGATTTTGACCGGAGGTATCGGCAGATCGCAGGTTCGGGTGCGCGGCCCCGAATGGTTCTTCTATGCGCAGGACGGATCCCGCCGCGACGAGGTGTCATCGCCCGATGATGGTGATGCCGATCCCGACTTCCCGATCTTTCGCCGCAGCCATCCGATCCTGCCCGCGCATGTCCCGGATGAATGGCTCGCAGCCAAGGGGATGCATCTGGCCGGAAACGATCCGGCGGCAACGCTGGACCTGGCAGTTGCGATGCGCGGGGCGCGGGTAACGCTGGACCCCGGCGCCAGGGCCGCCGATCTGGCCACCCATCCCGACATGGCTAGGGTTCTGGCCGCCGTCACGGCGGTGATCCCCAGTCTGAAAGAGCTTCGGATCCTGATGCCCGGGCAACCACGCGAGGCCGCGTTGATGGCCCTGCATCACGCCGGCGCACACCTGGCCCTCGTCAAGCTGGGTGGCGATGGCATCCTGCTGCGTCAGCCCGACGGACATCTGACCCCAATTCCAGCACTTACCGTGACAGCCCTTGACCCGACCGGGGCCGGAGACAGCTTTTGCGGCGGCTTTCTGGCAGGGTTGCTGCTGACCGATGATCCGCTGATGGCGGCCTGCATGGGCACTGTCGCCGCATCCTTTGCCGTCGAGGGGTTCGGCCCTGATACCCTGCTGACGGCACCATCGGATCAGCGAAACGACCGGCTTGCCGATCTTGTGGCCCAGATCGGGCACCCTCCTTTCATTCCGACCACGAAGAGTTTTCCATGACCCACGCGACCCTTGCCCACTCCAAAGACGATCCTCTGGTGATCGGTGCGCTGCACCTGCCCGACCTGTCCGTAAATCGCGACCTGACCCTGTCCCAGCTTGAGGATTTTGCCCTGCAGAATGCCGAGGCGTTCGTGGCGGGCGGCATGCGCCGCCTCATGCTGCAGGATCAGACGCGTCAATCCGGTCCCGCCGTTCCCGAGACGATCGCCCTGACCTCCGCCATCGGGCGCAGCCTCAAGCGGGCGTTTCCGCAGATGTCGCTTGGCATCATCGTGCAGGCCCATGATGCCGAGGCGCCTCTTGCAATCGCCCGTGCATCCGGGGCGGATTTCGTGCGCCTGAAGGTCTTCGTGGGCGCCGCGATGACCTTCGAGGGTGCCCGCGATCCACTGGCCGTGCGTGCGGTGACCTATCGCCACCACCTGCGTGCAAACGATATTGCGATCATGGCCGATGTGTTCGACCGGACCTCGCGCCCGCTGATTGACGTGGATCCGGCCGAGGCTGCCGTCGCGGCACAGAAATACGGCGCCGATGCGCTGGTGCTGACCGGGTCCAGCTTTGCCGACAGCGTGGCGCGGGTGAACGCGGCGCGGCAGGCAGGCGTCAGCCGTCCGATCCTGATCGGGGGCAGCGTGGATCAGGGCAACATCGTGCAGGCGCTGGCGGCGGCGGACGGGGCCATCGTGTCGACCTCGCTGATGTCGCGTCAGGGGGGGCTGTCGGCCCGGTGGGACCGTGACCTTATTGCGCGCCTGATGGATACGGTGCGCGACAGGGCGCTCGCATGACGGACCGCCGCGATTTCACACCCGCGCCCCCGCTGCCCGGCATGCGCTGGCCGGGGGATGCTGGGCTGGCCGTCTCGGTGGTCGTGAACATCGAGGAGGGTGCCGAACTGAGCATCGGCGACGGCGACGAGGCGAACGAGGCGATCTATGAGGCGGTCGAGCAGGTCGATGATGTCATCGATCCCTGTATGGAAAGCCATTTCGAATATGGCCCCCGCGCGGGCTGGCCCCGCATCCGTGCGGTGTTGGCGGCGCGCGGCATTCCCGCGACCCTGAACGCCTGCGGACGCGCGATCGCCCGCACCCCTTGGATCGCCGCCGAGGCGGTGGACGACGGGCACGAAGTCTCGGCCCACGGCTGGCGGTGGGAACGCCATGTGGGCATGGACCGCGACCACGAGGCCGGGGTGATCGCGCAGACTGTAGCTGCCATCGCGCAGGCGGCGGGCACGCCGCCGGTCGGCTGGCACACCCGTTCGGCCACCTCGGGCCAAACGCGGGCGCTGCTGCTGGAACAGGGCGGGTTTCTATATGATTCAAACGCTTACAACGATGATATACCTTATTTCGACGGGCGGCATGTCGTGCTGCCTTATGCATTCGACACAAACGACATGCGGTTCTTCAACCGTGGGGGCTTTGTCTTTGCTGAGGATTTCTCGCGTTATTGCATCGCGGCCTTCGACCGGCTTCTGGCAGAATCCGCCCATTCGCCGCGCATGCTGTCCATTGGCCTGCACACCCGCATCATCGGTCGCCCCGCCCGCATCGCGGGGTTGGAGCAGTTCCTGGACCACGCCCTGGCGCATGAGGGTGTCTGGTTCGCGCGGCGCGACCAGATCGCCCATCACTGGCGCGCGTCTCACGGCCTGCCACTGTGGAGCGCGTCAGCATGAGCCGAGATCTGCAGGGCTATGGCGGCGTCTGGCCTGATATCCGCTGGCCCGGCGGGCACCGCTGCGCCGTCTCGGTCGTCCTGAACTATGAGGAAGGTGCCGAGATGCAGGTCGGAGATGGCGACGCCAGGTCCGAAGCGATGGGAGAAGTCCTTAGCGTCGTGCCCGACGGTCGCGCCGATCCCGGTCAGGAGCAGATCTTTGCCTATGGTCCGCGCGCCGGCCTGTGGCGGATGGCGAAGGCCCTGCGCGATCATGCCATCCCGGCAACGATCTTCGCCTGCGGACGGGCCGCTGAACGCGCACCTTTCGGTCTGGCGCAACTGGCCCGCGACGGCCACGAGGTTGCCTCGCACGGCTGGCTGTGGCGCCCGCATGCCGATTACGACAGTCCCGAGGCCGAAGAGGCCGCATTGATCCGCACCGAAGACGCCATCCTGGCCGCGACCGGGCAGCGCCCGGTGGGCTTTTTCTGTCGCGGCGCCGAAAGCCCGTGGACGCGGGATCTGCTGGCACGAAGGGGGTATCTCTATGCTTCGAACGGGTTCGACGATGATCTGCCCTATCGGGATGCGGTCGATCCCGATCTGGTTGTTGTGCCCTATGCGCTGGACAGCAATGACATGAAGTTCTTTCATCCCAACGGTTTTGTCCGCGCTTCTGAAATGGTCGATTACGTCCGCGACGCGCTTGACGTGCTGATGGAGGAGGGCCGCGCCGGGCAGCCGCGCCTGCTGAACATCGGATTTCACCTGCGCATCTGCGGACGCCCGGGTCGTTTCCCGGCCTTCACGGGGGTTTTGGCCGAACTGGCGCGCAGGCGCGACGAGCTGTTCATCGGCACCCGTGCGCAGATCGCCCGCAGCTTTGCCGATCAGGTGCCGACATGAGGATCGCGCTGATCAACCCCAACACTAGCACTGCCACCACGGGGCAGATGGTCCAAATAGCCACGCCGCATTTTCGCGGCGCGATCGATGGCCTGACCGCCCCCTTTGGCGCGCCGCTGATCACCACGGCCGACGCGCTGGATCGGGCCGCGCTGGCCGTGCATGCTCTCCTGCCGCAACTGAATAGGTATGACGGCATCGTGGTGTCCGCCTTTGGCGATCCCGGTCAGGGGGTGCTGGCCCGCAGCCTGCAGGTGCCGGTCGTCGGCATCGCCGAGGCAGCCATGGCCGAGGCGCATGCGCTGGCACCCCGCTTTGCCGTCGTGACCACGACCCCGGAGTTGACCGCGCGGATCAGTCAGCGGGCTAGCGATCTTGGTTTTGGTCCCGCCTATGCCGGCTGCTGGATCACGCAGGGCGATCCGGCGGACCTGACCGCCGACCCCGACCGCCTGCTCATCGCCCTACGCGATGCGGCCCTTGCGGCGCTGGCCGCCGATCCCGCCATCGGCGCACTGATCGTCGGCGGCGGACCCCTGGCAGAGGCGGCACAGGCACTGGCCGGCAATCTGTCGGTGCCGATCATCCAGCCTATTCCTGCCGCGATGCGCCTCGTGCGGTCGCGCATCGACCACAGGGACATCACGACATGACCTCACCCATGCTGATCTCGGCCGACACGATCCTGACCGGGTTCGATCCGGACGGAGCGCCGATCCTGCTGGAAAAGGCCGCACTGCTGATCCGCGACGGCCATGTCGCCGACGCCGGAACCAACGTCGCCATGCGCCGCAAGCATCCTGACGCGAATGTGACCGGCGGCGAGGGTCACGCGATCATCCCGGGCCTGATCAACGCGCATCACCATGTCGGCGTCACGCCCTTTCAGATGGGCGCGCGGGATCAGCCGCTGGAGCTGTGGTTCGCCGAGCGCCTGCGCCTGCGCGACGTGCCGCCTGAACTGGACACGCTCTATTCCGGGTTCGAGATGGTCGCATCGGGCGTCACCACCGTCCAGCATCTGCATAGCCGCGCGCCGGGCGATGTCACGGCGGTGCTGGACCGGGCGAACCGGATCATCGGGGCCTATGATCGTTTGGGCATGCGCGTCAGCTATTCATTCGCAATGCGCGATCAGAACCGCGTGCTCTATGACGACGATCAGGTTTTTCTGGACCTTCTGCCCGCCGCGATGCGTCCGATCGCGGCACGGTATCTGGCGGGCTTCGGCCTCAGCCTGGACGATCAGGCACAGGTGTTTCACGAATTGCGCAGGCAGTATCAAAACCGCGACCGCGTGGCCATCCAGATCGCCCCTGCCAATCTGCACTGGCTGTCGGATGCCGCGCTGGAGATGGCCGCTCGTCTGCATGATGCGACCGGTGCGCCCATGCACATGCATCTGCTGGAAACACCCTATCAACGCGACTATGCTGCACGCCGCGGCCACGGCAGCGCCGTTGCACAGATCGACAGGTTTGGCTTGCTGGGGCCTGACCTGACCATTGGCCACGGCGTCTGGCTGGATGCTGACGATCTGGCGCTATGCCAGCAAAAAGGCGCGTGCCTGTGCCACAATTGCTCGTCGAACCTGCGCCTGAAAAGCGGAACGGCCGATCTGAACGCCTTCCTGTCCACGGGCCTTCCCGTCGCCTTGGGGATCGACGAGGCCGGCATCAACGATGATCGCGACATGCTTCAGGAAATGCGCCTTGCCCTGACATTGCATCGCCCTGCGGGGCATGACGCACCCGCGCCCGGTGCGGCTCAGATCCTTCGGATGGCAACCCGGCATGGTGCCGCGACAACGCCCTTCCGCAACCGCATCGGTGGTCTGGCGGTCGGACAGGCCGCCGATCTGGTTGTGCTGGACTGGGACCGGGTGACCTATCCTTGGCAGGACCCCCGACTTGGCTTCACGGATGTGCTGTTGCGTCGCGCAAAAGCCGAGGCGGTTGTGCAGGTTTTTGTCGCGGGTCGCCAGATCTTTAAGGATGGAGCCTTCATGAAGGTCGATCATAAAGAAGAATTGGAGCGCTTGCGCCAGTGGCACCTCCGCCCCCGGACAAAGAGTGACGATGAGATGGCCGAACTGGCGGACACCGCGCTTGATCTGGTTCGCGAATACTACAGCACCTGGAGGTAGCGCGTCCCCGGTCAGGCCACACCTGCACCGGTCGATTTCCGGACGGCACCGCTGGTCCTTTCTCAGGAATGCTGTGCGATAAAGGAATGACCGCTCTGGCTCAATGCTTCTGCTGCCCTGCTGCCCTGCCGTGGGTCGGCTCTCCGCCCATTTTCTCGCTGGTAGCGCTCACCTAGCGTCCGGCATGATGAGGGTCTGCTTTAGCCCAGTGCCGCCGTCGGCATGCTGCACCGCCATCGGTCCGCTTTCCGCCCTTCGCGTC
>NZ_BBPH01000103.1 GCF_000787695.1 Paracoccus sp. PAMC 22219 | reverse complement strand
CGCAGCTGGCCGAACAGCACGTGCAGCCCGAACCACAGCGCCAAGTTCAGGATCACCCCCACCACCGCCGCTGTCACCGCCGTCAGCGCGGCGCTCAGCGCGTGATTGTCGCGCAGGTGTTCGATGAAGGGCGCGCCCAGGAAGATCCACAGGAAGCACGGCAGGAATGTGACCCAGGTGGTCAGCAGCCCGCCCAGGGTCGCGGCCAGCAGCGGCGGCAGGCTGCCCGCCTCGCGCAGCGCTCCCATGAAGCCCACGAACTGCGTCACCATGATCAACGGCCCCGGGGTGGTTTCGGCCATGCCCAGCCCGTCCAGCATTTCCCCGGGGGCCAGCCAGCCATAGGTCTCGACCGCCTGCTGGGCGACATAGGCCAGCACCGCATAGGCACCGCCAAAGGTCACCACCGCCATCACGCTGAAGAACCCGGCAATCTGAGAGAACACGTTCTGCGGCCCAAGCATTAGGAACAGCGCTGCCACTGGCAGCAACCAGAGCCCTAGGAACACGACCGAGATGCGGGCCGCCCACCCCGCGCTGACCCGTGTGTGATCGGGCGTGCCCTCTCCCAGCAAGGTATCGGCATCTTCGACCTGGGTGCCGCCCATCTTGCCGTGCCCACCGCCGCCTTGAAATGCGGCTAGCCCGGACCGCGCGCCCAGATATCCCGCGACCGCTGCGGTCAGGATGATGACCGGAAACGGCACCCCAAATGCGAAGATGGCAACAAAGGACGCAGCGGCGATGCCGATCATCGTAGGGTTCTTCAGGGCGCGCGACCCGATGCGGATGATCGCCTGCACGACGATGGCCAGCACTGCGGCCTTGAGCCCGAAGAACAGCCCTTCCAGCACGCCAGTATTGCCCCAGATCGCATAGATCCACGACAGACCCATAATCGCCACGACACCGGGCAGTACGAACAGCAACCCCGCGATGATACCGCCAAGTGTCCGGTGCATCAGCCAGCCGATATAGACGGCCAGCTGCATCGCCTCGGGGCCGGGCAGCAGCATACAGTAGTTCAGCGCGTGCAGGAACCGCCGCTCGCCCAGCCATTTTTGTTCCTCGACCAGCACGCGGTGCATCAAGGCGATCTGGCCTGCGGGACCGCCAAAGCTGAGCAGGCCAATGCGCGCCCAAATGCGGGTGGCCTCGGCAAGGGTAGGATAGGGACGGGTCGTCATCATTCTGCCCTCGACTTGTTGGTGGGCCAGTTATGGGTCTCGCCGGTCGCGTCACGCGCCCACCGATAGAGCGCGTCATAGACCAGCATTCCCGCCTCCAACTGCTCCAGATCGTCGGCATACATGCGCGACAGGCCAAGGGAGACGGCCAGCAGCCCCGCTGCTTCGGGTGCCAGGTCTAGCCGTGCCGTATCGGCAGCCCGCACGATCACGGCCAGTCGGTCCAGCGCCGGAACGGACAGGCCCAGTTCAGCCAGCATCACGTCGAAACTGCACAGATCGCCCCTATGGCTGAAAAAGACATCCTCGATGTCGAACGGCGCAGCCTCATGGCGCTCGGCCACACCCGAAACTTCGGCCGGCGCCACGAACAGGATTACCGCACGGGGATCGACGAACCGGCGGATCAGCCACGGGCAGGCGATCCGGTCGATCTTGGGTCGCGCGCGGGTGACCCAGACTGTGCGGCCCTGCCCGTCGCGCGGGGGCAAATGGTCCGTCCGAATCAAAGGCAAGCCTGCCTCTCGCCACGCGACAAAACCACCTTCCAGGTATTCGGCCGGGCGTCCTTCGGCGCGCAGCCACGCCGCAGCACCCTGACTGCGACGATGACCCGCTTGGCAGAGCACGAGGACAAGACCGGGCGGCAGCGGCGGCAGATCGGCCAGCGCACGGTCATCCGCGCGGATGGTCCCCGGCACCAGCCGCGGATCGGCAGCGAAGTCGGTATCGGACCGGACATCCAGAATGACCGGCGCGCGCGGCGTGCCGAAGATCCGGGCAAGTTTGTCGATGGAAATCGCATTGGGCGCAGGCATGGGCGTTCCTCCCGTGAAGGTTTCAATGGAACGCGAACTTCGGCTGACGCCTCGTGGGGCGGTCGCAGGCCCCATGCGCAAGGAAATAGATTGCGGGTGATGGCAAGGTCAAGAAGGTAGATCGACGTTACCTCGTGTGCAGCGATGCAGCCTCCGGGGCGTAGCACGTCCTTGCCGGTTGTTACGAAGTCCAACCGATGGATGGCGTCGCCGCGAGGCCACCGCGATCATCCCTATCCGGAAGAACGGCCGATGTTGGAAAGAGGACTGCCCTGCCGCGATCGCCCGAAACGAAACCCTGCGTGCCACCCGGCACTATGCCAGGGCGTTTTGGAAGCGATGGACGGGATACCACGTCCGAAGTCGGATCGAAGCGAAGATGCGGTGCCTCAAGGCCTTCGGTGAACGCATCGCGGCAAGAGACCCCGATCGCCAGACCCCCGAAATCCAGATCCGCGTCACACTGATGAACCGCTTCTCGGCCCTCGGAACGGCCGAAATCATTCGTGTGGACTGAGGCCAAAAGGGGAAGGGACAATCATGCCCCAGGCGTGAGTTACGCAACAACGCCCTCAGCGTCTGCCGGCTGACCCATCGTCAGGCCTATGCCGACATCTTCATGGTCGCCTGCGTCGGCCCGCTGCTGGCCCTGGTCGTGGTCGTCCTGGTCGCGGCCTGATATCGGCGTGGATGGTCTTGTGGCCGCAGGCGCAGTGAGGAATGGTCAAAGCGCGGCGCGCCCGATGGCCTGAGCCGAGTCGGAAGGGCGCAGTGATCGGATGATGGAAGAAGCAAGTCAGGCCCTGCTGCTGCTCGAGGCACTCGGCATCGGTCTTCTGATCGGGATCGAGCGCGAGCGCAACGGGGGCGAGAACGGCGGTCCGGCCCCGATCGGGGTCAGGACCTTCTCGCTCGCCTCGCTGATTGGCGCACTCAGCCAGTATGCGGGCGGGCTGCCGTTGCTGGCGGTGGCGCTGGCCGCGGTGGGCGTCCTGCGGGCGGTCGCACATCTGTCGCAGCCGGACCGGCAGGCAGGAATGACCACCAGCCTCGCGCTGGTGCTGGTCGTGGTTCTGGGTGGGTTGTCGGTCGAGCATACGTTCCTTGCCGCCGCGTCGGGGGTGCTGGTCGTCACCCTGCTGGCGGCACGGTCGGCCCTGCGCGACTTCAGCCGCTCGGTCCTGAACGACTTCGAGATGCGCGACGGATTGATCCTTGGCGTCTCAGGTCTGATCATCCTGCCAGTGATCCCCGATACCGGCTTCGGGCCGGACGGTGCGATCAATGCGCGCGCCATCTTTGTCATCGTCATCCTGGTGATGGTCATCGGGGCGGTCAGTCACATCTGCACCCGGGTCTTCGGCGACCGGCTTGGCCTGCCACTTTCGGGGTTCCTGTCGGGTTTCGTGTCCTCGACGGCCACCGTGGTCGAGATGGGCCGCAAGGTCGACGCACCGGGTGATACGGCCGTCCGCTTCATCCAGCCAGCGGCGGCGGGGGCCACCTTGTCTTCGGTGTCGTCGCTGGTGCAGACCGGCATGGTGCTGGGCCTGGTCAGCCCGTCCCTGTTCGCCCTGGCATTGCCGGTGCTGGTGGTACCGACCGTGGTCGTGCTGATCTTCAGCGCCCTGCTGGTCTACCTGGCTACGCGAAAAGGGGGCGAGCCGGCGGGGATCGAATTGCCCTCGCGGATCTTTAGCGTCAAGGACGCGGTGAAGTTCGCTTTGACCGTGACAGCGGTCATCCTGATCTCTGCGATGCTGAACGATCGGTTTGGTACCGAGGCCGTACTGCTGTCAGCGGCCCTGGCCGGGTTGATCAGCACAAGTTCGGCTGCCGTCGCTCTAGCCTCACTGGTGGCTGCAGGCCAGATGCCGGCGGGTGAGGCCGTGATGCCCTTGGCGGCTGCCCTGACGGTCAATGCCATGGTACGACTTGTGCTTGCCCTCCGCTCACGATCGCCGGTATTTGGGCGGATTGTGGCACTGGGCCTGGTCCTGTCCGTCCTATCCGTCTGGATCGGCTGGCACTTCTCGGCGGTAATTAAGGTCTGGCTGAACGACTAAGCAGGCGCCTGTGGCGATACGGCAGCTTGGTCCTGGCTCCAGGCTTTCGCTTGGGGCGCCATGCTGGCGGCCTGCACAGGTCGCTGTGCGTCCCGGTTGGCGACTAATCTGCAATGCCCGTTTCAATGGTGATTCTCACACTGCACCCTGGTGGCCATCAGGATGTACACTGGCGACGGCGTATGGGGTGCGGTAGGCGGGGAAGGTGGCAGTCAGGGAAGCGAAGCCTCATTTCGGGCTGGACAGCTAAACTTGCAGGGCTCGAAGAATCTTTGGCAAAAAGAGATGCCAGCGCCAACTTGGCCCACGGGATACGAGCAGGCCGGTTAACGCGGCCTGCAGGATCCGTTGGGCATTGGCGCAAAATGTTGCGCTGAAATCTCCCGCCGGTGCGACGGAAGGTCCGGGTTGGCCACCAGCGGACCAGGCTGCCGATGACCGAAGCCCTTCTCATTAGGTCTCGATGACCTAGGTGCCGCGCAATTTCAGCGTGATGGTGACGGCGGCGGCGTCGCGGTTGCGCCAGAACCAGCCGTGCTCGCCGGCAAAGGGGGCCTCGATGCTGCCCTTACTTACCCGCAGCTTCTTCCCGTCCGCGGGCGTAGTTGATCGGCTGGCCTTTGTTCTGGGCTTGTTGGTTGTTTAACCTGACAGGCCTGATCGCCCCTGGAGCCATCCATCGGCTTCGGCTTTTCGCTGACCCGGACGTCCATCGGGCGCTTCATCAACCGCTCCGCGCGCGAGGCCGACCGGGGCGCGGTCTTTGCCGCACAACTCGCGTTTTCACACGCCTGCTGGCTGGTCACGTATCCACTGGCGGGTTGTATCGGCGCGGGCGCGGGCGCGGGGCTGTCGGTCGCGGCGCTGGTGCTGGCGGGGATCCGGGCGGCCAGTTTGGTGGCGGTGCTGCGCCTGTGGCCCGCCGATGACCTGACCGTGTTGCCGCATGTCCACCCGGACCTGCCGCCCGACCATCCGCATCTGGCCGAACACGGCCCCACCATGCCCATGCTGTCGTCATCGACGATCTGCACCGCCGCTGGCCCAAGGCGGCCTGAGCGGGGGACTGCGCCTAGCACTCCTCCGGGGCGCGGATGTGGCGGAACTGGTGCAGCTGCAGCAGGTCGTAGGTGATCTTGAGCCCGCCGCAGACGAGAAACGGTACGGCCAGCCATCCCGCCCCCATCATTGCCCCCGCGATCGAGGGACTGACCGCGGCGGCAAGGCTGCGTGGCACCGAGGTGAAGCTGGCGGCGGCCGTCCGTTCGCCCTCGGTCACGACGGCGATCACATAGGAGGACCGGGTGGGCACTGAACTGCGCCGGGTCTGCCGGAGACTCCAACTCTTGAGTAGGATGGAGCATGATGAGCAAGACGACGAACAAGTTTTCCCCTGAGGTCCGCGAGCGCGCAGTGCGGCTGGCTCTCGACACCGAGGGCCAGCATAAGTCGCGCTGGCAGGCGGTTATGTCGATCGCGGCGAAGATCGGCTACACCGCACAAACCCTGAACGAGTGGGTCAAGAAGGCCCAAATCGACAGCGGCAGGCGCGCCGGTATCCCGAGTGAGATTGCCGAGAATATGAAAGCGCTGGAACGCGAGACCCGCTTGCTCTGCTCGACAAAGCCGTCGAAGGTCGGCGGTGTCGGCATCAGCGCAGCCCGTTCCGCAGCCCAAGCCTCAGCGATCGTGCCCGGCAGCATGCCGTGCGGCAGGCGCGCCCACTGCTCGATGCAGCGTTCCTCGAGCCAGGCGTTCATCGCCGCCAGATCCGGAAAAGTCCGGCATCAGCTGAAGGATCTGGTGCCGGGCATCCTGCACGTTCTTCTCGACCTGCCCTTTCTCCCAGCCCGCTGCCGGGTTGCAGAACTCAGGCTCGAAGACGTAGTGGCTGGTCATCGCCAGGAACCGCGTGTTGACCCTCCGGACCTTGCCCCGGCCGACCCGGTCAACGGCGGTCTTCATGTTTTCGTAGATGCCCCGCCCTAGTACCCCGCCGAACACCCGGAACGCGTGCCAGTGAGCATCGAACAGCATCTCGTGCGTCTGCAGCAGATAGGCCCGCAGCAGGAATGCCCGGCTGTGAGACAGCTTGATGTGGGCAATCTGGAGCTTCGTGTTCTCGCCCGCGATCGTCGCCCAGTCCTCGCTCCAGTCGAACTGGAAGGCCTCCCCGGGCTGAAACACCAGCGGGACGAAGGTGCCGCGGCCGGCGCTCTGCTCCTCGCACTGGTGATCGGCCTTCCACTGCCGCGCGAAGGCCGCGACACGGTTGTGGGAACCGGTGTAGCCCAGAGCGACCAGCTCCTTGTGGAGATGCTTCAGCGTTCGCCGCTTCTTGCGCGACTTGCCAGCTTCCGTCTTCAGCCACGCCGACAGCTTGTCCGCGAACGGATCCAGCTTGCTCGGCCAATCCGGCGTCCGGAACGCCGGCTCCACCGTGCCTGCCCGAAGATACTTGCGGATGGTGTTCCGCGACAGCCCCGTCCGCCGCGCAATCTCCCGGATGGACAGCCGATCCCGCAGCCCCCAGCGTCGGATCACACTCAGTAGCGCCATGTCAATTACTCCGTTGTCCCCGCTTCCAAAGCCAGGGCGCGTTCAAACATAGGTCACTTCTCAGTGGAAATCTCCTGGCCACTGGAGTGAACTGCATGGGCTGGACCACAGCTGATACGCTGGACGGGCCTTGATTGGAGAAGGCCCATGACACCACGAGGTCCCTACCGCCGGCATTCCACGCCGTTCAAGCTGCGGCTTTGCCAAGACACCCGCACCGGCGCTCTTGGGCGGCGCGATGCGCAGCGCAGCCACAATCTTTCCGCCAACCTCATTCAGCTATGGCTTACGCAATATGACCGGGGGGTTTGAACGACGAGGAAGCCAAGGCCGGTGTCATTGCAGAGTATGAAGCTCGCATTGCCGCGCTCGAGCGGAAGATGGGTCAGCTCACGATGGAGCTGGATCTTGAAAAAACACCACGGATGTGGACCGCGGGCGGCAGCGAAAGATTCTTCGTGATCAGCGGCCCCTTGGCTGCTCCGTCAGACGGGGGTGCAAAGCCATGAACCTGCCGCGCAGCACCTACTACTACTACCGCTATGCCAGGACCCTCGAGCTGACAGACGGCGAACTCACCGCCATCATCGAAGATGTCCAGGATAAGCTACCCTGCTATGGCTATAGACGCGTGACTCACCAGCTTCGGCGCCGTGGTTTTGCAATCAATCACAAAAGGGTAGCACGGGGCATGCGAGTAGCGGGACTGGGCATCAAGCCCCGCAAGCGCTCTGTGCGTACGACTGACAGCCGGCATGACTCTCCAATCTTTCCCAACCTGTATCGCAACCTCATTCCCGATCGCCCTGACAGGGTCTGGGTCGCGGATTTCACCTACATCCGCGTCGTCACAGGCTTCTGCTATTTGGCCGCCATCCTGGATGCCTGTAGCCGCAAAGTCATAGGCTATGGATTGTCACAGCATCTGGATACGGAACTGGCACTCGCAGCTCTGCGCGCGGCCGTCATGACCAGAAAGCCTTCCAAGGGCTGCATTCATTATACGGATCGCGCCTGTCAGTACGCATCCTAAAGCTATTGGGACGCCCTCGCTGCTTCAGGCTTGCGCCGTTCGATGAGCAGCGACGGCAATCCTTATCATAACGCGCAGGCTCATAGCTTTATGAAGACCCAGAAGGTCGAGGAGGTCTATCGAGCCGGTTACGAGACTTTTGCCGATGTGGCAGTCCGCTTGCCGATCTTCATTGAGCAGATCTACAACACGAGAAGGCTTCACTCAGCCCTCGGCTACAGAACCCCAGAGGAATTCGAAACCCTGTTTGCCCAGAAAGCGGCTTAGTTCGAATGGTGCGATGTCGTCCACCCCATGGGGTTCACTCCAAACCCGGCTCAGTTCTCAGCGGAAATCAACACACGGCCAGCAGCACCGATACCTCGATCCGGTCGGACGGGACAGGGTCAAGGCGCGCGGCAAGGGCGCGCAGGCCGGCCTCGGGCGCGGTATCTGCGGCCGCAGCTGCATCGCCACCGGTCGCATGGACAAGACGGATGCGCGCGCTATCCAGAACCCCTAGCCACAGTGCGGTCTGGGCCGCGAGATCGGCGGGGTCCGACAGGTCGGAGGCGATGAGGACGCGCCGGTAGGGGCCCTGCGGCTGCTGTCGCACCGACAGCACGGGACGGGTGCTGCCGCGCAGCACCCGCTGGATCGTTGTCCCCAGAAGCCCCGCCAGAGGCCCGCGCGACCGCGACGCGCCAAGCACGATCAGATCGTGGTCGCCCGCCTCGGCGGCCGCAAGAATTTCGGTATGGGGTTCGCCCTTGCGGATCAGCATCTCGGGGCGCACGGCGTCGGCGGGTTGGCGGGCGTCGAGCCACTCGGTCATGACCGGTGGCTCGGTACCACCGTCGCCCAAGACCAGCGCGGCCGATACCTCGGGGTCCACGACATGCAGCATGCTGATCCGCTCGGCATGGCCGCGCTACAGCAACAATGCCCGGTCCAGCGCCGCCACCGACTGCCGGGCGAAATTGGTTGCCAGAAGAAGCGTCTCGATCATCTAGTGAGGGTTTGCGCTATTCGCCGCAAAGGCAAGCCTTTCCGGACGTCCAGGCGAAAACGCGGAAATCCGGCGCCTGCTTGATCCATGTCAGGCTTGGTCGATACCGGCTATGGCAGCATCGCGGCAACGCAAACCGGAACGAAAGTAATCGGACATGGCATTGCTGGCTGGAAAGGTCGCGCTGGTCTCCAGCGCTGCGGCGGGGATCGGGCGCGCGACGGCGCTGAAATTCGCCGCCGAAGGGGCAAGGGTCATGGTCTCGGATGTCGAGACCGGGGGCGGCGAGGAAACCGCGGCGCTGATCCGCGCCAGGGGCGGCGAGGCATGTTTCCTGCGCGCCGACGTGTCGGTTGCAGCCGATGTCCAGGCGCTGGTCGCCGCCACAGTCGCGGCCTATGGTCGGCTGGACTGTGCCTGCAATAACGCCAGCATCGAAGGCACGATCGCGCCCTTCATCGAGCAGACCGAGGCGAATTTCGACCGCATCATCGCGGTCAACCTGAAGGGCACCTTCCTGTGCCTGCAGGCCGAGATCACCCAGATGCTGGCCCAGGGCGGTGACGGGGGGCCATCGTCAATCTGTCCTCGGTCGCCGGGCTGATCGGCTTTCCGGGCCTTGCGTCCTATGTCGGAGCAAAGCACGGGGTGAACGGGCTGACCCGCAATGCAGCACTTGAATATGCCAAGTCGGGGATCCGGGTGAATTCGGTCTGCCCGGCCGGGATCGACACCCGGATGCTCGATTCGCTGGCCGAACAGGCGACGGGGGCAAGATGACCAGCCGCCAGATGATGGACGGGCTGCACCCGATGGGCCGCATCGGCGCTCCCGGCGAGGTGGCGGGCCTGATCGTCTAGCTCTGCTCGCCCGAGGCCGGGTTCATGACCGGCGCGGTGGTGCCGGTCGATGGCGGGTTCGTCGCACAGTGGTCCGCAGGGGTCGAAGCGCGGGGTCGCCTCAGATCAGGACGGAGGCCAGGATCGCACCGGTGACGGCCAGCAGCAGGATCGCAGCGGCGGCACCTTCGCGGAAGATGTCCTCGACGCGGTCCAAGTCCTCGGCGATGACCGTCTGCGGCTTCGGACGCGACCGGCGCAGGGACCGTGATCCGGCGCGCATGGCGGCCCGGGCGGCGACGGTCAGGGCTGCGGCCCGGCGCTGCACCGGGCCGAGGGCATCGCCTTCGGGCAGGGCGGGCGGTTTCAGCCCGACCGCGGCGGCCCCGGCGATCAGCAGCACCGCCAGGCCCAGCGGCCAGGCATCGGTGATCTGCGCGCGCAGATCCGTCGCCAGCGGGGACTTGTCGGCAAGATCGGCGTAGAGCAGCCAGGGCAGCCAGAGCGCCGCGCCCGCCAGCGCAAGGAACGCCAGCGCCATCAGGACCGGCGGGCGGCGGCGCGGTTTCGACCGTGGCAGAACCGCCAGATAGCGCGCCATCGCCAGCGCAGTGGTCAGCGCCGACAGCCCGATCAGCGTCGCGCCAAGGGCCCCGGCCGGGTCCTTCAGCGCCGACTTGACCAGCGCCCCGGCCAGCAGCGGGCCCCCGGCCAGCGACAGGCCCAGCACCGCCAGTACCGCCATGAGCCCCCAGCGCCAGGCCCGGCCGCAGGTCGGGGCCAGCCCGACGCCAAGAAACAGCGCCCCCTTGGCCAGCCCGTGATGCAGCGTGAAGAGTGCCAGCGCCGGCAGCAGCGTGGCGGGCGCGCTGCCTTGCGCCAGGGCATAGCCCAGCACGCCCATGACCAGCCCCATCTGGCTGACGGTCGAATAGGCCAGCACCGACTTCGCCCCAGCCTGCCCCAGCGCCAGCAGCGCCGCAAGGAACAGCCCAGTGAAGGCCAGAATCATCAGGACAGTTCCCGCCCCCAGTGCCGGCGTGCCCAGCGGCAGGAACGCCACAAGCCCGAAGATCCCGGCCTTGACGATGGCGCCCGAGAGCACCGCCGAGGCCGGCACCGGTGCCGCCGGATGCGCCACCGGCAGCCAGACATGCAAGGGCATTAGCCCGGCCTTGATCCCGAAGCCCGCGATCAGAAGCCCGAGTGCCGCAGGATGCGTCGAAGGCAGGGCTAGGGCGGCGCGCACCGCCTCGATCCCGATGCTCCGCCCGCGCCGTAAGAGGCCAGCATCAGCCCGACCAGGATCGCCACCTCGCCCAGCACGGCCAGCACCAGATAGACGGTGCCCGCCCGCATCGACGCGGGCTTGCGGTCATGGATCACCAGCGGATAGGCCAGCAGCGAGACCAGCGCGAAAAAGACGTAGAAGCTGATGATGTCTGCGGCGATGAAGACGCCAAGATTGCCGGCCAGCACCAGGTTCCAGAACAGCGCGAAAGACGTGGGCCGGCCGTCGTGCCGCAGGTAGAAGGCCGCGTAGACCCCGGCCCAGAACCACAGCAGCGCCGCCCCGCCCAGAAACAGCGCACCGGTCCCGGTCAGTTCCAGCCCGCCGTCCAGCAGGATCCCCGGCAGCGCGACCGGGGTGTCGCGCGGGGTGATGACCGCGGCCGCCAACCCCGGTAGCGGGCCGAGCGGCAAGAGCGTCACCATGCGCGGGCCCCAGCCCGGCAAGAGGGAGAGGCTCGCTAGCAGCATCGGCCACAGGACAGCCAGCGGCAAGAGCAGCGACAGGTCGGCTGTCATCGCAGGTAGCCCCCCTCGGCGATCAGGGTGACCCAGGCCAGCGGGCTGAATGGCAGCGAGGCGAAGATGCCCGCCCCCAGCGACACCAGGGCAGTCACCGCTGCAGGCAGGATCAGCATCCGGTCGCGCGTGGTGGCCAGTTCGCGGATGGCGGGACGGTCCGCAGGGGGCGGCAACAGCCAGGCGCGATAGAGGAGCGGCAGGAAATAGGCGGCGTTCAACAGCGACGAGCCCGCCAGCACCGCCACCACCCAGGCCGCGTCCGATTGCAGCGCGCCGATCCCGAGATACCATTTCGAGATGAAGCCCGCGACCGGCGGCAGCCCGATCATGCCCAGCGCGCCGACCGAGAACGCCGCCATCGTCACCGGCATCAGGCGGCCCGCCCCGTCCAGATCGGCAATCGCCTTGATCCCCATGCGGTTCGCGAGCGCGCCGGCGCACATGAAGAGGGTGATCTTCATGATCCCCTGATGCACCAGATGCACCAGCCCGCCGATCACGGCATATGGCCCGATCAGGCTGGCGCCAAGGATGATGTAGCTGACCTGGCTCACCGTGGAATAGGCCAGCCGCTTCTTCAGATCGGTCTGCATCAAGGCGCGGACCGAGCCGTAAAGGATGGTGACCGAGGCCAGCGCCGCCAGCGGCAGGCCCAGCCCCAGGTCGGCCACGGTGCCGATGCCGTAGACATCATAGATCATCCGCACGATGCCGAAGGCTCCGGCCTTGACCACTGCGACGGCGTGCAGAAGCGCGCTGACCGGGGCGGGGGCGGCCATTGCCTCGGGAAGCCAGCCATGCAGGGGGAAGATCGCGGCCTTCACCCCCAGCCCGCCGATGCACAGGATGAAGATCAGCGTCAGGGTCAGCGCGGGGATGCCGGTCAGGTCCGGCGGCGCGGCGAACTCGATCGCCCCGACCAGCGACTGCAGCCACAGGATCCCGGCTAGGAAGGCAACGCTGCCCGCCAGCGTGTAGGAAAGGTAAATCCGCCCCGCGCGCAGCGACTTATCGTCGCCCTTATGCGCGACCAGCGGCCAGGTCGCCAGCGTCAGCAGTTCGTAAAACAGGAAGAAGGTGATCGCGGTGCCCGACATCGCCACGCCGGTCGCCGCCAGAACGCATAGATTGAAGAAGCCGAAGAACCGCGACAGGTTCGGCCCGCGGTCGAAATACGCGATGGCATAGATCGTGGTCATCAGCCACAAGAACACCGACAGAGTCACGAACAAGAGCGCAAGCTTGTCCAGCCGCAGCACAAGATCGTTGTCCGGTAGGAACTCGTAGCGCCATTCAAACACCAGACCGGCCTCAGTCGCGTTTAGCAGGTAGGCTACTACCAGCAGCTTGGTAAAGGCCACGCCGAGGTTGGCCGCGTTGCGCCAGGAGGACAGCCGCTCTGGCAAGGCAAAGCTGACCGCGGCGGCGACCAGCGGCAGGAACACCAAAAGCAGCGGCGCGAAGGTCATCATGGCGCGACCTCCGGTTGGATCACCGTGGGCGTGGCCCAGGGTACCTCAATGGCCGAGACGTCGACCAGCGCGGTGCCGGCAAATCCCATAACGATCGCCAGTCCCGCCAGCGTCAGCGGTGCCACGGCTTTCACTCCGCCGGTCACCGGGCCGCGCGACGCGGTATCAGGTCCCGCGCCAGCCAACGGGGCAAAGCAGGCCGACAGCGCCCGAAAGAGATAGACCGCTGCCAGAAGGCCACCCACCACCAGCACTCCGGCATAAAGGAACGCGCCCTGCTCGATTGCTGCGCTTAGCAGCAGGAACTTGGCGGTGAACCCGCCCGAGGGCGGCAGCCCCATCAGGGACACCGCCGCAAGGCCGAAGGCGGTCACGGTCAGGGGCATAGCCTGCGCCAGTCCGCCCAGATCGGCGATCCGGTCACCGGCGGCAGCCTTCAGCATCAGCCCTGCCGCAAGGAACATTGCCGCCTTGGCCAGCATATGCGCCACGCCGTGCAGCGTCATCCCGGCCCAAGCGCTGGAAGGCTCGACCGCCCCGGCGACCAGCGGAAAGGCCAGGAACAGATAGCCGACCTGCGCCACCGTCGAATAGGCCACCAGCGGCTTCAGCCGGTCCTGCCGCATCGCCTGGATCGACCCGTAGATCACCGCCGCCGCACCCAGGCCACCCAGCACATGCAGGGCGGCAGAGCCGGTGATGGCCGGGAAAGCCTCGAACCACAGGCGCAACAGGATCACGAAGCCAAGCTTGACCGCAATCGCCGACAAAAGCGCGCTGGCCGGAGCGGGGGCGGCGGCGTGGGCGGGCGGCAGCCAGCCGTGCATGGGAAAGAGCGCAGCCTTGATCAGAAGCCCCGCCGTCATCAGCCCCAGCGCCATGACCGTCGCCAGATCGAGGCGCGCGACCTGTGCCAGCAGGGTCACGTCGACCGTGTTGTAATTCGCCACCAGAAGCGCCACGCCCAGAAGATAGGCCAGCGAGCCCAGCATCGCGATCATGAAATAGCGCAGCGCCGCCGCAAGCGACCCCATCGCGGCCAGCGCCACGGCTGCCAGGCTGACCATCTCCAGCGTGACGTAGAGGTTGAAAAGGTCGGTGGTCAGAAAACCCGCATTGGCCCCGGCCCACATCAGGTAGAGGAGTGGCCAGAATGTCTCGGCCGTGGCCGCGCCGCCATCATTGCCGCCCGGCGGATCGACCAGCGCATGCAGCCCGATGGCACCGATTACCAGTGCGCCCGCCAGTACCATCAGCCGCGCGACCCCGTCGGCGCGCAGAAGGATGCCCAGCGGCAGGTCCCAGTTGCCGACCAGCAGCGTTGTCCCCGGCGGCAGGAGCGCCAGCCACAGCGCCAGCCCCGCCATCACCGGTGCCGCCGCCAGGATCAGCCAGCGACCGCTGCCACGCAGCAAGAGCGCCGCCACCATGAAGCCAAGCGGCACCGCCACCAGAAGGCCAAGCAGGTTCATGCGTCCGGCTTTCCGGCTTTGCCTGATCTGGGGACCGAGGTGCTTCGGCCAGCCGCACGATCATCGCCGCGCCAAAGGCGGTCAGTGCCACCGCAACGACGATGCCGGTGATCACTAGCGCCTGCGGCATCGGGTCAATGGCATCCGGCCCGCGGCCGAGACCGCCCAGGATCAGAAAGACGCCCGCTCCGACCACGTTGACCGCGAGAAGCTGACGCAAGGCATGTCGCCGGACGATGAAGGCGTAGAACCCGAGTGCGGTCAGGATTGCCCCCGTCACCGCGTAGATATGACCGGCGGAGACCGGTTCGGGTGCCAGGAGTTCCATCTCAGCCGTTTCCGCCCGCGTCCGGGACAGGGGAATCGGCCACCGGCGGCCCGGCCACCAGCAGTGCCAGCGTCACCCCGATCGACAGGAACAGCGTGTATTCGATGGTCACGATCAGCGCCTTAGCCAAGCCCTTGGGATAGATCAGGAATCCGCCCGCCGCGATGCCGCCCAGCCCGATCGCCAGAAAGACCAGCGGCCCCAGCACCAAGGCAGCGCGCAACAGCGGCCGGTCGCTGCGTGGCAGGCCGATGGCCCCGCCCATCGCCGCCAGCATCAGCCCGCCCGCAAGCACGGTTCCCGCCTGGAAGGCTCCGCCCGGCAGGTCGGACCCGGCCCAGACCAGATAGGCCGCCATCACCAGCGCCACGGGCAGCAGAACCCGCCCGGAGGCCCCGGCAACCTGATGCATCTGTCCGTCGGCCATGCGGGGTTCCGCCGGTCGGCCCGGCCAGGCCCGCGCAGGTGCCAGCGACCAGACCGCGACCAGCGCGCCCAGCAGGACGAAGCTTTCCAGAAGCGTGTCATAGGCGCGAAAAGCCAGCAGAACCCCGGTCACCCGGTTCTCGATGCCAAGCCCTGGCATCAGCGGTGCGACCACCCGGTCCAGCCCGCTTTCCGGGGTGATCGACAACACCGTGGCCGCCAGCAGCACGGCAAAGCTGGTGCAGGCCGCAAAGGCCCCGAGCCACAGCCAGGTCGGTGTGTCGCCGCTATGCACCGGATCGCCCAGCGCCAGGAGCCGCGCCCGCGCCAGGATCAGGAGGATGCCGGTGACACCGGCGCCGATGGCTATCTCGGCCAGGGCCACGTTCACCGCACCAAGGCTGAGCCAGGCAAGCCCCATCAGGTTGCCGAAGGCGATGAAGAAGGCGATCGCCGCCAGCGCGTCGCGCACGAACAGCGCGATACCCGCCGTGCCGAGGATCATCAGGCACAGGATGAGGTCGAAGGCACCGCTCATCTGCGGTCGGGCTCCTCGTTCTTGCGCACCCGCCGCGCCAGAAGCTGCGAGGTGGTGCCGGCTGCGATCACCGCAAGAAGCCAGACCAGCGCAAGCTTGGCCGCCACCGCGCCCGAACCCCAGTGGATCGCCGCCGCCAGCGCGACCAGCCCAAGACCGACGTTGTCGGCCTTGGTCAGCGCATGCAGCCGCGATGCCGTGTCGGGAAAGCGCAACAATCCCAGCGAGCCTGCGGCATAGAACCCAAGGCCCGTGCCAAGCAGCGCCAGCACCAAAAGTTCGGTCCAGATCATCCCCGGTCCTCCGCGTCAGGCTTCGGCGGCACGGCGGCCACCCGAACGAAAGCGGTGACCGCGACTGCCGCCAACAGCGTGCCGATCAGCGCCGCGTCGAGAAAGGCCGCATTTTCGCGCGCCGCACCAAGCACCACCGCGACGCCGATCACGCCGGTACCGGCCAGCTGGGCGGCCATGATCCGCTCGACCGGGCCGGGTCCGCGCCAGCAGCGCAGGAGTGCCGCAGCGACAGTCAGCAAAAGGAAGATAGCGGCGAGCGTGAACCAGTCAGCCATGCGGAGCCTCGGATGCGATGACCCGGGGACCAAATAGGCCGAGGATCCGTTGTTCCTGGGAGTGAAAATCTGCCGAGGCAAAGCTGGGCAGGTTCAGCACATGCAGCGCCATCGCGCCATCGCCGTCGCCGGGACCGGCCGCCAGCGTACCGGGCAGCATGCTGACAACCCCGCCCAGTAGCACATTAGCTTCGACCTGGCGGCTGGCCAGGGGCAATTCGACCCAGCCCGGCCCAACCGGAAGGCGCGGATCGAAGGCCCGGCGCGCCACGTCCAGACCGCCAAGCACGCTCTGCACCAGAAAGCGCGGCAGGAACACTGCCACGCGCCAGGCACCGACGCCCGGTCGGTCCGCCGGATAGAGCCGCAGGCTGAGCGCCGCCGCCACCACGACCGCGACGGCGCCATAGGGCAGTGCATCTGTAGCAGAACCTGTCAAGACGATCCAGAGCAGTGCCAGGATCATTGATCGGTTCAGGAACGAAACAGCATGCATCAAGAAACGATACCCCAAGTTAAGTTACAGCCACCAGCACACGAAAAGTTCGGCGGATGCAAGGTGTTAATCAAGCGGCGTCTCAGTTAGCAGGATAGACACGAGATGCGGCATAACCCGCACCCGATTGCAACCGTTCTACCAGCGCTATCGCGGAAATCTGGTGTGGGGATCAAAAGTCGAACAGTTCGCCCAGCATCGATTTACGCTTGCGGCGGCTCGGATCGTGTTCGTCATCATAGTCGGGGCGGTCATCATATCGATCTCCGTCGCGGCGGGCTCGGCTGTCGCGTTCGCGCTGCGGCGAACGACTGTCGCTGCGGGGTTCTGCGAGAACGGTAGCAGACTATCACATTTTGACGATCTTGTCGAGTTCACCCCGGTCGAGCCAGACTTCCCTGTACGTCGGGCAATAGTCAATCTCCACGCCCTGGCGGTCTGATATCGTGAGCAGCGTTCCATCAACGGGGCATTTCATGGTCTTGGTTCCTTTCATCAGTGCAAGCGCACTCTGTCAGTCTGAGGTGGTGGTTGGCATGGGCGTTGATGATGTAACCGCCCCCCGACGGCATCTGTGTGCCAAGGTGGGTCTGCAACGATCCATCGCCAAGGACACGCAGATCTTCGCTCGCCAACTTGGTCTGAAGCCTTGCTTCACCCCGGTGCGGAGCCCTCAGAGCAATGGCATGTCAGAGGCATTCGTGAAGACGCTCAAGCACGATTACGTCCAGGTGACGCCGCTACCAGACGCCCAAACCGTTCTCGGATGGATCGGAGGCTGGATCGAGGACTACAACGACAATCACCCGCATTCAGGGCTGAAGATGCGCTCGCCTCGCGAGTTCATCGCAGCTCAAACCAGCAACTGCCTGAGTGTCCGGTGAAACGGGGGCAAGACCAGAACACTAGCAGAATGCACCGTCCTGGTGCGAACTTGATGG